>NZ_OY782764.1:2445000-2745000 GCF_963678225.1 uncultured Cohaesibacter sp. | reverse complement strand
CGCTATGTGCGATCAGGGACCATGGAGGCGTATCTCGCGCGGCGCGTCAGCTGGCGCTGTCCCAATCCGCCGTATCACACAAGATCCGTCGGTTGGAAAAAGGGCTTGGCTGCCAACTTCTCACACGTCAAAGCGGACAGCCCGTTTTCACCGAGGAAGGCGAACAGCTGTTGACATACGCTCGCCGGATTCTCTCCCTCAACGATGAGGCCATCACCAGCTTAGGCACAGAAGTGCTGAGCGGGGTGGTGCGGCTTGGAATAACCGAGGAAATGTCTCACGGGACGCTGGTGCCAGTCCTTGGACGTTTCGCAAGACTTCAGCCTGATGTCTCCGTCTACACCGATGTTGCCCAAAGTCTGGTCATTGCCGAACAGTTGCATCGGGGCGTTCTGGATGTCGGGGTCTTTCAGCTATTTTCCGATGAGTGTCGCCGCGATGATATCCTGCTGTCCGAGGACGACCTCGTCTGGGCAAAGTCGCGCGATCTTATTCTTGACTTTGATCGGCCGATCCCGTTTCTCGCCTTCGATAACCGATGCTTCTATCGCCGATGGGCCATGGAGACTGCGCCGCAACCGCCACATGGCTTATCGATCGTCCTTAAATGCGCGAGCGTGTCAGGCATCATGTCGTCCCTCAGATCGGGCCTCGGTATATCTCTCGTCGGCAGGCGACAGATCACGGATGATCTGGAGATCATCCAAGGCAGATTTGCAAAGCCCCCGCGTGTTGCTACAGTTCTGCGCAAGCGGAACCAAGCTCCCTCCCACGCAGTGCTGGCACTCGCCAGACAGATTGCCTGCCTGACACAGCAGTGCGCACATCCTGCATGATATAGAGATCCGTAAGGTCCGGAGCTGCATCAGCTAGATAGCAAGGCAGAACCACAAAGCCCATACAGCACTGGACCGCAGCATACCTGCTCAGCACGTTGTCTATGCGACACATACCGGCACTCTCATAGCCCGAGCTTTTCATCCAAGCTTGGAACTGGTTGTTTCGCAACGTCGCTAGAGTCAGTTCAGCTTATCTATCGTCATGATCATCCTGATTTTCAGGAGTCAGCGGTCAGTGCATGGGAAGGGTAAAAGCGTTAATCCAACATAGCGCTTTAGGCCGTTTCATGGGCGAGGGAAAAACGGGAAAGACCTAACCTATTGAAAAGGTTGGTCGGAGTGAGAGGATTCGAACCTCCGGCCCCTGCCTCCCGAATAACCCCAAAGGGTCTTTTCGACGCTTCGCCACAGTGTCCTAAGAATGCGAAATTTCCGCCTAACCATCTGAAATGACTTTATCTTTATTGACTTCAGTTAACCCGAAGATATCCTAACCTTCGCTACAGCTTTCCATTTCGTGGTGAGTTTTTGGTGAGTTTTTTGGAGGTTAGAACCCATGCCTAGACTGACCAAGTCCGTCGTCGACGCGGCAAAACCTAAAGCCTCTCAGTACACCGTCTGGTGCAGCGATCTCAAAGGATTTGGGGTCTTCATCATGCCCAGCGGCACCCGCACCTATTTTGTCGACTATCGCAATACGCACAACCGTCGCAGGCGTATGACAATAGGGCGTCACGGAACCATCACAGCCGAAGAAGCACGCAAGCTCGCTATAGTGACAACAGGAGAGGACCCTGTAGAGGATCGAGCAGTTCAGAGAAGAAAAACCATGACGGTCAAGGAGCTTTGCGAGGCTTATCTTGAAGCTGCCGACAAAGGGCTGATCATGGGAAAAAGCAATCGTCCCAAGAAAGAAAGCACTCTCAGCACAGACCGAGGGCATATAGCCAACCATATCATTCCCCTACTCGGTTCAAAGAGGGTGTCCGATCTCACCAAACCAGACATCAATCGTTTCATCCGAGAAGTGGTAGCAGGGAGAACGGTTCGAACAGCCAGAACACAAAAACCTCGAGGCAAGTCAATTGTCAAAGGAGGACCCGGTGCTGCCTCTCGGTCTGCCGGCTTGCTCGGAGGCATCCTAGCTTTCGCAGTTTCGGAAGGCATTATCGATGTCAGCCCATCAATTGGCGTCAAGCGTCCAGCAGACAAGATTAGAACTCGCCGCCTGTCACCCTCGGAATATAGATCACTCGGAAAAGCCCTCGAAGAAGCAAAGGCCGAAGGTGAGCTCCATCAACTAATCGACTGCATCTGGCTCCTGGCATTGAGCGGTTGCCGTTCTGGTGAGATCACGAACCTGAAGTGGGATGAAGTACAATCGAATGAAGGCTGCCTAAGGCTACTGGACAGTAAGGAAGGGTCATCCGTTCGGCCTGCAGGACGGGCTTTGCTAGACCACATAGAAGCTATTGAACGCGAAGAAGACTGGCCTTATGTCCTGACACCTGCCCGAACAGGTCAGATTTTCGGCGGATTGCCCGGTGGTTGGATGCGCATCAAGAAACGAGCAGGTTTCACAGACGTGAGCCCACACACTTTGAGGCACTCTTTCGCCTCAACGGCCGGAGACCTTGGCTATTCTGAATTGACCATCGCAGCAATGCTTGGCCATTCTGCCGCGACTGTCACAAGCCGCTATATCCATCATCTGGATGCAGTCCTGATTGCTGCAGCTGACAAAGTTGCTGCTAGGATCTATCAAATGATGACCTCAGATTGACGCCTAGATTCCGAGCTTTTGAAGAGCATGCTCGGACCAGACATCTCCAGATATATTTGCGAGACAGCTTGAACAGAGACGCTCCCCATCAATCATCCCGTTCGGGATGTTTTCAGCCACATCATCATTCCTATGGCACCGTTCGTCCCGTTCGGGTCTTTTTCGTGCATTTTTAACTGAGTTGTGCTAAATTCGTCCCGAAAGGGATGATCATGGCCAACATCGATAATTCTCAAGATCTTGGAGCGCTCATTCGGGAAGAGCGCAAACGGCAGGCGCTGACACAGGAACAACTGGCAGCCCTATCGGGGGTAGGCGTGCGCTTTGTGCGTGAGCTGGAGCATGGCAAGGAGAGTTGCCAAGTGGGACTGGCTCTCACAGTTATGCAGACCCTTGGCCTTACCTTCACGGTCAACAACCGGGACAATGAAGCATGAGCCGCTCTCTTGATGTCTATTTGCGCGAGAGTTTGGCAGGTTCCCTAATTCAGATGGATGATGGGCAACTCTGCTTCTTCTATGATCCTGACTACCTGTCTTCCAACGGAGCCGCTCTTTCAGTCTCAATGCCCCTGCAAGAGGTCCCCTGCCCTGATGCGGTAGCCCGACCTTTCTTTTCCGGACTGCTACCAGATGAGCGCGCGCGCAAAAGACTCGCTGCCGCTCTTGGTGTCTCGCAGCAAAATGCCTTTGGGCTACTGGAAATCATCGGTGGTGAATGTGCTGGTGCCCTCTCGCTCTTGCCACAGGGATCTGCTCCCCCGGATTTCAACTCTCAGGATATTGAACCACTGGACGAGAAGCGCCTGAGCCAGATCCTTGATCTGTTGCGGGATCGCCCCTTGCTCGGTGGTGAGGAAGGTGTGCGCCTGTCTCTTGCCGGAGCACAGGACAAGCTGGCGGTGTGCGTGATGGACGGTCAAATCTCGCTCCCCAGAGCCGGCAAGCCGACAACCCATATCCTCAAGCCCTTCATTGAAGGGCTGGACGGTACGGTTGAGAATGAACTCTTCTGCATGCGCCTCGCAAACCGCGTCGGGCTTCAGGCTCCACATGTCATCAAATCGTCAGCAGGAAACACTGACTTCATTCTAGTGGAGCGCTATGACCGCATTCAGCAAGCGGACGGCTCCATTGCCAAGCTGCATCAGGAAGACTTCTGTCAGGCTCTCAGCGTGCCGCCCGAACTCAAATATGAAGAAGAAGGCGGACCAGGGATTGCACAGTCTGCAGGCTTGATCCAGAAACACACGCGTCGCCCTGCCGCTGACAGGCTCGCGTTCCAGCGCATGGTGATGTTTCATTATATGGTCGGAAACGCAGATGCCCATGCCAAGAATTTCTCTTTGCTCTATCACGCCAGCACACCGGATCTGGCCCCCCTCTATGACGTGGTCTGCACTGCGGCCTATCCACGTCTCACCAAGAAGCTAGCCATGCAGATTGGCGGCCGTGGTCTTGCTGACACAATCACGCTTGAACAATGGTACGCGCTCACCTCGCAAACCAAGGCTGCACAGAGAGTGCTCCGCACCGAACTAGCGACAATGGCCAACAGGATTGAAGAAGAAGCCGATGCTCTGCTCGTCGAGCTGCAAGCCGAAGACCTGTTTCATCCGGCCCTTAAGACCGTCAGGAAGATCATTGGCACGCGCGTCAAGCTTGTGAGGGACCAACTCGAGAAGGCATGAAGAAGGCTCCGGCGATTGCCGGAGCCTTTGCGATTTCATTCGCTACGGTGCCCATTGGGACGGGACCAGATCAGGATGTAGCTCTCACCATCTTCATCGTCGAAGAGGTTGGCATAGATCGGAGCTGTGAAGCTGGGATCATCCAGTTTGAGGCCAAGATAGTCACGACCTTCGCTGGATCGCTTGGACCAGGCAGCCCCGATTTCGGCACGGCCGACTAGGACACGGTGGCTGGGAGCGTTTTCAGCAGTTGCGCGAATGTCGGGGATGATGCGGACGCCTTTTGCCTGGACGCTGAGAGTGACGATTTCACCGGTATATTCGTTGGTGCCGTTCTTCTTGAAGGTGCCGATGGTAGCCATTTTAAATCTCCATTTTGTTTCCGATCCCGCACCATGCGGTCTCGATGGCGATCAAAAGGCCGAAGACGATTGCTGCCGCATCCTTGCGACCGAAGCACAGCGGAGGATGGAGAGGCGTGGCTTTGTTGTTTCGCGAGGAATGTCGGCTCGCCGACAGGGGAAGAAAGCCAATCCGAACCATTGCGGCCTAAGCAATCGAGGCATAAGCCGTTCTTCGGCCAGATCAGGCCAGTTGGAGAGACCGTTTGCGGAGGTCGGAAAATGATGGGGTTTCGAGATAATGCAAAGCGAGGGCTCAATGAAAACTGTACAAAAGAAAGAAGGCTTTAACTGTTATAAAGACAGCATACGTAAGGCCAATGACGGCATCGTACAATGCAACGCCTGCGCCGCATCAAATGAGCAGCCACTAGTAAGCTTATTTGTCATCAAAGATATTGGAACCAAGCGGGTTCAAACATAAGAGAGAGTTCTTCTCATCTGGTTACGGATATTATGCGGCTGTTTTGCGGTGAAGCAAGCGCCTTGTTGTGAGCGTTTTGTTTGATGATTTCTCTTTGGTTCAGAATGGCTTAGTCTCGGCCAAAGTAGACGTAAGCAGGTGTGATATTTTCAAGTAAAAACCGGTTTTTCAAGGTTTTATGCCACCATTCAGTTTTGCCCTGTGTCTCCTGTTTGATATGTAATACCACGAGAATGCTTCATGTCTTTGACGATCTTCCCTCAAGAACTGAGCCCATTACCTGATGTTCACCTCATACCTTCCCTATTGGGTTACAATGAGACAAAATCTATCTCTTAGAAAATCAACCTATTTGGCCCAATACGCGCTAACGGGGCGCACATTCCATAAACTAATCGTGCGCCCCCTGCCGAAGCATTTGGAATGACGATTGGTTTTATCCGCATCTACAGTTAACGGTTATTCTATGGAGCAAATCTGGTATATAGCCTCAACAAATGCGTGGCAGTTGTTCTCCAACCAGCATATCAACAATCCGCCCGCCCCCAAACAACGTTTGCATGATGACGCGTTTCGGATGGTCCTCCACGGCACGTCCTATGATCGCCGATTGATGTCCCGCAGATGTAGCTTTCATTGCACCTAGCGCGGCTTCGGCTTCAGCTTCGGGCACAAACAGAACCAAGGTGCCCTCGTTGGCCAGATAAAGAGGGTCAAGCCCGAGAATTTCGGAAACACCACGCACCTCAGAATGAATCGGCAAAAGTTTTTCCTCGATCTCGATCCCTACACCAGCCTCTTGAGCGATTTCATTAAGAGATGAAGCAAGCCCACCTCTGGTCGCGTCTCGCGCCGCCCTAACATGAGGAGCAACCCGTAGCACCGCTTCCATGAGGCCATTGAGTGGTTGGCAATCACTGGCAATGGAAGCCGATAGGGCAAGATCGCCCCGCGCTGCCAAAATCGCAGCGCCATGGTCGCCAAGCCGATGATTGACAATGGCCACGTCACCCGCCTTGACTGAAGAAGCAAGCAATTCCCTTCCCGGAGGGATCACACCAACCCCTGACGTATTAATAAAAACACCGTCCCCTTTGCCTTTGTCGACCACCTTGGTATCACCCGTAACGATTGATACCCCGGCTTCTTCAGCGGTGCAGACCATGCTCTCAACGATGCGCATCAAGGTCGCAATATCAAAGCCTTCCTCAAGGATAAAGCCAGCCGATAACCAGAGAGGTTGAGCTCCTCCCACGGCTAGATCGTTGACCGTACCGCACACCGAGATCTTGCCGATATCACCACCGGGAAATTCCAACGGAGAAACAACAAAGCTGTCAGTGGTAAAGGCCAGTTGCGCGCCCGGCTCTAACAATGCCGGATGCTTAAGGCGGGCCTGATCCTCTCGGCTTTGCGGCTTGAAGCGTGCCGTAAAAATCTGGTTGATCAGATCATGCATGGCCTTGCCGCCGCCACCATGCGCAAGAGATATCCGCCCCGCAGTAAGCTTGCTCATCTCATTCATTCTACACCCTCCGGCCTCGTATCGGCATATTGATAATAGGCTGCACAAGCCCCTTCAGATGAAACCATCAGCGCCCCAAGAGGATGTTCCGGCGTACAGCCTTTGCCAAATTCCGGACAAACGAAAGGCTTCATTCGCCCCATCATCACCGCACCACAGGCAAAGCTCTCCATATCCGGTTGATGCGGTTTGGACGATCCATAGCCGACGTCGAATTTACGCTCTGCGTCATAGGAGGCATAAGCCTTGCGAATGCGCAGGCCGGACCTGTCAATTTCACCAAGACCGCGCCACTCAAAGGTCGGACGCGGTTCATAGACTTGTGAAATCGCAGCCAAAGAGGCCGGATTGCCTTCCGCAGGCACGATCCGTGCGTATTGGTTTTCGATTTCGGCACGCCCTTCGGCCAGCTGCCTGAGCACCATAAGTATCGACTGCAAGAGATCAAGCGGCTCGAACCCGGCCACGACCAACGGCTTGCCATAATCACGCGCAATAAAGTCATACGGACGAGTGCCAATAACCATGGAAACATGTCCAGGCCCGATAAAGCCATCAAGCTTCATTTCCGGATCTTCCAGCAACAGCCTGAGAGGCGGGGTCACTGTTATATGATTGCAAAAAAGTGAAAAATTGGAGATCCCTTCCTCCGCCGCCTGCAAAATTGTCAAGGCTGTAGACGGCGTCGTCGTCTCAAAACCGAGACCGAAAAACACGACTTCCCGATCAGGATTGGTCCGCGCCAATTCCAGCGCATCGAGTGGGGAATAGACCATGCGCACATCTGCCCCTTCAGATTTCGCATCAAGAAGCGATTTCTTGCGTCCGGGCACCCGCATGGCATCACCAAAGGTGGTAAAGATCACTCCCGGCTTCATGGCGATCTCCACGCATTCATCCACCCTTTTCATGGGCAGCACACAGACTGGGCAGCCCGGCCCGTGAATGAATTCCAGCCCTTGAGGGGTGAGACGATCCAGCCCATAGCGGAAAATTGCATGGGTGTGTCCGCCACAGATTTCCATCAGGCGCACAGGTTCTTCTGCCGTAGCCCCAATCTGGTCAATGGTTTTGCTGATCGCGCCAAGAAGGCTCTTTGCTGCTGTGGGATCGCGAAATTCAGTCACATATTTCATTACGAAGGTCCCTGCCCCGACTGAGTTTCCGCCCCCAGCATGGTCTTTGTTTCTTCAATGCTTTCCAGCGTGTCGGAAACCTCATCCAGCTCATGCAGAGCCTTGAGGGTCAGGGCGGCCTCTGCTTCGTCAATCAGGCTCATGGCGAACCCCACATGGATGAGCGTCCATTGACCAACAAGATCTTCCAGAGCGTTGTTCATCGCTACGCAAGTGACATTGACCTCGCGGCGTACGCCGGAAATATCCACCATCGCCAGTTTTCGTTCTGGATCAGTGATCCCAACGATCTGTCCAGGAATTCCCAAACACATCTCGCACCCTTTCTTCTCTCAAGTCAGTCTCGCCAGACCAGCGCAAGACTGAAGCCAACTTTCACCCACTCATCAGGTTCAGGCCACGTGCCAAACCAATAGCGGCCTGCCCCAAAGACAATCCCCCATCATTACAAGGCACCTTGCTGTGGCTCAGAATATGAAGCCCCTCATTTGCCAGACGATCATGCAAAAGAGCAAACAGTGTCGCATTCTGGAAGCAGCCACCGGACAAAGCGACGATATTGATCCTCTGCTGATGCGCCAATATCAATGTCAGCCTTGCCAAAGCTTCAGCCAACCCAAGATGAAAACGCGCTGACAGCAATCCCGAAGAAGCGCCTTTCAGTCTATCTTCAAGCATAGCCTCTAGCGCTGGAGCAGGATCAAGCTGCAAAGGGCTTCCCGCCCGAACGACAAATGGGTAGGCTGCCCTCTCCTCGGCTTTCAAACATTGGCGATCGATTACCGCTTCAAACAGCATGGCCGCCTCGCCCTCAAAGCTCTGCCGCCCCCATGCAACGCCGCAAAGAGCTGCTGCCGCATCAAACAGGCGTCCACAAGAGGAACTCAATGGTGCGTTGATGCCCTCGCGCATCATTGCATCCAGCGTAGCCAACGGTTGCGCACCAAAGCGCTCCACCAAATCAAGATTGCCAAAGCGGTCAGCAAATTGAGGCCAGCCCATGCTGGAAACCACATGCGCATACGCATTGCGCCAGGGTTCGCGCACAGCCGCTGCTCCACCAGGCAAAGGCACCGGTTTGATGTGAGCCAGACGTCGATAGCTTTGGTAATCGGCCAGAAGAAATTCGCCCCCCCATATGGTGCCATCATATCCCAAGCCAGAGCCATCCAGAGCCAGCCCCAAAATTGGTCCATCTGCCAGTCTTACCCCATTCTCGGCCATACAGGACGCAATGTGCGCATGATGATGCTGCACCTCCGCAACGGGCCGTCCTTTAGCAATCTCATAGCCAAATCGGGTGGAAAGATAATCAGGATGCGCATCAACAATAAGGTGCTCCGCATGATGGTGAAAAAGGGCGCTGAACAGAGCTAGATTGTGCCTCTGCTCTTCGTTGGTGGCCGCATCTTCCAGATCGCCCATATGCTGACTGAGGATTGCCTGCCCTTTTTGAGTGAGACAGAAAGTGTTTTTCAGTTCCGACCCCATCGCCAAAATGCAAGGTTCCTGAGGAAAATCATCCGGCAGAGTTATGGCCTGCGGCGCATATCCCCGTGCCCTGCGCAGAATGCGCGCCTCACCCAAGTCTACCGCCACCACACTGTCGTCAATCCGGTTCGCGATCTCCCGATCATGCATCAGGGCGAAGTCGGCAATAGCCGAAAGCTTGTCGCGGATCTCCTCATTGGTTGTGCATTGGGGATGCCCCGAGATATTCCCCGAAGTCATGATAAGAGGCCGATCCAGATACTCGAACATCAGATGATGCAGGGGCGTATGGGGCAACATGAAACCAAGGCGTGAAAGACCGGGAGCCACGGCCTCCGGCAATGTTTCCCCTTGTCCGTAGAGCAACAAAATAGGCGCAGCCGGGCTGGTGAGCACCGCTGCTTCCACAGTGGAAATAGCCACATACCGCCCAATGACCTTCAGATCCCGTGCCATCATCGCAAAGGCCTTGGCCTTGCGTCTCTTGCGTATACGCAACGCTTCGACCGTTTTGGCATTGGTCGCGTCACAGGCCAGATGCACGCCACCAAGTCCACGGATGGCTACGACATGACCCGCAAGAATCAGATCAGCCAGCAACCGAGGGCTATCATCGGCTTCGACCCGCGCTCCGCTTTTCAAATCTTCGATCCAGACCGTCGGGCCACAGTGTGGGCAGGCTACAGGCTGGGCATGAAAGCGTCGGTCGGCGGGGTTTGCGAATTCGCCCGCACAATCCTCGCACATGACAAAGGGCGCCATGGTGGTTCTGGCCCGATCATAGGGGCCGGATTGAACAATGGTGAAACGCGGTCCGCAGTTGGTGCAATTGTTGAAAGGATAGCGATAGCGACGATCAAAGGGATCCTGGATTTCATCGAGGCAATCCGGACAGGTTGCCATGTCTGGCGTAACCGCCAACTGCGTTACGCTTCCCTCCTGACTGTTCACGATTTCAAAGCTTTGAGGAGCGGCTCCCGACAGAGAATGCCGAGCAATGCTGTCGATCCGTGCAAGCCCGGGCAGATTGGCCTTGAGAATGGCCTCGAACCTTTCAGCCATCTCCCCCCAAACCCGAACCTCTACGCCTTCGCCTGTATTCTTAACATCGCCCGTCAAGCCATACTCACGCGCCAAGCGCCAGACGGTGGGCCGAAACCCCACCCCCTGCACCTGACCGCGAATGATGAGCGATAGTGCCAACATAACCAGCCTTCCTCCAACACCTCATAGCAAGAGCTCCAGGGCCCAAGCCTAACCAGCTACAGACATGTCCCTTTTCAATTCTTTGAGAAAATCGATCCACTCAGCCATTCCCTCTCCTGTGCGAGCCGACAGCATAAAGATACGGGCCTGCGGATTGACTTTGCGGATATTTGCGGAAATCCGCTCTTCATCAAAATCCACGTAAGGCGCAAGATCGATCTTGTTGACAATCACCACTTCTGAGGCACTGAACATGTAGGGATATTTCACCGGTTTATCGTCGCCCTCGGTTGTTGAAACAATCGCGATCTTCATATGCTCCCCCAGATCGAACATGGCAGGACATACCAGATTGCCGACATTTTCGATCATCACGATCGAACCCGGTGCAGGATTTAGTTTTTTCGTCGCGGCGGCTATCATGTCTGCCTCCAGATGACAGCCGGCCCCTGTATTGATTTGCAGGGCGCTGGCTCCGGCTGCGCGTATCCTGTCAGCGTCATTGGTTGTCATCTGGTCGCCTTCGATCACTGTCAGTTCCACAGTGGGGGATAAGGTCTCGATGGTCTTTTCTAGCAATGTCGTCTTTCCCGCTCCGGGTGAACTAACCAGATTGAGCGCAAGCACACCGCGCCCTTCAAACCAGCCGCGATTGCGCTGGGCCAGACGATCATTTTCCGCCAGAATTGCCTGCTCCACAGAAATGATACGTCCGCTGTGTTCATGACTATGGTCGTGGTCATGATGATGACTGTGACCATGAGCATTGTGCGCATGATGATGGTGGTGATGGGTATGGTCGTGATGATGGTGATCATGATCTGACCGCAGAAGGGACGCTTCACCAGTTTCAGGATCAATCATTGAAACCGCAGAGTTCGGATCGGAACAGCCACAGGTGCCACACATATTCATATCCTTTCAAAGCTGAACCTGCGCCGCGAGCGAAAGGGCGCACGGAGGCAGTTTCGTCATGTCGCATGCCCTGCCTTGACAGATCGGTCAACAATCAAGGCCGATGTCACAACAGGCTTTTAGGTCTCGCCAGAAGTCTTTTCGAGATTTTTCGAGAAGGCTTGAGAAAGAGGTATCTATTTCTTGTCCAGAAGGGCTTTGAGCTTGCCAAGATCCCTGACGAGGAACTCTTTTGAGCCAAGCCTTTCAACATAACCGTCGCGGATCAGTCCTGCGATGGCAGTTGAAACCGTTTGTCGGGTCACACCAAGGCGCATCGCGATTTCTTCACCATTCGACTGCATCTGAACCGAAATTCCGCGCGCAGTCGGGCGCCCGGATTTATCGACGCGATCGACCACCATCCGCACAAGCCTGAACTTGACGCTATGAAAGACCATGTCCTCTATCAGTTCGATGGACTTTCTGAGCAGATGCTCAACAACTGGAATGACGGACAGGGCAAACTCGGTACTCATACCAAGCGCGGTTTCAAATTCCTTGTGACGCAAGATATAAACTTCGCCTTCCGTTCGCATTTCCATTTGCAGGTGATCGCGCAAGATCATGGCGTCGCCCGGCCCAAGCGAAAACAGGGTCAGTTCCTTGCCCTCAAAGGAAGTGAAACAACGCACCTCACCCTGGACCACAATGAGCACAGCTTCCCCGCTATCATCCCGCTCGTCAGAAGCTGTGAGCAGCGCTCCGGCATGAGGTTTGCGTCGTGAAATAGGGCCTACAATATGATCCTTCTGCAAATCATCCAGAATTTCATGAGGATGGCGCGGAAGATCTTTTACGTTTCTTTGTTGGCTAAGAGGTGTAGGACTAACGACTTGACGGCGCCGCTCCGACGTAGCCTGCACCATGCGGGCGAAGAAAGTCTGACCATTCAACGTCTGCACGATGCATTCGTCTGCAGAAGCAGTTCGGTTGACACTGCCATGCTGCACCGAGAAAAGATCATTGAAGCGCAAACCACCAATAGCGCTCCATGGCAAGCCGAGCAGGGTCATCGCAATCCGGTTGGCCCCCACAAGCTTGTCTCCCTCAAAGGCCAGTACGCCTTCATGCGGACTGCCCAGAAGACTGGGATTGTTGTGAATGATCATTCGCTCCCAGCTATCGCTGTTATACTGGAAAACATTCCGTTCAATATGCGTGACGGCGCGCCCGAGCAAGGCCAGCAAATGATCATGTGGAACATTGGCCGGTGTACTGAGATCAAGAGTGCCGAGGATGCTGCCTTGCGGATTGAGTATAGGAATTGCAGAACAGCTCAGGACACCATTGGGATCAAGAAAATGCTCGGTCCCACAAATAGTCAAAGGACTTTCTTCCTGAATGGCTGTACCGATGGCATTGGTCCCCATCAGCCGCTCGTTCCAGGACGCCCCCGGCATCAGGGCGAGACGATTGGCCTCCTGCATGAAAGTATCATTGCCGACCCGCATGAGGATCTGACCCTCGGGATCCGTCAGGATCACCACCCCTTCCGACTGCCCGATGTCGCGGCGCAAGGCCTCCACTTCCCCCCAAGATGCTTGCACAAGGGACTCATTGCGCTCGATCAGGGCACTAAGCTCCGCCCGCGTGGGAATTTCAACCTTGGCGGGCGTTTCCATGGCAACGCCATAGTCTGCACTGCGCCGCCAAGATTGAAGAATGGTTACGGGTATATTGCCCTCAACATTCCCGGTATCAAGAAAAAAGCGGCGCGCACGAGCCATTGCGACATCATAGGATCCCGCAATCGAGTTCATTTGAGCCAGGTTGAATTTTTGCGTGGACGAGGACGCGCAATAGTCATCGCCGTCCTTGTCGTCATTCCTGTTTGTCATCATTGAACAAATTCTATGCCTCCAGCAGAACCCTGGTCCGGTTCTGTCCTCCCATTAAAGTAAATTGTCTCTCAGCCACCCCCGGGCGCTTTGATGTAAAACAATTGATGACGTTCCTCAGCCTCTTAAGGGCCGTTTCACTTTAGTTCTTTAGATAAGCCATCAGATCTTTCAGACTTTCGATTACCCTCCCTTCCATTATTTCTTCGGCAACATAGGGGACCGGCAAAATTTCCCTCTCAATTTTGCTGCGCTTGATCAGAAGTGCGGGCATAGTGAGCCTTTGAGCCGCGCTCCAATCTTCCGGTCCATCCCCAACGAAAAGACACTCCCCGACAGCAAGCGACACATGGCGACAAGCCATCAGCAACAGGTCTGGTCTTGGCTTTGATGACAGCGTGGGTGTCTTTCCAACAATCGCGTCCAGAAACGCAGATAACCCAAGCCTTCTGACAAGCGCTTCAGCATCACGCTGGCATTTGTTGGTCACAACCACGACGCGATAGGCCTCCTCGGTGAGCCTTTGTAAAACCGGCACCACATCAGGATAAAGCCGAGCCATCTGCTCTTCCATCATGGGATAGGAAGCCAGATAGTGGTCAAGCTGAACCTTTTGCTCCTCTTCTTTGATCGTTTCTCCCAAATGCTCTGCAATGGTGCAGATAAGCCGGAAGGCTCCCCCGCCCAGAAGCCTTGCCACCAGATCCTCCGACACCGGAGGACGCCCAACAAAAGCGCGGGCACAATTCACCGCCGCATGCACAGCAGGCAATGTATGAGCCAGAGTGCCATCCAAATCGAACAGCACCGCCTTTGTTTTTGACCTGCAGTTCTGCCGGACAGGAACCCTTTTGCTCTTGTGAGGAAGCAAAGCTTCATCAGCCTGTTTCAGATCGAGAGACAGATGACCAAGGCCAGTCGCTTGCTTGAAAGCAGGCAGCCTCTGCAATTGTTTTAAAATACTTTGTTCCAAGCCATCCTTTTGCGCCGTCGCAATCGACGCGACATTTAGTTGCAATATTGTCTGCCCTATGTCGTCGTGGACCAGAGTTGCGGCGTAGTCGGTGACTCCATCTGTTGCGAAAAGCGCTTCATCCAACGCACCACGCGTCAGCCTTCCGCCCTCGGGAAGCTCAAGGGCCGTAAGCAATCGGCCATCGGGCCCATAGAGACGACGGCTGACATTGCCGCACGTGCACGACTCGTCAACCAATCGCCCCAGATCTCCTGTCCTGTAGCGGATCAGTGGCAACACCTCTCGGCGGAGCGTGGTAATCGTTATTTCACCATAGGTCCCTTCAGGCAGAACAGTGCCGGTAAGAGGATCCACAATTTCCAGATAAAGATCCGTTTCCCTCACATGCAATCCATCATGGCAAACGCATTCGAGCGCCCCACCATAGCCGGTTTCCGTCATGCCCCAGTGATTGAAGACAGATGTGCCCCACATAGATTCAAGACCGCTAATAATCGCTTCGCAGGCATGGTCAGCACTGATAAGGATTGCACGAGGATGGGGCACCAGACCACCATCAGATAGAGAAAGACGAGCAGCCGCAAAAAAGGGGACCGGAAGACCGAACAGCACATCAGGATGTTCGGTACGAAGCCAAGCAAGCATGGCGTCCGCAGAAGAAACATCGGGCGCCGTCAGCGGTGTGGCCTTGAGGCGTCGCGTCGCTTCGAATAGTCCCTGACCGATACTACCAGACTGGGTCGCAGGAAAGGCGATTCCGACACGATCACCGGCGTGGGTAAACTGGCTCATGCCACGTTGGAAATAGTCGATGGTGTTTTCCAGATCCCCGTCCGAGAAGGCGATGCGCTTGGGCGCCCCCGTAGTGCCCGAGCTTTCCAGCGTTACCATACGCGCAACCTGGTTGCGGGGCGCAGCGATGAGAGGCGGATCATTGCGCGCCAGATCTTCCGGCCAAGTAAAAGGCAGGCGTTGCAAATCTGCAAAGCTTTGCGGCAGTCCTTCCGGCCAACGGAGAAATTGGCGATAGAAACCACTGTTGGCGCGGGCATGCGCGACCGTCTGGCGAATATGGGCAAGTTGATAGGCATCGCGCTCTTCTCGGGTTTCAAAAGGACAGAAGCCACGCTCGCATTGCCCAGAAACCTCCCTCTGCATGAGAGTCTTCAGCATCCCTCCTCCTTCCGGTAGAGCGAACGCCCTTCCCTATCCGTAAGATTGAATGCACAAAAAGGCACCGCTTTCTGATCGGGCATCATGACATGAATGTAGCATTGGCGCAGACGCTCCAGATCTAGCGTCCATGCATCCTGAAACACCATCGCCGACAGCCCCAACGTGCGGGCACGCCGCTTCAGCACGGCAGCAAAAGCAGCAAAAGAGGGGTCGTCGGTATCATCCTCCTCATCTGCACAGCTCCACTGATCAGCAACGTAGCGGCGCGCGCGCGCAACATCGGCGCCAGGCATAGCTTCTTTCTGAGCATCAGAGCCACAACAACAACTGGACTTGGCAGGCTCCGGCTCATTCCCACACGAACAGCAGCATTCATCGATCTCATGCGTGATTTCTATTTCCGGCGGGCTGACAAGCAAATCCTCTCCTGGCACGCCACACCCACAGGACTGACTGACAGCCCTCCCCGTATTTCCTCCTGCCGAACAGCAGGATGTCTGAGCAACCTGATCTGGGACCAAGCCCCCATCATCCTCAACGACAAAGCGACCACTGAAGGAACAGAATGGATTTTCCGCAGAACCCGGGTGGAGGTCATGAAGAGAAATCCCACCCTTCTCATGAAAGATCAGTGCATCCATAACCTCCGGCAGCGTGAAACGGGTTTCCGGACGGGGAGGCTCCGGTGTCCGGCCAAAATAACTCACCGGTTGAAAATGCACCGCGCGAACAGTCGGCATATGGTCTTTGGCATAGTCAACGATTGCGCCAATCTGATCGGTATTCACACCCGGCACGAGTGTCGGCACCAACACCACGCCAACATGCACCTTTTCACAAGCAGCAATGGCATCTTCCTTGACGCGTGCCAGCTTTGCGCCGCGCATGGCTTTGTGAACAGCATCAGATACGCCATCAAATTGCAGGAAGACACAGTCCAACCCCGCATCGGCCAATGCCCTGACATAATCTGGATCCTTAGAAAACCTCAGACCGTTGGTGTTGAGCTGAACAAAGGAAAAGCCCTTTGAGCGAACGAGCCCTATGATTTCGGGCAAATCGTCACGCACCGTCGGCTCTCCACCGGAAAGCTGGATATGCACTCTACCTCCGGCCCGTTCCATCAGTGTGTCAAGCCACTTGTTTATGGTATGCATAGACACATCTTTGCCTTCCCGCTCTGCCGAAGCAAAGCAGAAGGGGCAAGCGATATTGCAGCGAGACGTCACTTCGAGCAAAACACAACAGCTCTGCTGCTGGTGGTCAGAGCATATGCCGCAATCATGGGGACACCCCTTATCAACCGACGTCGCCGGATTGAGAATCTGCGACTGGTTCCGCGGAGCTTTGTCCCAAAGGAAATAGCTTTTGAGACCACGCCAGATAGGCGTGCTTACCGTTCCGTGTTCGGGGCAGCTTTTCTCAAGATAGACGGTGTCGCCCTCGGCATAGCGGATCGCAGAAACGGTCTTGAGACAATCCGGGCAAACGCTTTCTGTTGTACCTAAAACCATGCGACTGTCCGAATAGGTCATGATGCAGCCTCCAACATATTCTTGATTTCAATCGGCACACCGGGTACATCGCCCCCCAAAGTGCTGATGGCTGCCACGATGGCTAGGGCATCGCTGAGCCGCTTACGCACGCCAGCCAATGCGTCCGGTTGATCGGCAAATCGCGCAAATGCCGGAGCGAAGCGCTGTTCAAGGCCAACGATTTCCTCCCCGGAGACAAGCTTGTCAGCGAGATAGACCAGTGCGATTTCATCAAGCCGCCGATATCCATTTGCCAAGGCCATATGCTGCCCGACTATGTTATAAAGCGCTGGGTATCCCCATTCGGCGAGCAATTCCGCTCCTAGAGAAGCGTGTTGAGGTCGGCCCTTCGCGATATCATGCAACAGGGCTCCTGCCGTGATCAGTCCCATGTCCAGATCCTGCTTATGTTCAAGAAGTCCGCTTGCCAGCAAATTGGCCAATTTGGCGACAGCTTGCCCATGACGACGGACGGATTGTGGCGTTCCAGCCGCATCAAACAGGGCTTCACATTCACGCTCATCGGGCAAATGGTGGTTTTGGAGAGCCGCCAGCTGTTCGGCATGCTCTTCGGGATAGTCCATGTCCCTGAGGCAACCACTATCAAATACGGCGATTGTTTCCGACGCATTGCGCGACAGGATCAAGGCTGCCCCCCCCTCTTGTCCATCCCCAACCAGCAGACCTGCAAAGAGGCCCTTAGCGATGAAAGGCGGGTGACCGGTAAGGCCATCAAAAACCGGATGAACCAATAAAGCATCAGCATGGCGTGCTTTTGCCATAACCCGCTTCAGAGTGGTCGGCCTAACCAGTGGAATATCAACTGGCATCAACAGACAGCCAGCAACCATTTGGGGCAAGGACGCAATGCCAGCCTTGATAGAACTGAACATGCCGCTCTCATAATCCCGATTATACACCGCTACCGCTCCGATACTCTCGACATGGGAACGGAGTTCCTTGGCTTTATGCCCGATCACGACATGAACAGGTTCGGCTCCGGCTTGGCGCGCCACCTGTACAACATGACTGAGCACAGTGCCACCTCCAAAGGGCAACAGCGGTTTGAAAGCCCCCATGCGTGACGAAAGCCCGGCGGACAGAATGATAGCCGCAATTGGTGCCTCATGTTTGTTACCCGATGCTGGCCTTTCAAGGGTATCGGTATGCGCAAGATCCATCATGACAGGAACTCCAATGCGCCAGTATTCTCGCAGGTCTCACTTCCTCGTGGCGGGTGAGCGATATCGACATCATAGCGGTCGAGTATTTCGTTGAGTTTCTGCCAGCTTTCAGCGATCAGAGCGGGGCAACGCTGGGCTTTCAAATTCATGTCAAACTGCATGATGTCGCTGCAATTACAACCGCCATACTCCTCTGTGCATCGATGCTTGAACCAACCACCGAACTCTTCAAGAATATCGACAAAGCGACTGTCTTCAGTTTCATCCTCACCGGCCTTACCCGCCAGCATGCCAACAACGCAAGAACCGGCAGAAAGAATGCCGCACGTCATGCCCTGCCCCATGCCAACAGCAAGGCCAGACATGGCGCGAACGAGATCTGGCTCCTGTCGACCTGCGGCTTCCAACGCCAGTATCATCATGATGTGACTGCATTTGAGATCGGCGAGCAGCAATTCAGCTACGCGAAAGGAGTCTTCTGTCATGTTATTGCCTCCTGACTGTTGGCCCGATTGGTATTCGCCGGACGATCAATGGGCTTGACCGCAATGGCCATATAGTATCCGGGCTTCAAGGCATGCATCTGGGCACTGGTTCGAGCATCTCCCCACAAGGCGTCAAGGGAACCAAACCGAAAAATGAAACGGGCCACAAAGTTGCGCAGACATTCAGATCTGTCCTCAAAATACAGCAGCTGAAAGCCTGCCGTTCCGATGGCCTTTCTCACTCTATCCGCCGATAAAAGGCGGATCGCCCTTTCATCCGATCCGGACATGTCCGGATTTCGGGCATATACATCGCACAAGGCTAGTTTGCCCCCTGCTCGTAAAACCCTGAACCATTCAGCCAGCGCGGCCCGGTGATCCGGCATGACTGTCAACACGCATTCAGATAACACCCCGTCCATGGCTTCGCTATCAATCGGCATGGCTGCACCACTGCAGCAGATCAGATCCACGTTGGGGAACAGATTGCGAGCCATAGCGAGCGGGGCCGCATCCGTGTCGACACCCACCACATTCAATCCGCGGCGGATCATGACTCCCAAACTGCGCCCCTGCCCGCATCCCACATCAACCACACGATCTGCGATAGCAAAGCCAGCCCGATCAAGAAGCTCGCCAGTCATCCGCAACCCACCAGGGCTTATTGGATCGCCATTTCTGTCCGTGACAAGACCATAACCAAAGAGGCCCGCGCACCCACTGGCATGCTGACCGGCAGCCTGTCTGGTGACAGAATCCATTACGCTATGAGGGCCGTTGATCTTCATTTGTCCTCCAAAGCCTGTTCGACTTTCAACATGCGGCCATAAGCCAGATCTTCAGAAATATAGACAAAGCCGCATGTTGGGCAGACGGGAAGATCCACCGGAAAAGTCTGCCCCATATAGCTGGCAATGACCTTTCCCTGCTGGAGCGGAGTTTCGCATCTCGCACAGAGTAGATTGTCCAAATGCGGGGTCTCTTGTTCCTTGGGAGACGTCATTTTTGCACCTCCACATCCATTCGATGCCCATAGGCGCGATGGATGAGCGCCCCCTCATCTGTGAGTTCATATTCCACCCAAGTGCTTACCGGCCCTGTGCGCAGGGTCGCGATCATATGCCCGCTTTTCCTGTCTTTCAGTTTCTGTCCTGATGTTTCCGCATGAGCCACGACCGCGCGCACTTCGTCATCGAGGATCAGCTTGCGCTCCATATCAGCCCGGACGTCTTCTGAAATTAGGATAGTCCACTCAGGATCTTGCTCTTGCATGCTTTCCCCCCATAGTTCACGCAGCAATCTGGCCTTCAAACGGGCTCTATTGTCCCGGCGATTGGAGAACCCCGGGTCTGGACGGGCCGCCGGATCGGCTCCATCTTCAGATGGAAACAGGAAATCGATCAGGTGTGCAGATCTCTTCCCCCGTCGGGCAAAATTGTCCCGACACATGGCACAATAGGCCAAATAATCCTCGGAAAGCTCTGCAGCTCTTTGATCAACAATGGCGTCCGCTACCTCACGATTGGCAAAGGATACCAAACCGCCATACCCGCAGCAGGTCGTCTTTTCCGGACCAGAAATCTCTCGTATCGTCAGCCCGATATCTGCAGCTAGGGAGCGCACAGCAGCATGGATTTCTGTCTCGTTACGCCCAGTGCAGGGATCATGAATGGCGAAAACGGTGCCATCCGGCACAGCCCTTGCCTTTGTTGGCAACGGGCTTTTCGCGAGCAAGGGCCAGAGCGATCGCACAGGAAGGTCTGGCATGGCCTTCTTGAACATGGACAGACAGGTCGAGCAAGCCGTGATGATCTTCGGCTTCCCACAGCTATCCCAGCTTGCACGCAGATGTGTCAAAACTTCCTCATGCAGTGCTGTGCGTCCAGCCCAGTAGGCAGGCGCACCACAGCAATCCATCATCAATCCAACCCCTCCGGACAATACTTCTCCAAGATGCAGATAAAGGCCTTGCACCTGATCAGGAGCGGAAGCTGCCAACTGGCAACCGGGGAAGAAAAGATAAGCACTTTTGTCATGGCCGGGTTGATGGCGCATAAAGGCAGAGCGATGTGACCGGCTGTCGGCCATGTCGCGCAAGGCGAAGTCGTGATGGGAAGCGGGCATGTGGCCGCTATCAACCATCTCACGACGCGCTTCAAGACAGACATCCCCCATAGCCAGATCTGTGGGGCACACCGTCTCACACAAACCGCAGAGCGTGCAGCTATCAATCATCCGGTTGGCCTTACGGTTGCCCATGACGATGCTGAGATTGTTATGAATCTCGCGCACCGCTCGTTTGGGATAGATCTTGTAGTGGGCAAGATAAGCGCAGGCTTTTGTGCATTCCAGGCAATTACACGGAAAACACCGTTCTGCCTCTGCTATGGCTTCATCTGGGGTGTATCCAATTAGGCTGTTTGCGGCCTCGACAGGAGGAACGGGCGGATGCGCATTGACATTGACATAAAGGCAAGAAGTTGCAGCAGCCGTGCTATCACGATTTGCCGTCAAGGACGCCCCTTGCAGGAACCTGTCGATGGAACCGGCGGCCCGCCTTCCATCATAGATGGACCGAACAGGTGAATAGACCTCACCCAACGCGCCATGATAACCGCCACCGAAGACTTTCGGATGGCTTGTCGCGCGGCTTTCGGGATCGATCTCGATGCGCCCATTGTCACTCAGTCGAATGGCCGAAGCAAAGTCCGTTGCGAATCCGGGACCAAGAGCAAGCAGAACGACGTCATGGCATTCAATCAGGCTTGTAAGCCCCAGCAGCCCATCACCGCCAGTCACCCGGCTGCGGCAGCGAATATCAACTCCGAGCGAAGTGAGGCTACCCAGATCAAGAGCAATGGCAGAAGGCGGAAGAATGGCGGGGTCATAATCACGATGCAATCGTTCGAGTGGATGGGCGTCCGCTTCCAGAACGGTGATCCTGTGCCCTTTCATAGCCAGATCGAAGGCTGCCGTCAGCCCGGACAACCCTGCCCCCACGATGGCAATCTTTTTGGGTTTGGCAATTCTTTGTGCCTGCCGACGCAAAGTGGAACAGCTTTCCTCGACAAGGGTCCGCTCAATCTGGGAAATGCGCACCGCGCCACCGGCTTCTGCCCGACGGCACCCTTCTTCACATGGATGATCGCATATATGTCCGAGAATGGCAGGAAAAGGCACATAGCGGCAATAAAGCGCAAATGCTGCGAGAAAATCCCCTTGCATCACCTTGGCCAACATTGACCTCACGTCGACGCGCAAGGGACAAGTCACCTCGCAAGCAGGAGGTTGTTCCTCAATGCATCTTGCTTCCAGAAGCTTTACCTGATCGCTATCCATTTTGATGCCCCGTTCATCGGTCTCTATTGCCGGGCCTGAAGAATCCGGTCCAGCCAGTTTGATGTCAGAGGTGCAGGGCCGGATAAGAGGCATACCCGGTCCCGCGCCCACCAGAAGCATGCATGGCATTGTAAGAGGAAATGCCATGCTGCTCCGTTTCAGGCTCAGGCCAGCTCTTTAGGGGCTTTTTCCCTTGCGGCCTTTGCTTCGAGTTCGGTTCTGATAATTTCTGGTAGAGCCGGAACACGGAAGATGCGAACACCACAAGCATTGTAGATGGCGTTCAGGATCGCCGGATGAGCTGCGGTCAACGGAGCCTCCCCGACACCTGCAGCGCCGAATGGTCCATCAGGACGCGGCGTTTCCAGATACAAGATCTCGATATCATCTGGGATGTCCTTTGGATACGGAATACCGCAGTCCATCAGATTGGTATGAAGCTCCAGATCCTCGAAGTCTTCGGATAGGGCTAGCCCGATCCCCTGCGCTAGGCCACCATAGATCTGGCCGTCAACGGTTGCTTTGTTGATGATTGTGCCGACATCTACCGAGGTGGTGAATTTGACCACCTTGACTTCACCGGTTTCGACCTCGACCTCGACCTCAGGCATGAAGACTTCATACATATAGATTGGGAATGGATCGCCCTGACCGGTTTCAGACGAGCAGTCTGTGCAGGCCGCAGCCACCCAGTTGCCGTCATAGACAAGCGGAATGCCATCGGCGACCATTTCGTCATAGGTGCGATAGCTACCATCCTCTTTTCTCATTGCATTGAGTAGCATTTCTGCTGCAACGCGGGTTGCGTTACCCGTAAAGACGTTGGAGCGGCTACCGCCAGCAGGACCTGAGTTCGGGCCATTGGTGTCATTCATCACCAGAGAAATCTGTTCTGGTGTAATGCCGGTAGGACGCAGCACTTCATGCGCCATGGTCAACGTACCAAGGTCAGCCCCCTGTCCATGATCTTCCCAGGCATTGTAGATGGTGACGCCATCCTTGGTCAGTTCCGCGCGGGCATTGGAGCTGTCCGGACCATCCAGACCGCAGCCATAGATACCCAGAGCAACACCGACGCCACGTTTCACCTCATCGGTAGAGAGCTCAGCGCAGCGTTTCTTGGCTTCTTCATATTTCGGCCGCAGCATATCAAACAACTGAGGCAGAACCAGAACCTCGGGTTTCTGGCCGGTTGGTGTGGTCGAATTCTCGCTATAAAGGTTCTTATAGCGGAACTCGAACGGATCCTCGCCCATCTTTTCAGCCAGAATGTCAATGGCGGTTTCAGACGCTAGGAAGGCCTGCGGAGACCCATAGCCACGGAAGGCCGATCCCCATGCATGGTTCGTTGCTACGGTAAGCCCTTTGCCGCGGATATTCTCCAGATGATAGCCCGCCCCGGTAAACTGCGCCTGACGCAGAGTAACCAGATCGCCAAACTCGGAATAAGGACCATGATCAAGCCACCAGTCGGTTTCCATGGCGGTTAGCTTGCCATTGTCGTCACATCCCAATTTGATATTGATGTTAACCGGGCTGCGTTTGCCTGTATATGTGATGTTCTGGTATTGGTCATACACCAAGGATACGGGCTTACCGGTAGCTAGAGCAGCTGCTCCCAGAAGGGCTTCCATGGTGGGAGAGAATTTATATCCGAAGGTACCCCCGGTCGGGTTCTGGATCAGGCGCAGTTTGTCAGGCTCAAGACCAAGCCCCGGACAGATCATGGCATGATGCAGATGCACGCCGATTGATTTTGACAGGATGGTTAGAACGCCATCTTCATCCACATAGGCTTCACCGCAATCCGGCTCCAGATGCAGATGCGGCTGGCGGCTGCAATAGGTGGTAATATCGACAAGAGCGGAAGAGCTAGCCAGCAGCGGTTTGGTGTCTTCGCCTTTGACAACACCCTGCTCATAATAGGCGTTTGGTGTGCCCGGATGGATTTCAATGGCATCCGGAGCCAAAGCAGCAAAGCCAGACATATAGGCTGGCAGGGCCTCGACATCGACTTTCACCTTTTTGGCCGCTGCACGCGCATGGTCTTCGGTATCAGCCGCCACAATGGCGATAGCGTCACCGAACTGGAAGATTTTATCCTTGCAAAGGATCGGACGATCCCATCCGTCACCCTTGTTA
This sequence comes from uncultured Cohaesibacter sp., assembly GCF_963678225.1. Classification (NCBI taxonomy): domain Bacteria; kingdom Pseudomonadati; phylum Pseudomonadota; class Alphaproteobacteria; order Hyphomicrobiales; family Cohaesibacteraceae; genus Cohaesibacter; species uncultured Cohaesibacter sp. The sequence continues at coordinate 2,720,873 of NZ_OY782764.1, read as the reverse complement.
TCGGGGAAGGTGATAAGCCCTGTGATGGCGTTACGCCCCTTGACGTCTTTCCAGGTAATGACCTTCTCGACACCCGGCATGGCCTCTGCTTCAGCAGTGTCGATGCCTTTGATCAAGCCATGAGGAATTTCGGCCTGAACAAGAGCCAGACGCAACGTACCTTCAGGCATACGCAGGGCAATATCCGCACCGAAGTCCCATGTACCGGTTACCTTGGCTTCTGCCGATGGGCGGATATGGGAGGTCCCCAGAATGGAGCCGTCTTCCTTAGGTTTCGGCATTATCTGGGCAACGGTCTTTTCGCCGCGCATGACGGCTGCAGCATCCATGACAGCATCAACAAGTGGCTTGTAGCCTGTGCAACGACAAAGGTTACGGTTGCGGTTGAACCATTTGCGCACTTCTTCCCGCGTAGGATTGATGTTCTTTTCCAACAAGGCCTTTGACGACATGATAAAGCCAGACGTGCAGATACCACACTGGGCGCCACCATGGGTCATCCATGCAATCTGGATCGGATGCAGGTTCCCCGGAGTGCCAACGCCTTCGATGGTCGTAATCCTGGCACCTTCACGCACATCGCCGATTTTCTTGTTACAAGACCGGATTGGCTTGTCATCAATTATAACGGTACACGAACCGCATTGACCATCATCACAGCAAACCTTGCAGCCGGTCAGCATCATCTGCTTGCGCAATACATCAGCAAGAGAGGCCTGTGGTTCGGCAACGACCCAGCGGTCCACTCCGTTGACGTTCAGTTGTATTCTCTTCATCACTCTTCTCCTAATCCTGCGGCTGGAAGCCTCCATCCGCCTGCTGATTCCCGAGTTCTAGGCACTGGCGTGCGCTAGCTCCTCCCCATCTTCGGTCCCTGAATTGGCTGTTAGGTACAAATCACCTATGGTCCTCGGTTGTCCGACCAATCCTTCAGCGCCCCGGACATGAGCAATCATTTGGGCAACCACCGAAACGGCGATTTCCTCGGGGTTGTCGGCACCGATATCCAATCCTACCGGTGCGCGAACTCGACTAAGCTGTTCGGCTGAGATTCCGGCCTCCAGCAATTTGCTATTGATCGTGCGGATCTTGCGCTTGGAGCCAATCATGCCGATGTAGCTCGCTGGCGTTTTGACCGCCCAGGCCAGTACGTCCTTGTCGCAAATATGTCCCCGCGTCGCGATGAAGATTATCGAGCTTGCATTCGGCTCAAGCTCCTCCATCCTTTCTTGCCATGGTCCCGCCAGCGTTCGCTCAGCAAAGGGGAACCGTTTTTCATTGGCAAATTCAGCCCGGTCATCGATCACGACAACCTTGTAGCCGACGCGATGCGCCAGCTCGGCTGTTACCAGCCCCACATGGCCGCCTCCGAACATGTAGAGCGTTACTGCGGGCAGAAAGGGTTCGACGAAAATGTCAAGGCTCCCCCCGCAAACCATGCCGCTGTCCATCAGGGGATGGTCATGCAGGTTGAAGGAAATCATTTCCGACTTCCCATCCTCCATGGCCTTGATGGCCGCTTCGATGATCTTTCCTTCTGCCAGACCACCCCCGACAGTTCCCACGATCGTGCGATCGGCGCGGACGAGCATTTTCGCTTTGTCCGACGCGGGAATGGATCCGTTTGTGGTGACGATCGACGCCAAGGCACATGGGCGCCCAGCCTCATTCTCCCTGATCAATTCCTTGAACACCTTCATTGCTCTTGCCTTTCAAAATGGCCCTGATGCATCCCCCTGAACCTGCCTCCGGCTGGTCTTTCTGAGCCAACCATCAGAAGAAAAAAACGCATGGGTTCCCCTCCCCGACAGCCGGTCCAGCGAAGGCAGGTCTACAGGAAGCATCAAACGTGATAGACGGCACCCGACTGGCAGACTTCGACGCATTGCGGCTCATCGAAATCGCCTTCGCATTCCTTGCATTTGCTGGCGTTTATGGAATAGAGCTTGCCTTTGCGGGTGATGGCCTTGTTCGGGCATTCATCGATGCATGCACCACAGGCTTCACAGATGTCCTGATCAATTGCATAAGCCACTTTTTTCTCCTCTCATTTGTCTTTGGCAGAACCGACCTGCCGGCCTGCCGCTATGGGGAACATTCCGAACAAGTATTGGGCCGGAATGTGCCTGATCTGTATTCACCGCCGTATTCTCCCTTGCAGTTGCAAGATGTAGCGGGGTATGCCTCAGCGTTCCGTGCAGGAAATGCACGGATCGATGCTGTTCACGATGATCGCGATGTCAGCGACTTTGGCTTCCTTCAACATGAAGGTCAGAGCATCCCAGTTGGGATAGCTCGGAACACGCCATTTCAACCGTTCCGGTTCCGGATTGTCATTTGTTTTCAGGTAGTAAACCAACTCGCCCCGAGGTGCCTCGGTGCGGGCGATCGCCTGTCCCGGCGGGATATAGGGATCACCGCCATCGTTGATCGGTCCATCAGGCAGATGATCGAGGCATACCCGCAGAATCTCGATCGAATTGATGGCTTCCTGAAGGCGGATCATGGCCCGCGACCAGACATCACAGCCATCCAGCACAGGAACCTCAACCGGTAGACGATCATAGACATGATAGGGCGCAGCCGTTCGCACGTCATACTGGATGTCGCTAGCCCGAGCCACCGGACCGACAACGCCGCAAGCAATCGCATCTTCGTGGGTTAGAATGCCAATCCCTCTGGTCCTGCGCAAAATGGAACCGTTGGTTCGGTAGGTCTTCTCCAGTTCGCGGACATCGGGTTCGATCTTGTCCAATGCAGTCCGCATGAAGGCAATGGCCTCGTCATCCATGTCGCATCGGGTACCACCGAGGCAGTGAGCCCCAAGATCCATGCGATTGCCATAAACTGCTTCCTTGAGGTCCTGAGCCACTTCGCGCACCTGCATGGCATGCATGAACAGGGCTTCGAAGCCGACGAGATGAGCTAGAATGCCCACATTGAACAGATGGGAAGCTACACGTTTGACCTCACCGGCGATGACGCGCAGATATTGCGCCCGTTCCGGCACTTCCACTGCACCGATGGTCTCAGCCGCCATGGCGAGGGCCTCGGGGTGACTGTTTGAACAGAGCGAGCAGATACGCTCGGTCAAAATCATATTCTGCAGCAGAGTACGTTTGGTCGCTAGATACTCCACACCGCGATGTACATGACCGGCGTTGAGTTCAACATTTTCGATCGTCTCTCCCTTGACCGAAACACGGAAATACATTGGTTCTTCAAGCGCTACATGCAGGGGCCCAACTGGAATTTTATAGCTGCTGGCAACAGTATGCTCTGTCATGCTCATGCCTCCTTGGCTGCGGCCATGACCCGTGCCCATAGTTCATCGGACGTGGACGCATTTGCCATCTGGGAGAAAGGGATCAACCGGTCGAGAACAGCCCCTTCGATGCTTTCATCAAGGAACAGTCGTCTCGGATCGGGATGGTTGGTAATGGTGACGGAATAGATCTCCATGATCTCCCGCTCTGGCCAATCGGCCGAGCGGAACAAGGGCGTGAGGGAGGCTATGGAACCGCCAGCGGGGAGAAAAGCGACGACATTCACATAGTCTCCGCCCACGTCGAAGTGATAGACCAGCTCGTAAGAGGTGCCGTCTCGTAGCGTCCCCCCAAAACTCATTGGCTGCTTAGGCTCATTGGTTTCACCAGCCGCTGATCCATCCTCTTCGTCATCATCATTTTCCTCCTCCTCTTCTTCCGGAGCAGGAGGTTTATTTGCCGAAACCATGGCCAGCCGGGCATGATAGCTTCGCAGGCATTCGCCCACGGATGTGAGATCGTCCCTGTCGGCAAGTTCGCACCACATCACAGAAACGCCATGGGCATCGGTCGTGGTGGTCAGGTTCACACCCTTTGGCGCGGCAGCGCTCAGACTGGTTTCGAAATTTTCAGGAAAACGTGTCATGACCGGCTCTTTCTTTCTCTGAGATATTTGCCCCGGCATTTCGGACAGAGCGAACGGAACTCGGCAACTTCTGCTTCGCTGAAGCCTTTGATCTTGTTAGCCGGAGCTGCGGTATAAAGCGCTGGCTTGCCACAGCTTGGGCATTCGTGACTTGGAATTACTCCATGTTCGACCATGCTGAATTTGTCTTGCTGGACATGAGCCAGATGCCAGTCCTGTGTTTGGTGAATGGCATTCGTCGGGCAGTGAAACTCGCAGTTGCCACAGAAAACGCAGCTGTCATGCCAGCAATCGAATTCCAGACCATTGGCGGTCTTGGTGAAGCGAATGGCGCCTGCTGGGCAGACCTTTTCGCATTTACGGCAACCTTCACAGGTTTCAGGATCAAACTCGATCTTGCCACGGAAGCGTTTGGCCGTTGGCGCAGGCTCAAAGGGGAACGGGTCTGTGAAGGGCCCCTTTGTCAGATTATGCGCAAATAATTGCAGAAAATTCATATCTCTAGCCCTCCTCACATCCGCTCGCGCCATATCTCGATTGCCTTGGCAACACCTTCAATGATGGCTTGAGGGCGTGGCGGGCAGCCGGGAACATTGACGTCGACGGGGAAATACTGGTCGATTGGAGCTTTCACAGAATAGCTCTCGCGGAAGATGCCTCCAGAGATTGGGCACACGCCAACCGCCACCGTGACCTTGGGATCAGGGATCTCGTTGAAAACCACCATCGCGGCGTCCATCACCTTGGTTGTCAGCGGTCCGGAAATCAGCACGATGTCAGCATGGCGTGGGGAGCCGCAATATTGGCATCCGAGCCGTTCGATATCGTAACGCGGAATAAGAGCCGTCGTGGCCATCTCCACATCACAGCCGTTGCAGGAGCCAGCATTGATCCGATAGATCCATGGGGACTTTGTTGCAATCGACTTGAAGTCTGGGATCATATTCATCTTGTCTATCTCCTACTCTCAGGCCACGACCGTGACGGTGACAACACTCGCGACAGCAAGCAGCAGAGGCCATTTCAGGAAGAAACTGAACGCCTGATCAATCCGCATGCGCCCCATAGACAGACGCACGATGGTGACGCCGATTTCCATCAGCACGGCCAGTTGCACCAGCCAGCCAATGAGGCCCCAGATGCCGTCGAATGGCAGCGGCATGAAGAGAGCGATACCAAGGCTGAGAACGACCACAGCTTTAAGCGCAGACATGACCTTGAACAGCCCCAGCGCCGGACCCGAATATTCAAGCAGCGGCCCTTCGAGTACTTCAGTTTCAGCTTCGGGGATGTCGAAGGGGATGATCCCCAGATTAGCCGGGAAAAACAGGGCAAAGGCTGCAAGCGCTGGCCACATCACCGGGTCAAGCAGGAACATGCCATGGCTGCGCTGATAGGCAATGATGTCAACAAGCGAGAAGGTGATGACACCGCCCTGTCCCATGCCCGTGCGCAGGGCAACGGCCAACACCGCCAGCACAATCGGAGCCTCATAGGCGAGCATCAGCGTCATCTCTCGCGAGAAGCCAAGCGCCCCGTAGGGAGAAGTCGAAGCCGACCCAGCAATCATCAGCACGATGGCAGGAACCATCAGCAGGTAGAGCAGCACGATCAGGTTGCCCAGCATCGGATCAGGACTATAGAGCCCGGAAACCGGCACCAGAGCCACTGCTACCAGCATGGAGACGACACCGGCGAGCGGAGCTCCCAGAAAGACCGGCTGGCTTGCTGTGGCAGGCACCATCGTCCGTTTGAAGCTGAGCTTGACCAGATCAAAAAAGGGTTGGGCGAGAGGCGGCCCAATCCGCCCTTGAAGCCGGGCTGCGACACGCCGATCGAGGCCCTTGAGCGACAATCCCAATACCATAGCGAACAGGCCGCCAGGGAACAGGAATACCGCAAGAAGAATACCGAGTTGCGTAGACATGGTTGTTCCCTTCCTTACGCTTGAGGTTTTGAACCAAGACCCTTGGGCATCAGCCCATGAATGGCGTTGTCCGGAGTTTCAAAGAGGCTATTGGCACCAAGGCGCGTCTGACCGCCCGACAGATCGCCAACGCCGCACACATGGGCGTTGGAGCGGACCACGCCACTCTTGCGGCCAAGCCGTAACCAGGGGAGTAGGATGAGGCCAAAGACCAGCACCAGAATGGACAGTAGCATTGGGCTCCAGCCATCCATTCCCGGCAATGGACCCGTCAACGTAGCGGTAATCGGGGTTATGCCAAGGTCGTCCATGATCGCGGCAATCGGCACCAGAGCGAGGCCAGGAAAGAGACCGAGAGCCAGACTGCCAAGGGTCAGAACACCCATTGGAACAAGCATGGCAACGGGAGCTTCCTCGGCGTCTTCAGCCCGCGGATTTGGTGCTCCCATGAAGGCGGAATGGGCGAATTTGAGCACAGCAGCCAGCGTGAACAGACTGCCAATCATTGCCATGACACCAAGCAGCCAATGGCCAGACTGGAAGGATGCTTCAAAGATCATCCATTTCGAGCTGAAACCATTAAGAGGCGGCACCCCGGCAAGAGACAAACCGGCGAAGAGGAACATGCCAAAGGTCATCGGCATCTTGCGGCCAAGTCCACCCAGCTCATCCAGCATGGTGGCATGACTGCGCACCATGATCGCACCAGCGACAAGGAACAGTGTATCCTTGAGCAGCATGTGATTGACGAAATGCAGCAACCCGCCAGCAACTCCGAGCGTTGTGCCAAGAGAAAGCGCCAGTAGCACATAGCCAAGCTGAGAGACGGTGGAATAGATCAGTACCATCTTGATACTGTTCTGGATAACCGCCATCAAACCCGCATAGACAATGGTGATGCCTGCAATGATCGCGATGGCATAAAGCAGGACCGGCTGTCCGGCGACCGTGCCACCGAGTTTGGCAAAGACGGCTGCACCTCCAAAAGCGACAAACAGCTTTAGCACGCCCCACGGACCGCTTTTCAGCAGAACCGCCGAGATATATCCGGACACCGGGGTTGGCGCTGCGGCCGGATGCATCTGATAGTCAATGCGCACAGGCAACTGAGCTGCTTTCATAACCATGCCGAGGAAGACCAACACGATAGCTGGCGCAATCGTGGCGACCGGCAGGGCAGCAAGCGCGTTACCCAAAGCGGCCAGGAGGAAAGTGCCGCTTTGGGCAGCGACCATCGTGACGCCAAGGAACAGGAGGGATGCGCCGATGGTGTTGAACAGGAAGTATTTGAACCCTTCTCTACGAGCGACAGCCGTTTCCTCATGGACGATTGCAGCCCAAAGAGCCCAGGCACTCATCAACTCCCAGAAGGCGAAGAAATTAAACAGATCAGCAGCTGCGGTCATGCCCAACAAACCAGCGATCATCACCAGAAAGGCGGCATAGAAGCGCGGCTGGGCATGACTGTGAGCGAGATAGGCTGTGGTATGGAGCATGTTGAGTGCCCCGACCCCTGCGATAAGAAGCGCAAAGTAGAAAGAAAGCAGGTCATAACGATCCGCCTCATATTGGATGGCGGCAATGGCCAGCAGCAGCGTGACGACTGCCAGACGACCAGCCCATACCACCGAGAAACGCCCGGTGAACAGCACCAGAATGGCACCAATCATGACCAGCCCTGCCGAAAGCGGCCATTGCATGACCAGATCAGGCACCATGGCCGGAACAAGACCAGCATTGGCCGCCAGTTGATTGCCAATCGGCATGATCAGATTGAGCTGATAGGTCGGCATCAGACCGCCAAAGAGGATGGCAGCAGCCAAAAGCCCCATGGCCAACAACATGGTGGCAGGCGCTTCTTTAACCTCGCTGATCGCTGCGGATGCAGGATGATAAAACAGAACGCTGATGACACGGATATAGTAAACTACGCCGATGATACCACCTAAGAGAAGGATCACGGCAACCGCATACTGTCCGGCTTCCGCCGCAGCGTAGATCATCAGGAATTTCGATATGAAACCGGAGAAAGGCGGCAGCCCCATGAGGGCAACGCTACCAAGCGCATAAACTCCGGCGGTGATCGGCATCTTCTTGCCCAGTCCAGCCAAATCACTGATCTGGCGTAGTCCGGTGCGCATCAGGAAAGCGCCCGCCGCATAGAAGAGAAGGGTTTTCATGACCGCATGATTGAGGACATGGAGCAGAGCGGCGTCCGTTGCCAGCGCTGTGCCGATTCCCAAAATTGCCGTGATTTCCCCCACCTGCGCCAGTGTCGAAAAGGCAAGCATCCGCTTGAGTTCTTTCTCGAACAAAGCGCGGATCTCACCATAGAGCAAAGTGAAGCAACCAAGCACAATGAGCACGGTTTGCAGATCGATGCCATTGCCTGCAGCGTGAGCAATGCTTGATACACCAAACACACCGAACAGGATTTTGACAATTCCGAACAGACCGGCCTTGGTCAGGATGCCCGACAATGGACCGGAGACCGATGAAGGGGCTTGAGGATGCGCCAGGGGCAACCAGGCATGGAAAGGAACCATACCGGCTTTCACCGCAAAGCCGAGGAAAACTGCACCCGTAATGACCAGAGCGGCGACAGGGGCAACACCAGCGAAGCCTTCAGCTAGAGCGCTGAATTCAAATGAACCGATTTCTGCGTGGGCAACCAGCATACCGTAATGCATGAGATAAGCACCACCGGCACACATCACAAAATAGACCAAACCGGCTTTCAGCGCCTTCTGCGTCTGTTCGTGAATGACGAGGAAGTAGGACGTCCAGGTCATCAGTTCCCAATAGACATAGAAATTGCCAAACTCATGCGCCGTAGTCAGACCTAACATCGATCCGAGCATCAGGAAGGTGAAGAAGTAGTAACGGTTGACCCATTCCTGCTTCGCCAAATAGCCAATCGAATAGATGACCATGACAGCGATGATTCCGGCAAACAGCAGAGCAAACAATTTTGAGGTCGGATCAAGCGTTGCATCCAGAGCAACCATGGCCACGCTGGCAAGCGCAAGTGCCACGGCGGCCAGATCCCGCAATCGTGCGGAAACTCGCCCCAGCAGGAAAATTACGAAACCACCGATATAGGGTACCAGCACAAGCAACGCCCAAGGTGTTTCAAACTCCGGTAGTCCCTCCAGACCTGCATAGCCTGCAAGGCTGGCTGCCCAATGTTCAACCGGGGCAGGAAAGACGCTGATCAGCGCTGCGGCAACGGCCAGTAGACTTGCTAAAGGCATCGCCAGCGAGGGCGCTGGACGCAGTAGGACGCGGTGCCCAGATTTCTCAAAACAGATTTTTTGAATGAGGATTAGATAATAAACCGCTGCAATGATCGAGGCGAGGGTTCCAACCGCAGCAATGGCCCACTGCCCCTGCTCGATCGCCGCATAAAGAATAAGAAATTTGGAAAAGGATCCCTTGAACGGCGACAATCCCATGACCGAGAACATACCAAAGCCGAACAGGGTAGCGGCGAAAGGCATCCGTTGGCCACTGCCTGCCAGATCTCTCAACCAGATCGAAGCCGTCCGGCGAATAAGGTACCAGCCACTCACCAATACCAGCCCGCGCATGACGAGCTGATAGGTGACATGCATGTAGGCTCCGGTCTCACCGGCAGCGCCACCGATACCGAGTCCAATCAGAACATAGCCGATTTCTGCGATTGTCGAGACGATGAAAACACGGACAGGATTCTTAAGGCTCAGCAGAGCCCCTATCTCGCCGCACAATAGAAAAATGGCCCCCATCCAGGCCAGACTCATCGGGTCCAGGGTCATCATTATTTTGGTCCTCCACTCAGGAGACCGGCTTTTCGGCGCGGGTCAGCAGCCATACCGGTTCCCCTTTTGGAGACCAATGTGCGCGAGCCAAACCAAGTGGTCTGTCACACGGACGACAAAGCAAAAAAAATAATTTGTAAGGTACCCGACAGTCAGTTTTTAAGCCACGGACGCCAAACATATATTCAATAAAAAACTACGTTTTACTGTTTTTCACCGCACCTGTATATCATTGAATACGCTTTGACTTTCAGTTTAAAACGCCACTATCTTCAACCAACATTCAAAATGAATCGAAGTATCCTTTGCTAAACTAAAGGACTATTTTATGCACGAGCTATCTCTCTGCCAAAGCCTCATTCAACTTACAGAACGGATAGCGAATTCTTATAACGCCTCCAAAGTTATTGGCGTTACTGTGGTAATGGGAACCGCCGTGGCCATCGAGGAGGATACATTCCGGTTTTGCTTTGATGCGGTTGCGAACGACACGATTGCAGATGGCTCGAAGCTGACAATTGAATGGATAAGGCTGAAGTTGCAATGCCAGCTTTGCGACAACAGCTACCATCCCGCGTCACCGGTTATACCTGAACCCTGCCCTCAGTGTGGGTCGTTTGCTACGAAATGCCTGTCTGGCCGCGAATTCACCATCAAGCATATTGAAGTGGAGGAGCGAGCAAAGGAAATCGAGCTTCATTAATGCAAACTGGCAGGGCGCCAGGCCCTCAGGTGTCAACTTTAAAGACAAAACGGTGTTGGGAGGCATCGAAATGAAGTCGACAAGGAAACCACCCCGCTCTCGTGATCTGAACGATTCCTTCGGACGCACGATCGATTATCTCCGCCTTTCTGTAACGGATCGATGCGATTTCCGCTGCTTTTACTGCATGGGAGACAAAGTCACCTTTCTGCCCAAACCAGATGTACTCAGCCTTGAAGAGTTGGACAGACTTTGCAGCCTGTTTATCGATCAAGGCGTCAGAAAACTGAGATTGACCGGCGGAGAACCTCTTGTGCGCAGAGGCATCCTGACGCTCATTAGCGACCTCTCACGCCATCTCGAAAGTGGGCGCCTTAGAGAAATAACACTGACGACCAACGGCTCCCAACTCGCCAAGATGGCCACGGCTCTAGCCAACCTCGGAGTGATGCGCATCAACATATCGCTTGATACCTTGAAGGCCGAGCGCTTCACGCGGATCACAGGTAAACCCCGCTTTGCACAAGTACTCGATGGCATCGAAACTGCTTTAAATGCCGGGATCAAGCTCAAGGTCAACACCGTAGCCCTCAAAGGTGTCAATGATGATGAATTTGATGACCTCATTCGCTTTTGCCATGAGCGAGAAATGGATCTTACCCTCATTGAGACCATGCCCTTGGGAGGGCTGCTCTTGGAACGGCCAGATGTCTATCTGCCTCTCAGCGAAGTACAGAAACAGCTCGCGGACAGTTGGTCGCTGATAAAAACCGATCATCGCTCTAGCGGACCGGCAAGTTACTTTACCGTGATGGAAACCGGTGGAAGGGTCGGTTTCATCGCCCCCATGACACATAATTTCTGCGACAGCTGCAACCGGGTACGTTTAAGTTGCACAGGAATTCTATATACGTGCCTTGGCTGCAATAATGCCACCAACCTGCGCACGCCCCTACGCACATCCCAAGACGATGCACCAATTATCAAGACTATCCGCAAAGCCATCGCCAACAAGCCCAAGGGACACGATTTCAATATCAACAAAGACGGGAATTATTCCGTACTAGAGCGCCAGATGTCAGTTACGGGGGGATAGGCCTGTCCATACCCGTTTTCCCAGCACTGAAATAATCCCGAAAGCCAGCCACGCAAAAGCAGCACCGCAGGACATACGACAATGAAAGAAACAGTCGCCTCCCTATTCGAACAAAGCCAGTTCCATATGGCAGATATCACAAGAAAAGCCCCCAGCTTCCGACGAGCGATAGCCACAGGACGCATTTTTGTGGGCGCCATTGGCTTTGCCTGCATCAGAGATCAGACATTGCCCAAGGGCGATGCCTTGAAACTGGCAGAGATTGCTGGCGTGCAAGGGGCGAAGCAGGCTTGGCAACAAATCCCCATGTGCCATCCGCTCCTTCTGGATCATGTTGCCGTGTTTCCCGAATTGGATGAAGAGAGTCAAAGCATTATCGTCTATGCCAGCGTAGCAACCACAGCCAAGACCGGCGTTGAAATGGAAGCCATGGCAGCCGTCAATGCGGCTTTGCTGACAATCTATGATTTGACAAAACCGGTAAACCCGGCTCTTACAATCACCCAAGCCCGCCTTGTCTTGAAAGAAGGTGGCAAGAGCGGCGTTTGGATCCACCCCGATGGTGTGCCCCCGGCGCTTCAATCGCTAATACCGAAGGAAAGGTCGCTACCGCTTGAGGGCCGAACAGCCGCAGTTATAACCCTGAGTGACAGAGCTTATGCGGGACGCTATGACGACAAATCCGGCCCAGCCCTAGCATCCCGATTGGAACAGGCCGGATGTCAGGTTTCATCCCGCAGCATCTTGCCTGATGACGCAAACAAGCTTGAGCAGACAATCAAGGCCTTGGTCGGAACGGTCCACCTCATCATGACAACAGGCGGCACCGGCGTCGCACCGCGAGATGTTACCCCGCAAGTCTTATCAAGGATTGGCGGCATTACTGTCCCCGGTCTTGGCGAGGTATTGCGCAGCAGCGCGGCGGCCCATGTCCCAACCTCTTGGCTCAGTCGATCTACAGCCGTAATCCTTGAAAAATCACTGATTATAGCCCTGCCCGGCAGCCTTGGCGGCGTAAATGACGGCATGAAGGCGCTCTCCCCTCTCCTGCCCCACGCGCTTGATCTGATTGACAATAATAAGCCAGCCCATACCCATGATCACTCTCATGATTACGGTCATAATATTATGGAGGAAAGCAGATGATTTCCTATAGCGAAGCCCTCAAGCGGCTTTTGCATTGCGCCCCGCTCCCCACCACAAGCCTACCCATTCAGCAAGCATGTGGCTTTGTTACTGCAGAGCGCATTGCCAGCCCACAGAGCGTTCCACCTTTCACAAATTCTAGCATGGACGGTTTCGCCATCCGCTCCGAGGAATTGGCTACAGCGACCCCAAATGCTCCTGTAATTCTACCAATTGTCGGATCGACGGCAGCAGGAGAAAGCCCGGCAACCGCCAAGGGGGGCACATGGGAGATCATGACCGGCGCAGCTCTGCCGCAAGGGTATGATGCAGTCGTCAAGATCGAGGATGTAGAATGTTTTGGAGACCGGGTGCGGTTCACCGCACCGATTGTCAAGGGCGAGAATGTCCGCCTTGCCGGCCAGGATTTCAATTTGGGCGATGTCGTTGTCGCTCCGGGCGACATCATCGGTCCTGCTCAGATCATGGCGCTTGCTGCCGTAGGGCAAAAAAATGTGACGGTCTATCGTAAACCCGCCATCACCCTTCTCAATACAGGCAAGGAACTGGTTCAGAATACGGACGCCCCACTGAAACCGGGACAGATCCGCGATGCAAGCGGTCCTTATCTGATAACAATGCTCAAAGCGCTGGGATATGGCGCCAACTATGGCGGGATAGTTCCTGACGATGACAAGCTCTTCCGCGCCCGTTTGGAAGCCATATTGGCGGAAGGTGCTTCGGACGTAGTCATTTCCACAGGAGCGGTTTCTGCTGGCAAATTTGATTTCATCCCCGATATTTTGCGCACCCTTGGAGCCGAGATCGTTTTTCATAAGGTCACCAATCGCCCCGGCAAACCAGTACTCTACGCGCGCTTTGCCAACGGTATTCATTATCTCGGCCTTCCGGGTAATCCGGTTTCCACCGCCGTCGGGTTGCGATTCTTCGCCCTGCCGCTCTTTCGTCACTTGCAGGCTTTGCCCGAAGAGAAACCCTTGATGGCTAAACTCCTGACACAGACCCGCAAAGTTCAGGGGCTGCGTTTCTATTGCAAAGCCTACACTTCTGTATCGAAGGATCAATCCTTGCAAGTGGAAGTATTCGACGGTCAGGAATCTTTCAAAATCAAACCGATGCTTCAGGCCAACTGCTGGGCTGTCTTTGACGAAGACAGCAGTGGGTTTCCTGCCGGAGAAACAGTCGCCATCTATCCGCTCATGCCAGATAGATGGATGCTGCGCCCCCTTTGCGCATGAGGACACAATCTATGAACATTACCATCCAATGCTTCGGAGCCTTTCGCCCCTTCGGCGAGGCGCTCTCACTTTCCGTTTCTCATGGAGCAACCGTTGCCGACTTACACGGCTTATTCCTCAAAAAGCTGAAAGAAATCGATCCCTCCTTCGACAATCCAATATTGATAGACAATAGCCGCTTCGCAACGGAAACCACGCTTCTGGCCTCCTCGATCCTACTTGAAGAGGGTATGCAGCTAGCCGTCATTCCCCCTGTATCCGGAGGTTAGAAATGAACAACATTCTCGTAGATATCTGCTCCATAGACCAGCAACCGCCCGATGCTTTGCAAGCTCTCACCTTTGTAGCCCGCGCCCCGAATGGAGCCGAAAGCCTGTTCGTCGGTTCCGTACGCGAGACCAACAAAGGAAAAGAGGTTCTTGGCATCAGTTATGACGTCTTCGACCCGCTGGCCAAACAATCCTTCCTCGAAATTTGCAAGGAAGCCCAGTCGCATTGGGGAACGGACCTTTGCCTTTATGTGGCCCATGCCAAAGGCCGTGTGGATGTCTGCGGAACCAGCATCGTTATCGCAGTCGGTTCTCCCCATCGCGATGCCGCCTTTGAAGCCTGCCGCTATGTCATTGACCAGATCAAGCATCGCTCTCCAGTCTGGAAACTGGAGCATTATCCCGATGGTGACAGTGACTGGGTTCAAGGCAATGCGATCAGTGCCGATGCGCATAGTAGGCAAGACGATTGCGACTCAACCACCAAGGGAGGAGCCCGTGAAGCTGCGCATTGATGGCCAGCAGATCCATTTCAGGATTGACAAGAGCGAGCTGACACGCCTTTGTCTGGGCGCATCCCTAAACCAGTGCATCCACTTTCCGAATGGGCGAGGTTTGACGGTCAGTGTCCTGACAGGACGTTCGACATCCCCGATGCAACTGATTTTCGACAATGACGTCATGCAACTGCTCGTCGACAGGGGCTCTGCCTATGACTTGCTCAAGGCTTTGCCCCGTAAGGAAGGAATAGCGACCCATCAACCCTTCAATTCAGATCAGCGCATGGAGATCATCCTGGATGTTGACTTGAGGTTTCAGAACTATCCGGGAAAAGACCATGAATGGGCTTGAAAGACAGCGCTACAATAGAAATATCCTGCTCCCAGAGATCGGAACAGCGGGACAGGAAACACTCTTGGCCTCTCGCGTGCTCGTTGTTGGAGCTGGCGGTCTAGGGTCACCTCTCCTCTTGTATCTTGCTGCAGCTGGAGTTGGGCATCTGGGTATTATCGATGATGATCTGGTCAGCCTGTCCAATCTGCAAAGACAAATCTTGCACGCAACGCAAGACCTCAACAGGCCTAAGGTGACCAGCGCTCTGGAAACACTGTCATCGCTGAACCCAGGCATCCATGTCACGCCTTACAATGAACGACTGACAGAACAGAACGTCCACCCATTGGCACATCAATATGATCTGGTTGTTGTCGCTTGCGACAATTTCGAAACGCGAACCATCGTTAATGCCGCCTGCATGCACCAGAAAAAGCCGATGCTCACTGCCGCCGTTTCAGGATTCTCTGGTCAAATTTATACCTTCAAGCCCTATCTTGGCAGCGCATGCTATCGATGTATCTATCCCAACCTTCCCACATCAAACCTCGTGCCCCCATTAGCCTCCAATGCCTTTGAAGATGGCATTTTCGGCAGCGTAGCAGGCGTATTGGGAAGCTGGCTTTCAACGGAAGTCGTGAAGGAATTGCTGAATATAGGAGAGAGCCTAGCTGGCCAGATTCTTATTTTGGATGTATTGCGCAATGCCTTCCGCAAAATGCACATTCCGAGAGATCCAGTATGCTCTTGCTGCTGGAGATCACAAACGGACTGAATGCCCAGCAATATCCAAAACTGGGCCCAACGAATACCTTCGAGAATTGAAAGGCTTTTGCCATTGTCAAATCAGCAAACTCAAAGCCAATGACAGTATCGAACAAATTGGCGCTTGTGCCGCAGCAAAAGATCTCTTAGTTACGATAATTTCGTGTTATCGTAACTAGTTAAAACCGCGAAAAAGCTACACTCAAACTCAATTCTCCGCAACCACAAGAAGAGCCTGTCGTACAAATTATATTCTTTTCTGAGAGCCGTTGGTGCGATCGCTATATCACTTCGAAATCCTATTCTAAAATAATCGCAAAGTAATAATCAGTGCATGAAGAAATATGAAGTCCAGCCGTATTCCTTTTTTGCTGACGAGATCAGCTAATCTGAAACCATTTGCTAACGCCCACATATCACAAAGACGACCTAAAGCTGCCGTTCATCGGGGCTCCATCCCAAAAGCCTACTTCCCCATTCCGAACATTCGATTGAAGCGCAAATATTTTTAACCGGTCGAGATCGGCAGAGCGAACCTTTAAGACCTTCGTTGCGATGTCGAAATTTTATGGTGGCAGGGTGACCTTCGGGCAAAACGGGCGGAGAGCGGAGGTTCGCTGCACTTTTCACGAATTCACACAATGCGGACAAAAGCTGCCGTCAGGAGCAAAAGCTCCTACTGCGGCCCTGTACAGATAGCATTTGATTTGTCATGCTGAAGACGCAGATGTATGGCTGTTGTCGTTGGGTATACAACCATCTCTGCGCTGGTGGATATGAAAGGAAAACGAAAAATCTAAGTCGAAGGACTGTATGTTGCTAAATATCAGCACGATTAAGAACAAATCTTCAATGAACTGCAAATTTGTTCATTCGTTCGGATGCCCGCTTCCTCTTTGATCCTGCGGAGGCAGCTCGTGTTCAGAGGGCAGGTCAATGAACAGAGACTATTGTGACAAGGCAGGTCCTACTTTGGTTCCTCAAGGTGAAGGAAACAATGGAGATCTGACAGTCGCCATGCCATGACACATCTGTGTCAGTAATTTGTTTGTTTATCGCGAAGCCGATGCCTGTCCCCACGGTTGCACCCGGCCAAGAATTGTTGCAAGTTGTAAAATTGATATTTTACATCTTTTAGGAGGAATTAATGGGAAGTACCGGATCCGGCAATTTTTCAGATTATTCGGGCTCTAGGAACAATGACGGAACAGGAGGAACCAGCGGGGTCGATCGTTGTCGACAGGCTTTCTCATGTTCTCTTGAAGAGATCGAGCTGTGTGATTACTTCAAAACGCACGCTGACTTGCCTCCTGTTGGAACTGAGATGGTAATAGTACACCAAAAACGACTTTTTGCTGCAACTCAGCAGGGTGTAAAAGTTGGAGCGTTACCTACCAGCTTTAATTATCTCGCAGCCTGCATGAAGGATGGTCTTTCCTATGTAGGCGTCGTTACGGCTTCCACGATATTGCCAATACCAGTGGTATCTGCAGACTTCACAGCTCAGTGAGTATCTTACATGCTACCCCTATTGCTCGTCGGCGAGATTATTGTCGACTTTACTGCAGCCCGCCCCGGCGCCGAATGTAAGCTACGACTGGGTGGTATAATTCACGCAGCTCGTGGGTTATGGGCAAGCAGCATAGATTATGCTGTTGCGGCTGTTTGCCCACATTATGTTTTTGATCAGGCAGAACAGTATCTCAACGCCCACGGTTGTCATGAATTCGTCTGGCTTGGAGAAGTAACCGGGTCTCCTGGTGTTATGGTGATCATTGACCCGACGGAGGTCGCTGATCAAGGATACGAGGATTTGCTCCGTGGTGAGAAGAAAATCACTATTAACGAAATCGGGAAATCGCTCGATGCATATAGAGAGGTTCTGATTTTTCCAGGCGGCTTCGATCTCGCTCAGCTTCGAAGCGTCTTTTCTAGTCAGGCACGCTTTAGTTTCGATATAGCATATGACACGGAGGACCTGTCCGTTCTGGCGCCGTTCGTGGGCAGTATCAATGCGATCGTGATTTCGACATCGTCTCCGCTCTTCATGCGGGTAGGATCAGAAAATATTGATGCTATGTTGGCTCTTATCGAAAAACTGGGCGCTGACGTTTTCCTCCTTAAAGAAAACCGGGGTGGGAGTCGTCTCTTCAACCTTTCAAACGGTTCTGTCGAAGCAATACCCGCTCAGTTGTCAGTTACTGTGAATTCCGTAGGAGTTGGTGATGTCTATAGCGCCGTCATGGTTGGATTGTCAGGGAGCTCATGGGAAGACGCTGCATGGAGGGGTGCAAGTGCTGCTACAGTCTATTCACAAACCACCTATCCGGATGATTTCAAGCGGGACGTAGAACGATCGCTCAAGCTTTCTGTAGATGAGCTACGCGACCTCGGAGGAACAGTCTTGCCGTGGCACGCAAGGCGAAGCTTTTCCATTTATCTGGCTGCCCCGGACTTTTCTTATATCGACAAACCTGAAATCGACCGAGCAATAGACGCGCTGAAATACCACAATTTCTATGTCCGGCGTCCTGTCGAAGAGAATGGAGAGCTTCCGCTTGGAAGCTCGGATGCCGTTTTGGCGCAGACATTCGCCAAGGATCTTGGAATCCTCGCCGAATGTGCGCTCGTATTTGCCATTCCGCTGAATAGAGATCCTGGGTCTCTGATTGAGATGGGCTACGCCATGGCGAGGAAACAACCGGTCATTACATTCGATCCCCGCAGTGAGAACCATAACACAATGGTTGCTGGCGGAAGCGCCTGTTATTCTGATAACTTGGATCAATGCTTGAACGGCCTGTATGATGCCGTTTCAAAACTCTGGATGGCACAGCAATGAAAAAAGCGGTTCTTCTTGCTTCGGGCGGCCTTGACTCAACTACCGTCGCTTATGGTCTATTTGCAGATGGTATCGATGTGTTTCCTCTATTCTTTGACTACGGCCAGCACTGTGTCGAGACGGAATGGGGTAGGGTCAACGAAGTTCTACCACGCGACATGAGAAGCCCCGAACGCTGCGATATTTCCGATATTTTCAAAGGATCTACATCTCGCCTTATAAAAGAAGCAAACCTTTGGGAAGACAACGTCGCTGACGACGATTTGTACGTGCCATATCGGACACTGCTATTCTTCGCGGCGGCGGCGGCTCGAGCCCAGACGCTGGGTATTTTTGATGTTTATACGGGTTTCATTAATAGTAACCACGCCAAGGAAATTGACTGCACCGCTGAGTTCATGAACCAAATGGACGGCTTGATTGACAATATTGGTCCTGTCCGTTTCACCTCTCCATTCCGCTTTTCATCAAAAACCACTGTTGTCGAGGAGGCGCTGCGTCGCGGTGTTCCTATCGGCCGCACATTTTCGTGCCAAGCTGCAAGCGATTTCCCCTGTGGTGCCTGCCCGAATTGCGTCGAGCGCCTTCATGCGCTAAAGGATGCTGCTGTCGTAATCTCTAAAGCCCAGGTCGACTAAAATGCATTCTTCTGCGATACACATGCTAGTTTCTGCTCGTCGCGTGGCTAATTACGCCCTTGAGGTCGGAGCCGATATCAACGGAGAGGCGGTTCGCCCCTCTTGCCAGCATATGGGTGCCATCATAGCGGACTGCATTCTGCAGGCGGGCCTAAATTACAGGTCCGTCGTTCTTCCTCGCGTCTCGGCTATTCTAGAGGACTTTCCCGGTCTTGATTGCACTTCCGAACTTGTAGCTCTAGTTGGGCGAGGAGAAACAGACCACTTCCTAAACTGGGACCATCACGAAAAGATCGATCGCTTCAAAGCGCTTGTCGGCTTCCTGAGCGAGCGCTCAGTAGAGAATGCGGCTACTTTAAAGGATCATTTGCAAGACGCATCCTTCGTAGAAGCCTTGCTTGGTGTGAGGGGGGTAGGTCCGAAAACTGTTGACTATATGCAATGCTTGGTTGGCATCGACTCTATTGCAGTTGATAGGCACGTACGAACCTTTGCCAAACGTGTTGGCGTCGTTGAGGAAGATTACGATTTCCTAAAATCGGTCTTCTGCTACGCCGCCGATCTGCTGTCAGTCTCCCGCCGTGAATTCGATGCATGGATTTGGCGATGGGAAGTATCGGCAACTAACCCACAGCTAGGATTTTCCTTCTAACCGAAATCCGAGATTCCTTCCATGTGTTCCGACATGCCAGCGCATGGCAGTTCCACCCATATCTATATAGCAAAGTGGGGTGCCTCTATGCTGTCCACGTGTATCGACTAGATCGGCTTGAACATGCTTTCTGCAGAATCGGATCGGAGTCTCGCCCAAAACTCCACCGCGTACCTATCCGTCATACCAGCCACGAAATCGCAAATATGGCGCGCCTTCAGCGCCTCTCCATCCGCATCCTCAACAAGTCTACGCACGTCGTCAGGCATAAGTAGATAACCATTCTTTTTTTGTAGGGCATCAAAAATGTCGCTTACAAGCTCGGTGCCGCGATATTCGCCGAGCTTCACACGATTCGAGTAGATCGTTGACAGGTAGGTATACTGTTTGAGGACCTCTACTTTTATTCGAGTTTCCTTTTTCAGTTTAACTATTGAAAGCGCAGGAAGCTCCTCGTTCTTCGTCAGCACGACATCGTTGATGAATTCGTGTACCAATTCAGAAGACAACTTCATCCTATTGCCCGCATCCATGTTAAGATCGCGGGAAGCTTGCATCACACTGACGAAGTTAGCGATATCATCCTGTTTTCGCTCGTCATTATCACCCAAAGTCTTAGATTTTTCGAAACTAAAAATATCGCCGAAGACATCAAAAAGTTTGGAGTGGACTTGAGCCTCAGTGACGGGTTCTCCCACGTCATCCTTCAGCTGCTCGGTAACTACTTTGGCAACCCGTTTCAACAACTCATGGTCGGTCGACAGTATAGAAGCTGGTGTCAGAAAGCCCGCCTTGAGGCTGTCTTCTAGATCATAAACTGAGTAGGCGATATCGTCAGCTATATCCATTATAGCACATTCAACCGTCTTGAACTTGCGGCCTTCAGGCAGCTTCCTTTCTCCGATTACGTTCCGCTTTATTTCCTCGACTATATTCGCTTCAGAGGCGTAGTAACCCTTTTTCGGTTTGGAATCATCTGGTCTTTCAAAAGGGATCTCAAAGTCATATTTCAGAATAGACCCCAGAGTTCGAAAGCATAGATTCATCCCTGCGCGCGAGTCACCATCTTTCGGGTTCTTGTATTTTGCTTTTTTCTCGAGGCGGCTCAATATGCGAAGCGTCTGAGCGTTGCCTTCAAACCCTCCATACATTCTCATCTTTTCGTCAAGCGCCCGCTCTCCGTTGTGACCGAACGGTGGATGCCCGATGTCGTGAATTAGACCAGCTGCCGCACACAGCCTGCTATTGATCTCCACGTTGCCTATATGCGTCTTGTAGACGTGATTTAGGCGGTCTGCGATACCTTCCGCGATTTGCGCAACTTCAAGCGAATGCGTAAGCCGGTTCCGGAAGAAGTCGGACTCATGTCCCGGGAAAACTTGCGTTTTTCCTTGCAGTCGCCTAAAACTTGCGCTGTGAATGATCCTGCCGTAATCACGGACAAAAGCGGGCCTCCAAGGATCAGGCTTATCAACCTCACCGTTCTGACGTAGAAAGTCCCCCTCCCTGTACATCCTTGTAAGCATCATCAGAGTACCTATGACCGCGCAGACACCAACTTTTGAGCTTCCTTCTCGCGCTTGAGCTCTAGCCATAGCCGTACTGCTTCGCGAACACTCTCCTGATTAGCTTCTGCTGCCTTACGGGCTTCGATTACTGCTGTGTATGCCATGTTTTTGCTCCTACTCAGCGCTTAAGATGAGGTATAACAAACCTGCGCCATCATTGGTTAACGATTGGTTTACTAAATCTGTTTTGACAAAGACTATCGTGCACTGACTCGTGCTGGCACACCAGCCTTCCGCAAGACATCCGCAATGTGGCTGGTTAGTCCGATTCTACGATCAAGCACAATACCCGTGTTTGGTTTCAAATTGGCGGAAAGCAACCTTAGAGCTTCCAGTCCCTGAGACACGTCGAAGCCCACCCATTCACTTGCATCTCCTGGCACAATGGTATCGCCGTTCGATACGCTAGCTCCACTATGTAGCTGGACGATCCAGAGTTCAGTCCCGTCAAAGACCCATTCAAACCTCGTCGCACCAAGAATGCCACGTAGTCGGCCATGAACTTCATACACACGCGAAAGAACGGGTTCGGGAATCGGTTCGGGGTTCGCCAGTCCAACCATGAAGCGGTCCCCGGTCCCTTTGATGCCCTCGACCACGAGGTCTCCACTTGACGTCTCGATGGCCGCGCCTGACCATTGAGCCGCTACGCCTTTCTGGGCAAGCACTGAAGAAATTGCGGTACCGTCTGGATCCTCGCGCTGCAGTAAGGCGAACGGATCGTGCCACCCGCGCGCAGTGGTGAACTTACCGGGCACCTGCTCACGCGGGCTCGTTCGTATCCAAATTTCCTCAAGGCCAGTTCCATGTCCAAATGAGAATGGCGCGACACGCCGGCCTAAAACGGTGGTTCTTGGAACGAGAAAGCCGCTCATATCAGCGATCAACAGCCCATAAGCTTTATCACCGATCATGCGACTGAAATCGTTTGGCCACTCAACCTTGATAGATCCCGTAGGAAAAAAGTCGTCGGAATGCTCCCAGAAGATTACATTATCCTGCTTCCAACCCCTAGGCCTGGGGTGCAGACTAAATTCAAGTCGTCCTTTTCGGCCTCCGGAGAAATCGACATCAATTCCATACACTGTCTTGAAAAGATGAATGGCCCACTCTGTCGGAAGTCGTGCGAAGCCAGGCTTTTCGACACCACGGGGTGTCATGTCAGGGCGGAATTCGACAACGTCGCCCATCACAACACCTGATACGCCTCCATCCGAAACATCGATCGTCTCGTTGACGATCGTGAACGCCCCTTCGTCAGTGAAGCGCTTAACCGCGTCGACAGTAGCATCGACATTGTCGACGCCATAGAGGAACTCCCTGCTTTGGGATTGATGAGCGCTGAAGCTACGAACGTTAACCGTACCCTCGGAACTGCGCTCGAAAAGAGTCTGTATTGCCTCGGCAACTGATTCGAACTGATGGTTCGCTTCGATATCAGCGATGCGGCAGAATTGCTGTACTGGCCCCTCTTCTGCCGGGGCAAAGCTGACGAACTGAGCGACGTTGAACGTTTCTGCCAACCGATCCAACGTTTTGTCTTTTCTGAAAGCCCATACGTCTGGTTGATCAAATTTCTCGTGCGAACTGTTCAAAGTCTCTTCCTTTGATTATACGATACCTCAACACGTTGTTCGTGCCTATTAGGTGTATCCTATCCGCCAGCTTCTCAATGGCCAAATGACATTGGGTTTCATCTTAATAGTCTCCCCAGCTTTATAAATAGGTCTAACCGGTGCCGATGTGCGACAATGGTACTAGCGCTCTCTCTGCAAGAGGAAGCCGTTTTCCACCTGACGGTCGCAAAAATGGAACAACAAGGTCACGTGTAAATGGCTTCCAGTTTGCGTGCCATTTTCTGGTTTCTCTCGCTGGATTAATCTTGAGAGCCTTTCTCAGGACAGTTGGTGACATCTGCTTTCGAGACGCTCGCCATGAATGAAAGAATGACGCGAAGTGTTCACTATTACTTGCAAATTGAATGGCAACTACGGGGTGGGGAGTGACCATTCCGTAATTGTGTATGAACGACGGCTCTGGGCCGATGTCCACCAAATGCAAACCCAACAACCACAACACAATGTCTATTTGCTTTTATGTTGCTGAAATCTCCGATGACATCTGGCCAGATCCACGGTAGCTTCCCGTTATGAGTTCAGAGAATTGGTCAGACACCGAAAACGACATCACCGTGGCATCGTATTTCATGATGCTGAGTGATGAACTGTCGGGGCGCAGCTACAACAAGGCGGCAATGAACAGGGCATTGCAGGAACAGATTGGTCGCAGCCGCGGTTCAATCGAGTTCAAATTGTGCAATGTGTCTGCTGCTTGCATCGGCCTTGGGCTGCCGACCATTCAGGGCTATAAGCCTCGGTTTAATTTTCAGATGGCACTTGCAGAGGCTATTTCCAGATGGCTTGCACACCATCCAGAATGGGAAGTCTCTCTGCATCAAACAGAAAGTCACCAACTGGCCGAAGCAGGAGCCCTTTACATCGGCGTGGCCCCAACCATGCGCAATGCACCTCCCTCTGATGAAGTCGAACAAATGCAACGTGTCGCTCGGCGCTTCGATGTTGCCGGACGGGATGAGCGCAATCGCGATTTGGGGCATGCAGGCGAAGAGCGCGTATTTCACCATGAACGCATGACGCTTCAGCAAAATGGAAGAGATGATCTCGCACGACGCGTTCGTTGGATTTCAAAGGAAGACGGTGATGGAGCTGGATATGACATCGCCAGTTCCACCCCCGAAGGCAAAGATCGCCTGATCGAGGTTAAGACCACAAACGGGTGGGAGCGGACACCGTTCCATATCTCCCGTAACGAGCTTGAGGTTGCTGACGAGAGGCGAGAGGATTGGTATCTATTCCGGCTCTACGAATTTGCTCGCGGACCAAAGGCATTCGAGCTGCGCCCACCTTTAGACGCTCACGTGTCTCTTACCGCCACAAACTTTCAGGCGAGCTTCCAATGACAAGCTCAGCACGCAGGTTCAAACGAACCATTGGCATCGATTACTCTGGAGCAGAAACAGCTGAAGCAAGTCTCAAGGGACTGCGGGTTTATCAAACCATTGACGGCAGCGAGGCTGAGGAAGTCCTCCCTCCCCCCGGTCCTAAGAAATACTGGACCCGGCGTGGCCTTGCAGAATGGTTGATTGAAGAGCTGGACAGCAGCATTCCAACAATTGTCGGAATTGATCACGCTTTCTCTTTTCCCATGCGCTATTTCGAGCGACATAGGCTGGAGCCGGATTGGCAGGTCTTCCTTGAAGACTTTTGCGCCCACTGGCCAACCGACGAGCTTCACACCTATGTCGATTTTGTTCGAAACGGCAGTGTCGGCAATGGAGCAGCAAGGACGGGTGAAAGGCGTTGGCGACGCCTGACCGAAGAGGCAACCGGATCAGCAAAATCGGTGTTTCATTTCGATGTGCAGGGATCAGTCGCAAAGTCCACCCATTCGGGCATTCCTTGGTTAAAGCGCATTCGAGAAGCGCGACCCCAGTTGCATTTCTGGCCCTTCGATGGATGGACACCACCAGAAGGTTCTTCAGTTATCACTGAGGCGTATCCCCGCCTCTGGAGTTTCTCCTATCCTCGAAGGGATCGCACTCAGGATCAACACGACGCCTATTCCGTAGCGCAATGGCTGCAAGAAGCCGACAAATCAGGAGAACTGCGATCTGCCTTCCAATCCCCCGAACCAGAACCAATTGCAGCAACAGGTTTGGTTGAGGGATGGATCCTCGGAGCACCCTGGCCTCCAAAGGAGCAGTTGAGACGGGGAACGAGCAAGAAAGTTCGCAATACTGCTAGCAAAGGGTCCAATTCACTGACGACACGTCCCGGGTTCACTAACCGCAACAATCAAACGGTAATTCGAAAGACCGATCTTGCGGGAAACGATCATAATCAGGTGATCTATGTCATCGAGTGCCAGATTTGTGGCAAACGATATGGAGCAAATGGCTCAGACATCTTTCAGAGACGTTGCCCTGAATGTGACAATGGCCAACCAGGACTATCAATCAAACAAACTTGAAGCGCGTCTAGGGTGCCTAGATTTTTGCGCTTTTCCTTGATCGCTCGCTTCCTCGTTTCTTATACATTGGCTCTGTTCTAGCGGCTTCTCTGTCTGCAACTCGGAACGGCCAATTAGCCGAATGAATCCAAGAATGAAGAGGTCAGAACGTTACCTCTTTTCAGGCTGATGGAACACGGCAATTCCAAGCTTTTGGCATCGAACGACGGATCCAACTCAATGCTAACGAGAGAACAATTATACGACCTTGTTTGGACGAACCCAATGAACAAAATCGGAAAGGAATTTGGCGTCAGCAGTTCGCGCATTGCTCAGCTTTGCGAACAAATGCAGGTTCCAAGGCCACCTTTGGGACATTGGAACAAAATGGAATATGGAAAAGCCGATCCAAGACCGGAACTTCCAAAGCCAAGTGAAGGGGCAAAGCTCATCTGGGACAACGAAAATGATGAAGAAAGGAAGCTTAAAATCAATCATAAAAGGTTGAAAAATTGCTCCAGAAAGCTCTTAAGAAATTTCGACCAAACTGTTTCAATTCCCAAAAAGGCACATTCAAAGCAAAATCGGTACCGAATACACCCATTACTGATACAAGCGAAAGAAAATTTCATAAATTCTCGTCAGATCGAAGAGGAGGGTTACCTAAAACCCTATAAACAGCTTCTGGTAGACATCACAACCTCCAGAGCCTGCCTTGATAGATCCTTAGCGTTCGCTTCGGTGTTGTTTCGAGCGTTTGAAGAAGCGGGCCATAATGTCTTTATCGCATCAAAAGACAGCGGCTTTCGTCGTCCGGATATCGATGAGCGTGAAAGTCATGGTACCCGCAGTTTTAATCGTTACGGCAAATGGTCGCCTCAGCGTCCGACAGTAGTCGATGTTCAAGGCATAGTACTTGGTATCTCTATTGTAGAAACATCAGAGGATACTCTTCTGCACTATATTGACGGGAGTTATCTTAGAGAAGCCGCCTTTCGCAAACTGAAGCTTCCGAAATTCATGCTCGAGAGGTCTTGGACCACCTCTAAAGATTTACCTACCGGCCGTTTGCGCCTCGTCATTTATGAAACATATGCAGGCGTGAGTTGGCAGAAGATGTGGCAGGAAACAACTAATTCGAAGCTAGACACCATTATTCCTTCAATTGTTGAGCAAATAGAGAAGAGCATAATCACCCTCACGCAAGAAAGAGAGAAGGCTGACCGCGAAGCAGAAGCAAGGCGACGTGAGTGGGAGGAACGATGGGAAAAATCCCGACGTGAAGACGACAGACGCACTGTAGAAAAATCAATCGTAGACAGCGATATTGATCTTCAAAAGATTATCGAAAGTTGGGCGAGAGTGCAGCAAATTGAGCAGTTCTTTAAACAACTTGAACAGAAGGCATCGTCGCTTCCAAAAGACCAGGAAAACAGGGTCAGAGAGTGTGTGAAACTCGCTCGTGAGGTTCTTGGCACACAGGATCCGCTCGATTATTTCCTTAGCTGGAAAACACCCGAGGAAATGTACAAGCCTAAATACTGACCTACAGGCAGTGCAGCCAAGGCGTCGGGTTTATCTTTGCGAAAGCAGAAGAAGACAGTGAGGTTCCCCGGTTTATTCAGTTTAGTGATCACCGCATCGCTCCGGCAGACGCCGACCATTATCATCTCTACTGGGGCAATGATCGAGCAGAATTGCTGAAGGAAGCCACCAACTGGCCAACCTAATATCCTACTTCCCTGGCAGGAGATAAAATCGTCAAGGAAATGCTGGCGCACTAATCAGACGCCGAGAGAGACTGCAGGCTCGCTTCCCGAGCTTGCCGCTCTCGCGCATACCTTTTTCCACACAAAATCGACTACGCACTGGTGTGGCTCTTTTGCACGAAATACTTCTGGTGAGTTTTTGGTGAGTTTTTTGTTTTTCACCCAAAGGGGAAAGACCTAACCTATTGAAAAGGTTGGTCGGAGTGAGAGGATTCGAACCTCCGGCCCCTGCCTCCCGAAGGCATAAGATTAGGTGTAAGTGGCTTGATTCTATTATATTTTAATTTCTTCTACTCACTGAAGAGCCCAAGCTTTCATTGCGTTTCATGGGCGAAACGTGGGCTCTTCTGCCATACCCATTTCTGTTATCTTCTAGCAGAACTCGCTCAACCTTACCAAACAACAAAACCCCGCAGCTTCAGCATTTTTTGAGCATTTGTTCGAGAACATTATTGAAGTCTCGACTAGCGGCATTCATATCTTTCTTTTCCTCGCCGACCCGGCTTTGTCCATTGCGGATATTTGCCATCTGTTGTGACAAGATTCGAAGAGCTTCTGCTTCTTCTTCAAACCGGACATCATAGCTCAGCAGCTTGATTTGGGCACAAAAATCTGCATGCAAGAAATCAAGATCGGCATCCGACACTAACTCGGGTTTTTGCCTCAAAAGCCGACCATAGCGATAAAAGGTTTGAACGATCTGTTCCAATCTCTGTCGACGATTAGACTTCAGCTCACGACGTCGCTGAAACGCTTCATTCAAAAACAAGCTCAAATAGCCACCAGCGATAACTGCAGCAAGCAACTGTATCGCCTCAGAGCGCGTCATGGAATTCAATAGGTCTGCACTCATGATAAGAACTCCCTTTTACTGTTCAGAGAAAAGGTTCGTGCGCAACCAAGAGCTTTGCGCTCGGCGTTTATCAGTCATTAGTAAATGGCTTCGAAGAGAGATCTCAGCGAGCGAAGCCAAGATCTCCCTACATCACGTTATACGTTTTAGCGGATGTAGTCAGCAGTCGTTTAGCCGTCGTCTCTCTACACTTTCATAGGAGACAGTCATGTCTGAAACTGGGTGTAGTCGGCTGTCGTTTAGCCGTTGTCTCTCCACAAAACACAATGCCACAGTCATTGCACGTATGGTGTAGTCGGCTGTCGTTTAGCCGTTGTCTCTCCACATACGTTTACTTTTCCCATAGACACAGGCGAGGTGTAGTCGGCTGTCGTTTAGCCGTTGTCTCTCCACATCAACGGACCTTTTCCCCATTTTTTGATAAGGTGTAGTCGGCTGTCGTTTAGCCGTTGTCTCTCCACACATTAACCAACGCAAAACCCTACAAAAAGGTGTAGTCGGCTGTCGTTTAGCCGTTGTCTCTCCACTTACTATCCAGAACCGATTGCTTTCACAACATAATTTTCCTGTAAATCTGAAGCTAACTTGCGAAATCACCCTTTTGGCCTACCGTCAAAATTTAAAACGCATGAGCTGCGGAAAACTCCCATTCCAAATCAAACCTTTAAGAGAAATCTGAACCAGATTCAAAGTCGCACATAGTTTTCATCAGCTTAAGCAGCTTCTCTATGCACGCTGTATAGCCGGCATCGATTTTGCCGTGGTCTCCATCTACGTCGACATAGAGGACGATTTCAGAGCAGGTGTAGTCGGCTTCGATTTAGCCGTCATCTCCATCACACAAGTACCCCGGTTATCGAGCATTAAGGTTTTAGTCGGCTGTCGTTTAGCCGTCGTCTCTCTACTTTGTGAGACTCTACCATGACGGAACCTATTTGGTGTAGTCGGCTTCGATCTAGCCGTTGTCTCTCTACTCACAGATGAGAAGTTTAAGTTTCACACCCCCTTGGTGTAGTCGGCTTTCATTTAGCCGTCATCTCCATCCCCGTGCCGAAGGACAAGTCAGAGAGCATCGTGGTGTAGTCGGCTTCGATTTAGCCGTCATCTCCATCCTGATCCTACCACATCCCTCTGAAAATGCGATCTTTTCTGCCGAATCTGCAATTAAAAAGTCTCCTATCACACCCGGTTTCCTCACCTTATATCCTTTTTACTGATGAGACCCTCTTGTGTCTTCTTCCATCATAGCGCCCCCAAACAGGCGAGCAAACGCTTCTACCAGCAATTGGGACTTCAGATCTTCATTGCAGCTAAATTCACCGGTTGCAAATGC
This sequence comes from uncultured Cohaesibacter sp., assembly GCF_963678225.1. NCBI lineage: Bacteria > Pseudomonadati > Pseudomonadota > Alphaproteobacteria > Hyphomicrobiales > Cohaesibacteraceae > Cohaesibacter > uncultured Cohaesibacter sp. The sequence goes on along the minus strand of NZ_OY782764.1, from coordinate 2,691,499 downwards.
AGCATTCCTAACTTTGCTTGCATTACGCTTTGCAATTAAACAATCCTTTTTATTGCCCTCATACTGTGCATTAAGTCGGATTTTGTCTTCCTTCTTTTGTCTTTCTTTCTCTGCGGCTCTCCAGCTATTCAAGTGGCTTATACTCCGGCTTCGAACTCTGGCATCGCCAAGCATGTGTTGGCCTTGTCTTGTACTCCATTTGAGAACAAAGCCTTCTCGCTCCAGAATCTCGATAATTGATTTACTGACTGCGTTCTTCAACTTTCGATCATAACTCATCATCTCTCGGGTTTCATTGACCAGCTCCGTGAAATTGAAACCACTATTGTCAGCAACCAAGCTCTTGAAATGAGCCAACGTGTTGCGATGCTCCCGAATGCGCTTGAATAATTCTTTCTTTCTATCGGACGTCTTAGGGTTCGGCCCGATGTTGACCAGCTCACAAGCTCTCTGAAACTCTATGCTACCACTACTAATTTCTTCAGGCAGTTTGCCTTCTTTGGCAAATTTTCTACCCGCCTTTCCAAGAGCGCTGATCGGAGTTTCTTCGTAGAGCTTGAGCAATGCCAAAAACATAAAATAGCGGTCTCTCTCCCAGAGCCCGGCATAGTCAACCAACCGGGACATCAGGTTCATCAGCAAGCGATGATATCGGATATGGGTATTGAGCCGCACATTTTCTGAGATAAAACGGTAGCTGGCGAGATTGACCACGAGTTCCTTGTATCTATCAAAATCTCCCTTGCTAAAATCAGTAACAAGCTCACTCTTTTTCGAAGCATCGACAGCCCTTGTATGCAGAGCATCTCTCTCCTTGTGCCACCGGTCTATTTCATTATCTTCAGAGGATTCAGCCAGCAAAAAGGCATCGACATGCTGCGAAGGGATCTGGGAAGCTGAAAGATGAGCATGCAGCAATTTCATATGCCCAAACCGCATAATCTGTCTAATACCCCGGCGGGTAGATGCCAGTCGATGCTCCTCCTCATTCTCTTGCAAAGGAAAGACCTTATCGAAATCATCAGGAACTTTGTAGAAGCTCCGCGCGGCCTCAATGCCCAAATCCGGGGTTTCCATGGACATTGCGCCTTGCTCCCAGACATATTTTGCATCGGCCATATCCAGATAGAGCGTAAAGACAGATATAATCCTTCGAACATCTTCAATCCCTCCGTCTCGGGTGGGAAGCGGTGCTTGCTCTATCTCGTCGGTTCCCTCTCCTTTGGCTTCAAGAATAGTCCATTTTCGAAACTGGTGAAGAAGTTGCGAAACATCTTCAATGGGCATCATATGAAGCAGGAAATAGAGCCTGCTCTGCCAAGGCTCGATTTCTTGCACCTTCGCGCAGAAGCTTTCAGCCGAAGGCATTTTGGCTTCTTCATCGCAAGGAGAGTTTTCATTTATTCCAAGCAACCATGAGAAACGGCCGCCCGCATCGGCATCTGACAAAAAGCAGAAAAATGCCTGACCAATAATGTGATATTTGAAATCCTCTATCCACTTCATTTGCTTGCGTGCTTGATCAGGGTCGCTGTCATAGAATTTCTGCACGCGCATAGCCGTAGCGGTTTCATGAGCCAGGTCTTCGAACAAATCAGAAAGCTTCTGCTTATCATCCAGCGTTAGAATCGAGGCAGCCTGTGCCTCAATGAGGTCTGCCATTACTTGTTCGTCTTTTTCCTTGGCTGTAGTCCGCGCCCTATGTGTGGCCAATTCCTGCGCTTTAACAATCCACTCGTTTAACCTGACCGCGCTTTGAGTTTCGAGCCAAGGACGAAACAGCCGGTCATAGACCAACTGCAAACCCACGAATTTTGCCAACTTCCACGCGATCTCCAGCTCACGTTCTCTGGCGTGTTCTGGTAAAGCCAGATCGCCACATTCAACGTAGGAAGGGCCTCGCGTTTGTTCATCCTGGTCAAGACGGTTCTTTTCCAGATTATGCAAACCCATTAGAAATTTATTGAACTGAGGCATGACAAGTTCACAAGGCTGCGGATCAAGCAAGGCCTCGACCAAACCCCGGATTTGGTTTGGTTGGGCAAATCGATGCAACTGAGCCCCTGCGCAGGTTTTAACCACTCGATCGCGCCGCCGTTCACTATCAAGTTTGTGCATTGCTTCGATTTGCACGAATGAAGGATTTTCTATTTGGCTATCAAAGGGCGCCTCTCCAAGCTCTTTCAATTGTTTGATGAACCCGCGTCTTCCTCTAAAGTGAACAATCTTGTTGCGAGCAACCCGGGCCAGAGACAAAGCCAGATAACAATGATCTATAAGCTTCTGGTCAGTGCTAGCATCGCCGCCATCAGTGAAAAGCTCGGCATCACAACCAAACAGGATTCTTAATTGTGCACGGGCGTGTTCCAAATCAATTAGACCATCTTGCTTAACTGCCTTTACATTGAAGCTGTCAAGAAGGTCTTCATTATTGTTGACCCTGCGTGAATGGTCCGGATCAGTCCAATTCAGAAGGCTGCGCGAAGCCTGACTAATGGCATTACGCCATATTCTTACAAAAGCTTCGGTTCGCTTGATATCTGCCTGCCCTTTGCTTTGCCAGTAGTCACTCTCGAGATACACCTCGAGATCATGCGGCAAAAATTGACCATCCTTCGGGCTTGGTTGCTGCGAGGCTGGCTCTTTTCCTGTGCGGATGCCTCCAAAGTCATCACTGTCAGCAGGGCTGCTTTCATAATGCATAACTCGCCCCAGCCGGATTAATTCATTCGCAACCCGGTTCAGTTCCTGACTGTAGAGCAGAGAAAAAAGTTCATCACAAGTGCGAGGCAAAGTGTAACCGAGAGCTTTGTCCCGGCCATTTTTCTTTGTTCGACCAAGATGTTTTTTGTAATAGGCACGCACCACATCGTATAATGACAGAAGATCCTCTTTGCCATCTGCAACAATCTCCCGACGACTCTTGCATTCTGTCCCGTCTTTATCAGCCTCAGATTTTGCACTGCCTGATTTTGCGAACTGGGTTCCATATTGCTTGGAGATCAATTGAACCGCTTCACGCACAGAAATGCGCCTTTTATCAAACATCTTTATTGCAGACTCTAGCGTCTTGTTGGCCTCAAAAATCGTTCCGGCAATATCTCCGCAAGATTTCAGCTCCTGTTGAAGCTCTCTCGACCAGATACCTTTTCTATGCACTAAAGCATCAATCTGCGCTCGAAGCGGAATTACCTTTTTGTTCTTCCCCTTGGCTTCACCCAGAAGCTTTGTTGACATATGGTTGGCTAAAGTGTTTTTGCTGATCGATTCAGCGCGAGCCTTAATCAATCCCATTTTATAGCGTTTACAACCGCCCCCTGCCGCAGCCTGTTGCAAATAGTGTAAATGAGCATTGATATTTACCGCTACCTTGTCAGCATCCTTGCGAGAAGCAGGAGAAGCTTTGAGTTTTATGGCCCAAGCAGTGTCGTCGAAAGCCCTCCCATCGGGGCTTTTCCCGCCCTCTCGATCATCAAAATTGCTGTTACCATTGGGCTTCTTGTATGGATAAGGGTGGAGCTTGCTTTCCCAGATGGCATGAAAGAGGCCCAACTCTTGCGCATCAAGTGTTGAGAATGCATGTTTTTCTAAAAGTTGCTTCCAGCAGGCATTTCCCAGATCTCGTCTGGCATTAAATTGGTTTTCAGACGGCCTTTTTCCATTTTTAGGCTTACGATAAATTTTGTCGATCATAGAAATCCAGGCAGCAATCAAAGCTCTAGGATTTTTCTCCATAAAGTCGGCAATATCAGCCTCAGGCCTCCCCCCTTTCTCTCCTCGTAGCTTTAGGCGTAGGCGCCGGATTGATCTCGCTTCTCCATGACGTTGGGTGAAGGAACGGCCGTAGGGGGTGATGATACGCATAGACGCCTCCAGAAACTCTCAATACACCTAAAAATAAGTATCCGTCCACAATACTACCTTCATTGCAACAAATAACAATATTCAAAGCAACCATTTGTTAAGAATAAATCTTTCTATTCCTTTTTCCTCCATTCCTTAACCTTTACAAGTAGATCGAGCACATTCCTTGCTAACAACACGCAGGCAGTAAGAACCGTAACAACCAACAACAAATGTTGAAGTCCAGGCTCCATCCAGTGTTGCCACCAATCAACCATCCATGCTCCACCGACCATTCCCACCGTTGGAACTTCGTTTCTATTGATCATTTTGTAAGTTTGCCTTCTCGTATAGGTCTCTCACCTGATTATAGAAAGCCACAGTATCGCGGTGTCTGTTCCGGCAGAGGGCCAGAAATTTCCGTTGAGTGGCAAGCTCGATCCGCGCGTCGCGCCCTGCCCTTACGCCCGGATCTTCGCACAGCTTGGCCAGATCGGAAGGCAACACCGGTAAGGACGGATAAAGGCTATCGGATTTCGGACAGCCGCCGAGCATCGGCAGGAGAAAGAACACAGCTGCCAGCAGCTTCCAATTGGCTTTCATAGTCCTCAACCTTTTGTTCGAGAGTGGTTGCTTCTGCATCGCGTTCATTTGCTCGCTCTACAGCCGTTTCAAGCGCTGCTTTGTGTATCTGAAGGGTTCGCTTCAGATTTTCATTCTCCGCTTCCAGCGCGGCTGTCTGGCAAGCCTGAGAGGCGTTTGAATGGCCTTTCCAGTAAGCGACGGTATGGGAGGCAAGAAGAACCGCGAAACCAGCGCATGCAAGGATCACACGCCAGTTTGAGAAGAGAGAAAGGATGAAGCTCATCACAGACCATCCATGCAGAGAACTTTCTCACGAGCCCGGCGATTGACCAAGCCACGAACGACGCGGCCACCTGCTTTGTTCCACCATGTCAGTGCCTGACACCCGCCCTTGATATTGCCGGCATTTAATCGGCGTGTGGCTGTGCTACGCCCGATCGCATAAACACCGGCGTTATAAGCAAGGCTCACATAGGCCGTATCGCGCTTGGCAGTGAGGCGCTTTGTCTTGGTCGTGGCCGTGAAGTATCGATGAAGCTTGGAGCGGTATTCCGCCACTTCTGCCCGTAGCAGATCCCGACATTCAGCCACCGACTTGCGCATGCCAGGATAAACGCCCCTTGTGGATCCGCTGCAGATGGTCCAAACACCGACGATATCTTTATAGGCAACGAGCCGCTCTCCTTCCTCCTGGGCAATGAATGGCACGGCCACGGCCAGCGTGTCCTTTTCACTAACCGGCGCCGCGAAGACGCGACCAGCCAGCAGGACTGCAAGCAAGAAAACAAGTAGGACGATGCCAGCAATGCGCAACCACTCGCGCACCACGGATAGCTTTTGTCGATAGACGCGCCCGACAAGGCCAGCGACTAAAAACAGCACACCAAGCCACCAAGCCACGGCAGGGTCATAATCGCGCCCCGTTACCGCATACCAGAGTTCAGGGACAATCATCAGAAGCAGGCCGATCACCTGCATCCAGAAAGAAAGTGATGTAGCGACAACGCGCCGCCAGTCATTTACGAGTTGCATGGGTTTCTCCATAAAAAAAGCCGCCTTGCGGCAGCTGCGGTCATTTCAAAATGTGGGTTGGTTTAGGCTGGCCAAGTGGGCGTTGGCAGCTCGGCCAAAAGTTCATCGACTGTGGGCTGTGTCCGCTGGCCAGATTGCACCAGATCAAGCTGTGCGTAGGCATAGAGCCATACAGCATCGCGCCATGCGATCATTGAGGCCGCCTCTGCGGCCCATTGTTCATTGGTCGAACTGACATATGTGCTCATGGTTGCCGCGCTGTCATACAAGCGAACCTTGGCGGCATCATCGAGCATGGCCTGAATGGCGTTGGTGTAGTCTGCCTGTGTCGGCAAAGGGCTAGACCATGCCTCAATCTCAAAGTCCCAGAGTTGCTTTGAGCTTGTTGGTGCTTCGGCAACCTCGATCAAGCCTTCATCATCGGGCACATAATCGACACAGCTGCCAGCAAATGAGCCATCAGCATTTACATAGAATTTCTGCATTACCATGCCCTCACTTTCATTTTAAAGTTGGATGGTGCAAGGACACGGCCAGTTCCGTTGTTTTCAGTAGGAGCTGCAACGCCAATGCTGCCAATGGTCACCTCAACTTTGGTGGATGTTTTTACAACACCGATGCCTAGCGCATCCTGCGGATGATATGTACTAACACCTGAACCAATTACTATCTCTTCACCAACAGCCCAGTATGCATCTGCTGTAGTACAAACAAACGAAACCTCGACACGCTTTGGCATATGGCCCAATCCATGTGAGATAGAGACCATTGAACCGGCGGCATATGTCAGGTTCCCAGACTCATAGCCGTTGATCGCAGCTGTGAGCGCAGCGGCGGTGGCGTAGTAGTTGCCATGCTGACCATCTAGCAAATCGGCATTCACGCCTTTACCAGCGCCGTAATCTGCCTTGGTCACGACATCGCTTCCGAGCACTTTCATGCCATTTTCAGAGAACTCGGCAACTTCCGTTGTATTGACAGATTCCCCGCTTGTTACGCCGGATGCAAGCTCAACAGTGATTTTTGAGCCTGTCGTTGCGTCCGAGTTATGGACAATACGTGCCGAGTTGCCATCCTGTTCCGGAACACCGGCTTTATGGTTGAAGGTCACGTTGGCATTGCCCTGCCCGTCATTGATAGTCAGGGCAACACCGCCAGACCCGCGCCCTGAAACAAGGTTTCCATCGGTCGAATATTCGCCGGTACCAGCATCTTTATTTTGAAGCGCATCAAGGGTGTTGGCACTCTTCAAAACAACCGAACTCGGCAATCTGGCCTCTGGAACCGTGCCCGCATCCAAGTTGCTCGCGTTGCGATAGAATGAGCCCCATTGACCGCCCAGCTTCTGGGAATTAAGGGCGGTAGCCACTTCGTCAGCAACAATCGTATAGCGCCCGTCGGAATAAGTGATAGTTACACCGGCGCCAGCCTGCAGGCTCTCCGAAGTGAAGAAATATTCCCAGCCCGAAAAGCCGTCCGTGTTGTTATAGCGCTGCAGAGCGGGCAAGGCCGAAACGCTAGCGCCATGTCGAACAGCAATACGAGAGAAAAAATTGGCGTGGTAGCGCAAAAGCAGAAGGGAGCCATAATCAAACTCACCATAACGCGCTGGCTGATTTCCCTCGGTACCGGTACTGAATTGGTATACGCCGGAAGCGGCTGTTGTCAGGCCCCAATTCCCAATGTTGGACGTGGTATCAGTTGTGCCCCATCCAAAGTCACCAGCTTCCAGTTTGGCCGCCAAAGCAGTGACCAATCCGGCAATATCTGCGATCTCCAGATTGAGCGCCACAGTCTGCAAGATCCAAGCCCCCGCGCCGCTATTCGCATCAGGGTCATAGATCACATCATAGAAGCCGCCTGCATCGATTTCATCGGCTTCAATGTTGCGCTCGCCATCATCATCGACAACGCGTAGCTTTTTCGCTCCTTTACCGTCAACATTCAGCGTATCGCCACCGACGCTGGGAAAATTGGCCTTGAAGGTGAAGCGAAGTCCTGATTTGAGCTGCGTAATGCCGGTGTTTGTGGCCAAGGTATAAACGCCAGCTGATCCGGTTGTATCCAGTGCCCCGAAGCGATCAAGAAAGGATTTAGCCAGATCTGCCATCATCTGCCGGGCGCTGTCATTCACCTTCGCAGGCGCCATCCCTTCCGACCAATCAACATTGCCCTTGACGGCATTATCAGCGGGTGTTGTGTCCCAATTGTCTACGCCCATTTGCGTCTCCATTTCTTATGAAGTTTTAGGCCCTTCCCAACAAGTTTGGAGAAGGGAATGCCGACCAGATTGGTAAGCCAGCCAAGGAAATTACCCTTAGGCAGATAACCGGCCTCATAGGCCATCTGCTTGGCCCATGGAGCGGTCAATTTTGCAATGACCCGCGTTGCCTTTGGTGAGCGCTTCATGAGACGCACAACAGGCGCGGCCCATGTGCGATAGCCCCGGATAATGTCCGGATCTTTTCGGGCAGTCATCCGGCCCCATTTCTCATCCGCTTCCCAGAGCGCCTTTGGCATATAGCCTTGGCGATAGAGTTCCGAGCAAATGATGGTGCCGCCGCCGCTACTGCTGCTGCTATCATCGTCCTCATCATCCCCGCCAAAGAGGCCAGAGAAGAACCCACCACCGGAAGACCTTCCCGAAGAGTTGGAATTGCCGCTATCAGATGAACCGCCGCGACTGGTCGTGTCTCTGGTCGCAGTGGTTTGCTGCCTGCCTGTGACCGTCTTTCCTTTGCCCGAGAAAGCATCACTGAGATCATCAGTGAAGGCATCAAGCAGGCTCTTGAGTTCACGACCTTCGCTTGCCGCCTTCTCTCTGTCCCATGCCATCTGCGCGGTTTGGTCAGTCTGGCTATTGCTGTCCCAGAAATCGCCCCAATTACCGGTCTGGTCCACCTTCGCCAAGCCGCGTGAAATGCCGGTATCTGTTGCATAGGTCATGCCGCTTGGCCCGACATAGCCGCCAGAGACAAAATCACCGACCCGATTGGAAACAGGCCCATCAATCGCCTTACCCAATGCATAGCCGCCCAGAGCGCCCAGAGGCCCCGCCACAGCCCCGCCAAGTGTTGTGGTAACAAGGCCCGTCATTTTCTTCGCGGCCTTCTGTGCAGCCAACGTGGAAGGCTGGGGCTTGGATTGCGGCAGGGTGTCCAGCGTTTCCGGAAGCGTGTAATCAGCCACAGGCTGTGAAACCAGCTCAACAGGCTGATAATCGTTGTAGAGCGGCTGCACATCGCCAACCAGATCAATAGGCGCCACAGGCTTGCTCTGGGGCAGCGTGTCAAGCATATCTGGCAGCTGATGAGTGGATACAGAGCTGGAATAATCGCCTGGAACCGCAGCTGCGTCCGCCACGTCAAAGGCATTGCCCACGCGCTCATCCGCCAAGCGACTATACATCTGCGGTGTTGCGTCCTGTCTGAGAGTGGTTTCCCGCCATGTCTCTGCTGGCACTGAGGCGAATGCATCGTCGATCCGATCAACAGGATCGCGCAAAGAAAAGGCCCCAGAGCCAGAAGCCGTGGGACCAGAACCAAAATCAATATTTCCAGTGGCCGAGATATCGGGCGGCGCGTTGATGCTGTCCAGCTGATCCAGTAGGCCAGCGCGTTCCAGAGACGCCAGAGAACTCGAAAGGGTGTCGTTGTGCTCCCGATCGAGCATATCCGCTTCCTGATCCCTGTCTTCGGCCGCCCAGAAATCATTATTCCCGCGCAGAGAAATGTTCGGAGCAACCGGACCGCCAAAATCATCAAGAGATAAATTCGGAAGAGAGCCCGAGCCCTGCCCCATTGGCGTATCGCTTACACCATAATCTACCCCGCCGCTGATGGAGGGCAGATCATCAAGCGCAAAAGCGTCAACGCGCCCCAAGGGAGCTGCAGGAAGTGAATTTGCGCCTTCCATGGAAAACAGATCGTCAATCGCAGCGAGTCCCTGTGCGGGTTCCTGAGCTGGACTATAAACTGGCATATCCTGAAGGGTATCGAAGCCGTCTATCTGGTCCAATGCTCCCATGACAGAATACTGATCTTGAGATATGGGCTTGGAGCGGGGCATGCTGTCAAAATACTGCAAGCCATCATCGAGAGCCAAGATATCCGCAATATCTTTGGTGATCATTTCAGGATAGGCGTTGACCGGATTGGCCCCAAGAAATGGCGTGTCGTAAGGATCAATCACGCCGAGAGATTGGAGGTCTGCGATATCCTGCGGGGCGTAGTCAGCTACGTTCTGCCCTGCTGCTAAGCCCATTATCCCCGATGGCACAGATCCGGCCTGCGCAGTAGCCTGTCCAACCTTGAAACCCTCCACCCTCTCCATAGCGTCAAGCATCGCGTTGCGCTGTTCCATAGATAAATCGCTGAGTTTGGTGTCAGGGGATACCCCAACTGCGGACGCAACCGCGTTGTAATATGCCGCCGTATCATTCTCAAATGATGGCGCGTATCGGCTGATAGCTTGCTTGATAGTTTTATTTTTGTAACTGCTGCTATTGAAGAGAAGATTCTCTTTTGCGGCGCGCCCTGTCTGGTAATCAGGGAATACGGCAAATCGGCCATCCGTACCTATGGCCCCTTGTGATTTCGTAAAAGAACCATATTCGATGTTGCCAGGATTGTTGTTTCTCCAGTTTCGTGTTCCGTCATATCGGACAACGGAACCGTCATCATATTCAACAACAGTGTAGCCAGCCCCGGCATCGACCACCTTGACAGCTTGAACCATATTCACCACCTTAAAGTAGAAAGGACCACCCACATGTTTATGCGTGCGTTTATTTTTTTCTCATTGCTTGCAACTCCATCATTTGCAGAGTGCTTGCCAGTTAATGAGCCAATTTCTTTATCTGGCTACCCTGCAAAAATCACTATGCCTGGGCCGCCAGAATATTTGAGCGTCGCGAAAGGCGATCGATCTTTAAATGTTCAAGTTCTATTGACGAATGGGACAACGGTCTGCACAGAATATGGGGAAGTATCCCTTAACGCCATCCAGACAACCTGCGATCTACAAAACCTGCCAGCAGGCTCTCCTATTGACCTAACAGGAGAGCTTTTCATTGCCCACACCGGGTATCACTGGACCCCTGTTCTTCTCGACTGCCAATAGAAAAGGCCGCCTGTGGAGACCTTAAGCGGACTCGACTCATGGTTGAGAATCGTGATTGCATCCCGTCAGTGATAAACGGAGGGGAATATGACCAGAAATCTTCACATTTCTTACGAACTTCGCGCTCCTGAGAAGAATTACGATGAATTGATTGAAGCGATCAAATCACTCGGCGTATGCACCAAAATTCACAAGTCCTTTTGGTTTGTCAGTTGCACAATCGCCCCCAAAGAAGTTTGCGATCTTCTTTGGAAGCATATGGACAGCAGCGACACCCTCTATGTAGCGGATACAAGTAGCAATGCCGCCGCTTGGAAGAATTTGAAAAGAAGCACCAATGACCTCATCCGCAATCATTGGGCTCATTGAACTTAAGCTTCGATCCATAAGGAAGCTAATCTACGTGAATAAGAACCCCGAGAAACTTTGCGACATAGTGTAGAATTGCTATTTTCATCGTTATTCTCCTTTTTATTCATTGGCCCATTGTCCAGCCATATAACCACTGAGTGTAGAAACAGGGCCTATGGTCTGCTGGCGTGCCAACTGCTGAATGGCCCGCTGCATAGCCGCATCAAGAAATTCCTGAAGGCCTTCTTCACTGGTGTTGGTCAGCATTTCAGCAATAACCTGACGTTCTGCATCACTGATGCTGCCTGTCTTCTCAACCATCCGAGCCAGAGTGTCCTTGACCATCGGAACTATGCCACTGCGGATCATTTGCCCGCCTTTTTCTGATGCTGCCAACCCTTCATTCTGCTGCATGGCAAGCTGTCGTGCCGTTGTCGAGTTGCCAGTCACTTCATTCTGTGAATTCGCCATCCGGCGCTCTGCTGCCAGATATTCGTTGAAGCGATCCGCTTTACTTTGATTGGGAGCCACCGAGCCGATTGCATGGCGCTGGTTTGGCGTTGACAGGAAAGCTTTGGAAATGTCGCGCCCATCACGCAGCTTGCCCAATTCATCACCCATCCGCGCCCTTGCGCCTTCGCTATACATTTCCTTTTCAGTCCGACTGGCTGCATTTTGAAAAGCATCCAGCTCACGAGGCCTCGTCGTTGGATACTGATACCCCCGATCGAGTGCCTCAACATCCCTCATCATTCCAGAAAAACGTTGATCAGCAAGAGACATGCGCTCTGATCCGCGTTTCAATCTCTGATCAATCAGCTGTCTTGTCTGGTTGAGCAGCATTCCTTCACGGGAATTGGAGAACTGAGGATCAATGGCCTGGCCCTTGGCAATCTGTGCGTCAATTCCCTCTCGGATATAATGCAGTTGCTCAACCGAAATATCGGCCAGATTTTCCAGCACATCACCCTTGTCATTATAGAGCTGCGGCGCCTGTCTGCCTTCTTCCGCATAGAGCCTGCTAGATCGTTTTACCGCTGTTTTAACCGATGGGCGCGAAAGCACATTTCTCATGTCAATATCAACCGGCAGCCGTTCTGGATGTGCCGCCTTATAAAGTGGCTCAACAACATCCTTTGCCTTCTCACGCGCCCGCAGTTTCACCTGCTCCGGATTGTTGATAGGCCCGAGATTGTCCTCGATCGCGCGAATGTTGCGGTTATATTGCCCTGCTTTGCGCCCCTGAACGAAGTCGCGCAGAATGTCTCCGCCGCGCCCGGGCGTGTTGGCTGTCGAGCGCGCAAGGCCATGCACATTGCTTCTGCCGGCATCGAGCAAAACAAACTCATCCGCGCCTGCATCACGTGAGCGCCGCACGGTATCAACCACGCTTTCAGGTGACATGCCATCTTTAGCAAATCGATCAGAAACACGCCTGGCAGCACGCTGCGGCAAGCTTTGCTGTGGTGAGCGGCCAATCATGCGGGAAACACCACCAACTATTGCAGGCAAAGCTTCTGAAGCTCCAGCCACTGTGCCGCCCGCCAATGTGCCAATAGCGCCGCCTTTTACACCTGCAGCAGCCCGATCCACCATATTGCCATTCTCGCCGCCCATGCCGCCAACGGTTCCGGCTAGACCGCCAAATGCAGCTCCTTGCCTGACCCGCCCGCCAGCAGTTGCTGCAGGACGCACGGCATCAAGCGCCGCACCTGCCATCTTTGGTGCTCCGGTCAATTGTGGAGCTGCCCGCGCTGCTGTTGCTGCTCCCGCTCCACCAGCCGTTGCCAACATAGCCGGAGCAAGTCCGATCGTCTGGCCCGCCACCTTGGCAACCGTGTCCTGATCCGCTTCATCAACAAGACGCTGCTGACCTTGATGGTGCCGCTTGTAGGCTTCTGAATAGCTCTCTCCACCTGGCATCAAGGCAGGCAGTGCAGCAAGCCCCGCCGCTGCCTCGTCATTCCAGCCGAGGGACAGCGTATCAAGCGCATTGGTTGCTGTATGCTTGAGGAAATCGCCCGCTCTAGCGGCCATGCTTTGTTGAGATCGCCCGGCTTGTTGAACTGGACTGATCTGTAGGCTTTGAGCAATCTCATCAACGGTCGCGTTCTGTTCTTCTGGCGATAAAGACAGAAAGCTGTCATCAACCTTGATCTTGTGCCCTTCAATGTCGATTGTCGGCATTAATCAACCCTTCCCCACGAGACGCCGTTTTGCGTTTTCCCGCTGGCAACTGGACTGTTATATTCTCCGCTCGCGGCTTCAGGAAACAGCGGGTTTTGCTCGGACCATTGAGCCAAATAATCATAGAACCGATCATCGAGCTGACCATACTGCTTCACATAACTGCGCCTGAGCTGGTCAACTTCGATGTTGCGCTCTTCTAGCCGCATCGCATACTCAATCAGCTTGCGGTTACCCTCTGGCGTCTTGGTCAGGTTTGGAATGGACTGTTTCAGAAATTCACGATCGGCGTCCGATGCGGCGCCAGGTAACCCACCCCCATTTTCTGGGTTGCGCATTTCCATTGCCATTCTGTTGACAATTGCCTGTACCGCCTGCCCTGCCCCGAGAGCGTCTACGTCGACATCCATGCCCAGTGCAGCAGCTGCATTTTTGAGCTTTAAAACAGCCTCCCCGCCTGCTCCAGTATAAAGATCCGGTGTTTTGAGAGCCTCTCCCAGATACTGCAACTTTCCAATATTGCTTTGAGCTGCCTGAGCCTTCTTGGCAATTGCAATATTCTCGTCAGCCCAATGCCGATTGATAGTCTTGTTGTATTCGTTTTCACCACCATTATTGACGGTAACATTGGTTCCGCCCCCACCGATTTGGGATACCTTCCCATCTGGCCCGACATTGTAGGTGTTTTGGGGGTTAAGACCCAATTTCTGCGCGTCTTGGCCTGACACCTGCCTGTATTGCGGCTTCTGCTGCCGCTGCACGTTCGGCAGCACCCGAGACCCATCCTCGAAATAATTGAACCCATCCGCCCCCTGCAGAATGCGTCGCGCCTGCGGTTTCTGGTTCATCACCTTGAAAGCTTCGGAAACCGGCATTCCCGCCTTAACCTGGGCAGCAAGGTCCGGGCGATTGTTTTGAAGCCAATCGATAGTCTGATTCCGTTTCTGTTCCTCCTGCGTCCGCACGCGGCGCTTGTCGTCCATACCGTTGCCGAGCATGGCTGATTGAAGCACCTGATTGGGATCTGCCCCAAGAGCAGCAGCCAGCCCGCCCATGCGCATCATCTGGCGGTTATTGTCAATCCCGGACGAGAGGCTATTCCAAAGTGAGCCACCAGAGCCGCCCACCTGCTGCTTGCCAGAGAGAAGGTCAAAAAGTCCCATATTCTACCCCTTACATGAACGAGCCAAGGACAGAAGCCCAACCAAGCGCCTGATCCATTCCGCCGCCGCGCTGATATGCTGTTGAAGTTGAAGTCCCAAGCTGGCCAGCGCCAGACGACATGGCGTTGAGCCATTCGCTTGGCGCTTTCTGTGCCGCCTGATTTTCTGCAAACTGATCCATTTCAGCTTGCATTGCTGCTTGGTCGTAGCCCTCCTGCATCTGGCCAGCCTGTGACAGATAGTCATAGGGCGACATGGATGCATCGAAGAGCGATGAGAGCCCCTGCCCTGCCTGCAAGGCAAGGGAGTTGCCAGACTGTTGCGCGCCGGTCTGCGAATTAAGCAAATTGCCCTGATTGGCCAGACCATTGAACATGGTGTTGGTCTGCGCGTCAGTTGCGCCCTGTTGTGCGCCAATCCCCGAAAGATAGGAATTGGTCTGGTTGCCGAGAACGCTCTGTTCACCGGATAGCCCACCCATAGCCGCGTTGTAGCTGTTACCGGCAAGACCAGCCTGTGCGTTGATGCTATTCAAAGCCGTGTTGGTCTGACTGTTGAGCAGATTGGCTCGCGTGTTGAGCCCGTTGGCAAGCACGCCACTTTGCGCGTTGAGCTGGTTCGTGCGCTGGCTAGAAGCCCCCATCATATTGTTGACGTCTTGGTTATACTGGCCTGTCAGCGCATTGCTGTAATAGTCACCAATATTCTTGGCCATGACGTCCTGATTGGTACCCGATCCATACCGGCCCGAAGCCGAGGCGATCTGGTTGACCTTTGTTGCAATCTGATCAGCACCACCCTCAAGAGCTTTCATGAGATTGGCGTTGTTTGCCCCGATCTGCCCGCCCTGAGCCATGGAATTCATCATGTCCGAACCGAGCCCGTTATAGGCGTCATACTGATTGCCGAAGGCTGTGTTCGCTTCTCCCATCAGATCGCCATAAGCACCCGCCTGCTGACCCGAAGTCTGGCCAACCTGGTTGAACAAGTCCCCATAGGCGCTCTGGGCCTGATTGGCAGCGTTGGTCGCCTGCCCCTTCATGGCATCATAAGCGCCGGTCTGGCCATTCATGGTTGAGGCAACATTATTGGCAATAGCACCATACTGCCCTGCCTGCCGATTTGCCGTATTTCCGGCTCTCTGACGTAGGTTATTATAGGCGTTGTTCTGGCTGTTGCTGAGGCCATTCGAGTTGATGACGCCCTTAGCCTGATTGAAAGCGTTATTGAGCCCCGGCACGCCGGACTGCGCTGCATTAGCCATTCCATCCATTGCGGTCTGACTGTTCGCGCTCGGGCCAACATAGCGATCACCGGAATAGGCCTCCCAAACAGACGGGTCATCCGCCACACCGGCTGCCATATCCTGTGCCTTCGTGATATTGGCCTTATACAACACAGAAGGCTCATTGTTCTGAACCGTTGTTGTTTCTTTCCCGCCGCCGCTCATAAGATCACCTTTTCATAAATCAGCTGGTCGTTGTCCGTCGATCCGACAACAGAAAATTCGGGAAGCCTGCGCTTCCAGCCCTTTCGGCCTTCGAATGTGAGTTTCTTGCAGCCCCGCGCCTGGCCATGATGAATCACATCATCAAGCAAATGGCGCCATGCCTGCCAGTTTGTGCCGGCAAGCATTTTGATCTGTATTTGAGGCGGAGCGTCTTCTAACCGGACCTGAGTTGCCGCAACGCCGAGAACATTTGCGTCATAGTCAAACACCATCCAGAGCAAGATCTGATTGCGCTTGGCGTCCTTGATAATCTCTTCTGTCGTCCAACCGCCGCAGAAAGGTTTTGAACAATAGAGGTCGAGATATGGCTCCATCTTGGGTCGATAAGCATCGATGAGGCGAAGCGGTACGCGATAAGGATGCATCAGCGCCTCCCCGCCGCCTTGGCCTGAATGTCATCAAGCCCGGTAACAATGGTCCAGTTCCCTTTGAGCGTCGTTTCAAACTGGTGGATTTTGCCATTGGCCCGCGTCGGTATCCTGCCGCTTGGCTGCCTGGTATATGGCCCCTTCCAGACCAATGGATCATAACTGTTGCCAGACACCCCAATGCGCATAGATGCGTCTTCGGCATCCGTCATGGGTGTGACCGAAGTCACCAGCGAGCGCCCCGCCTTGTTAAGTTGGAGCTTTGCAGTCCGGAACAAGGCGTCCATATTCGAGCCTTGCGCAAAACACATCCGGTAGTCGGTATCAAACGCGGCCAGAACCGGCTTACCGCCAGACCAAGCCGGGCTGTCGAGCGAAATAGCCAAGTCATCAAGTGATGACGAGATCTCATCCAGACTTTCAAGAGTATTGCCAGGCGTGGCAAGGTTTGCGAGCCAGACGAGTTCCCTTTCAATCCGGAACCAACGGCCAAGCTGCCAATCGTAGCCGAGAATGACGTTAAAGCGCGCTCCGGTATAGCCTGTTGTCCGATAAGCCCAATAAACCACCTTGTTGAGTGGATCGGAAACCGCCTGCACATCTTCCAAAGCATCCAGATCGACCTCTGCCATAAAGGCGCGATTCACCTTCTCACCGCCGATGGGAGGTGTCAAAAGTCCCTTCTCTGTGGTGTAGCTGACGCCGTAAAAACCATCCTGAGCAAGAAAATAGGTCGCCTGATTGACGGTCACTCCGGCATTCGGCCCCACAATCCCTATTTCGGCTACCTTGCTGAATGTGAAATTGTATGTCCCGCCGGGGTTCCAGTTGACTGTTCTGATTGCGTCCTTCTGAAGGATATATGCCCCTTGCTGGCCAGAAAATCCCTGCAAAACCCACCCGCCGTCAGGAAAGGCCTGCCGATCACCGCCATTCTCTGCAATCGGCCAAGACGCGATATTTTCATCTGCGCTCCATTGCACGCCGTCTGGCAGATCAAGCAGTCCGCCTGCGAACAGGTTGGCTCCTATAACAAACAATGACCGAGCTTTGATCGCAACAAGTTCTGTAGCTGGGCTGTAGCTCGCCAGATCAATCTGCTGGATATTTGTGTTCTGGTTGGTGGCAACGACCGTCTGCCCCCATTGAGCAAAAGCCCATGTCACGCCTTCAGCGAGCGTATAGCCTGACCCGACCGTTACCCATTCATTGGTTGCCGGATCGAGCCGGAAAAGACGAGTTGGCCCGCCAGCGTAGACCACATAGGCCCCGTCATCCCGACGAGCCAAGAAGGCCCCACAGGGCTTTTCAGGCAATGGGTCAGTATAGGGCTCAAAGGACGGGAAAGGAGCCCACCCGTCCGCCACTGGCTGCGCATTGCGCATATAGGGCAGTGCCTTGCCGTTAAAGTCCGAGTTGTCCGGGCTATATTCACCAAACGGGATCATGGCGTCTGGCCTCCCGGCTTGGCAGCCGTCAATCTCACGGCTTTTCGCTTGCCGGAGAGGTCATTGAGATGATCCGAAAACTTGGTTCCTGCCAGCTGCCCTTGGGCTTCGCTCGCCAAGTCCGCAATCGCTGCTTCCATCACAACGCCGAAGAAATAGATGCTGCCAATCCCGGTCAATATCCAGTTGCTATCCGCATCATCGCTAAGCGCTGGAATACTGTCTGTTGGTGTCACACCATCTTCAGACAATGAGAACAGGGCCTTATTGATCTGATCCTCAACGGACATCACAAAAATCGGAAACAGTGAGAGGAACTCTGTGTCTCCTGTCCGCTCCAGATAATTAGCCACCTTGTCGCGCAAGTCTGCCAGATTGGCATAAGCCATTAGATATGCCCTCGGAAGGTGCGGAAGCCACGATGATCGGGATCATTAAGCCAACGGCTTATATAGCCGTCATCCCCTTGCAATTGGGCTTCATGCAATTGTTCGTAAAAAAGATTGAGCGGGATCGATGCAACGCGCTTACCTTCGCCGAAACGCTCGTTCTGGCTTTCATTCAGATGATGTGCGTTTTCATCGAGTATTGACTGAACCGGGTAGTCAGTCCGGTAATGGGTGGCGCGCCCATCACAGTAGCGCCACACCGTACGGCCTGTGGAGCCGTCCCACTCGACAAGCTCCCAGTCTCCATCCTTGATGACCATTAGACCTCTCCGGGAAGAGGGTCGGCGCGTTCTGCCTTCTTTTCACCGATCAGCTTCTTGGCCACAGCAACCGTCACGTTGACAGTTTCGCCTTTTGCGATGCGCGTACCGTCATCGTCCCAGATGTCGCGAACAACCTTGATCGGGGTTTCCTTTTTTGGTTTGGCTGCTTCCTTGGCGGCTGCTTCCTTGGCGGCTGCTTCCTTGGCGGCTGCTTCCTTGGCGGCTGCTTCCTTGGCGGCTGCTTCCTTGGCGGCTGCTTCCTTGGCGGCTGCTTCCTTGGCGGCTGCTTCCTTGGCGGCTGCTTCCGTCATATTGCCTTCGGGCGTGTCTTGCTTTTTTGCTGTCATGTCAATGCTCCAAAATGCAAAAAGGCCCCTTAAAAGGAGCCTCTTTGCTACAGTGTCAGTTCAGGGTTGATTAGGTGGCTGCGGTCAATCCGAAGAGATCAGCAACCAAACCTAGGCCCCTCTCGTTTTTCACCTTCAACGTCCCTTCACCGATGATCACACCCTTCTTGGCGTCACCGGTCTTGGCCAGGTTCGACACATTTTTGATTTTGCGCAGCATCTTCATGCTGAGCAGTGTCGGGTCAAGCAAATGAACATTGGAAGCGATTGTTGCGTTGCCAGCCATTACGCGGTTCGGAACAATCATCACCTTGCCATAGTCGCCCTCATAGACGTCTGCGGTTGCGACAATCGTATTCTTGCTTCCCGCACTCGCCGCATAGCGGAAGGATGCAACGTTGCTATCCGACATGAAGGTAGTAAAGACCGACTTCACGTAAGGAGAGCAAACGGCAAACTTGGTAGTGCCGCCCGAGTTGTAGACCTGCTGCATGGTGGTATCCAGCAGGGCCTTACTGAAGGCGCGCTGGGTGCCAGCCGTTGCGGCAATAGTAAGGCCGGTGCCAGTATCATAGCCACCGTTTGCGCCTGTTGCCCCGCGGGAAACATTGGTCTCGTACCAGGAAGGTAGAGATCCGAGCTTGCGAGTGCCGGTTCCGACAGAAGCCGTGTTCGATACAAGGGCAAATTCGATGTCCTTACGAACTTCGATACCCTTCTTCAGCTTCTGATATTTGACCTTCTCGACATTGCCGGCATTGTCGGAGGCCTCCTGTGTTTCGGAGACTGCCCAAGTCTTGCGAAAGATCTGGGCATAGTTACCGACACGATCCGGCGTATCGATTGCGTCAAAATCGAACTCATCCCCTTCTGGAGTCGCATTCTCTGCTGGGGCGGCGAGATCATCGATTTCCCATTCAGGATGGGTCGTGGAAGACTTTTCCTTTTTGATCATGGAATAGATCGGAGTGTCTTCCGGCGTGATGCGGCTAACCACATCATCCAGCTCTTCGCGGTTACCGACTGCATCGGTAGACACAAAAGTGTTTGCAATTGCTGCCATTAGATTTTCACCTCAAGTGAGGATCAGTCGAAATCGACTTGCAATGCGTCTTCGATTGATCCTGTTTTCTGAAGTCGCTGCATCGCATTTGCGTTGCGGCCACGTTTGCGCTCACCGGCTGTTTTGGCGCGCTTGTTCGAGCCGACTTTCGGTACATCCTTGACCTTGCGTTTGGCCTTGGATTGCTTCGCTTTGTCGGCTCGATACTGCATGGCATCGTGAACAATCTGCCATGCGCGATGATCGATAAAGCCCAGGATTTCCTCGTTGCCGTAGCCCTCGGATTTCAGGAAACCTTCCACCTCGTCGATGTAGGCTTTCTGTTTTTCCCGATCCAATAGCGTCGGGTTCTGCGTCGTGAGTGCTTCCAGCTCACGCCCGAAGGCTTCCTGACGCTGTGTCTGCATCTGTTGGGCTTGGTGCTGCTGCGAACGTTGCCGAATATTCCGAGACTTGCCGAGCGTCTCTTGAAGCTGTTCGGTAAAGCGCTGCATGCGTTCCATGTAGGCAATCGGGTCTTGCGACTGCAGCGAAGGGTCCGGGATGAGTGCCTTGACATTGTCAAGCGCCTGTTCAAGCCGAGTAGCCTGCTGCTGGAAATATCCGCCCCACTGGGTTGCTTCGGTGCGGGCATTCTGGGTGGCCTGCCGATCTTGCGCCAGAGCCTGAACTTTCCGGGTATAGTCCGATTGCATCAGATGTCCGTTTTTCAGCTCCGCCACTGTGGCGACTGTGCCGTCGGGCAATTTGACTTGCACGTCATCACTAGCGAAGGCGCCTTCGGTTGTATCTTCTGCTTGATCGTCTTCCTCGATCTCTTCACCGCCTTCGCCGTCTTCGGCTTCCTCGGCGTCTTCTTCTGGGTCCGCCTGCCCTTCGTCATCACCATGGCCCTCTTCGGTTGTTTGATCGGCGGTATCCTCTTCGGGGTCGTCGTCAAATCCGTCAAAAACGCTCATGGCTTCATCAATGGACATAGCTTCATCGTTGACAGTCCCGGCATCTGCCGGGTTGTTGTCTTGAGTACCCATCTGGGCTTCTCCAGTTTTGTGGTTGGTTTAGCCCTTCCGGGCGGTGCGTTCCGCTGCTTGATCGCCAGTCCTTGCGACTGCCGCTATCTTGCTACGAAAATCTCTTGTTACGCGGGCCATAAAGGCAGCATCGCGTCGAGTATCATCATCCTTGGCGTTCAATACTGCATCAATCGCTTTCTTCTCGATATCGTCCAGCGCGTCCTGTAACAGCCGGTTAGCCATCAAGGCGTTTGCGTCCGCCCCCCGGATGATCTTCTCTTCATCATTCATCCTGGCTGCCCCCCGACAGTGATATCAGTTGAAAATCCCGACTGCTTGGCCCCGAACATGGCCTGCTCTCGCTTAAGCTGTATTTCAAGCTGCATCTGCTCGCGCTTAAGCTGGATCTCCATCTGCATCTGCTCGCGCTTCAGCTGGATATCTGCCTGTTGTTGCTGCTGCTTAAGCTGTAGCTCTGCCATCTTCGCCGGATCGGCCTGCGGCTGCTGGCTCTGTTTGAACTGCGCGAACCATTGCAGCAGTTCCTGCGAAGGTACTTCATTGAAATACTGCTCCGGATTGCGCAGACCGCCCGCCTCGATCAGCTTTGAAAAGGTCTCAAGCATTTTGTCAAATGGGACAATCGGATTGTCCGGACCGTATTCCCGCACGACCTGCTCTTGTCGAGCAAGGATCATCTGTAGGATCGCCATATCGTGCTCGCGGGTGCCGGAACCGAGCCCGACTTCCACGGTCACATCCATGTCCATATTCCAGACACGCGGATCGATCGGCTGCCAATCGCCCTTCAAGCGAATGAGGCGCTGATCCTCATATTTGGCAATCAGGCGCATTAAGATCTTGAACATACGCTGCAAGCCGCCCTCTGCCATATTGCGCGCAAAGAAAACCGCCTTGGCTCGCGTGGCCGACATCATGTTGTTATTCGCTGTGGCGGACTGGTTCTGCAGTGCTTCCGGATCAAGCCCCTTGGATGATGCGCTCACCCCTGTTCTATTTGCGACGATCCGGTCCATTTGATCCATGGCCTCAAAGGACTGGTTGGCAAAATATGGTAAGGTCAGATATCGGACTGAATTAGGCTCGGTGACCGGAATGGTATTGCCGAACTCTCGATTGTTGAGGCGATCTACTCCATCTTCTTCCAATGCATTGACGTTGACTTCCCGTTCCGGGTTGTTCTGCCAATAAATGTTGTCAAGCGCCCCACGAAGTAGCGCCGTTTTGACTCCTTGGATTGAAATGGTGGAATCGGCCAGAGAGCGTCCAGCAAATCGATGCGGAATTCTTAGCGCCGTCACATCGAAATAGGGTAGATCATCGTCCCACTCTTCCACCGCAATAATTACGCGAGCGCCCTGCCCACCTGAGACAATCACCTGCAGCCACTCAGCCACGCCATCCTCATTGGCGTCTGCCTTGACGTAGCATTCATAGATCTCGATCTCATCCATCGATCTATCAGCCGCTTCCTCCTCCCAGGCATAGTCTTTTTCTCGACTCTCATTGGCGTCATCGTCATCGAATCCACCAAAGGAATTAAGGTTTTTGATCTTCTTGAGTGCGTCTGGATTGTCCGCAAATCGCTCATTGAGGTCGGAGCGTGTCTCTAGCGTCTTGTCGCCTGCAAAGTTGGTGTCCTCGATGCTGGTCGCCTCAGAGGAAATCAGGAAGTTCTCACGCGGCAAAACCTCAACCCGTTGCCGCCCTTTGCTCTTGATCACCTTGATCTTAAGATCATATGTGCCATCCTCATTGGCTGTCTGTTCCAGCACCTCAACATTCGGTGAATTGACCAGATCCGCCCAGCGGTTTGCGTCAAGATCCTCATATTCCTCAACCTTGATGACCGGTGTCTGATCGCGCCATACCTTGCCGACCGCGTTCCGCTGCAACAAGGCATCATGGCAAAGGTCGTGGATCACCCAATAGCCTCTGCATTCGTTCATAAAGAACCAGTTGGTTCCGTCCGTTTGCTGCTTGGAAAGGTCTTCATCTCCCACCCCAGTCGGAAGCGCCTTCATAGGCTGACCTGAGCCGCAGAAGATCTGCATCATGTCCGGCATGATCCATTCAACGGCATCAGCCACGTCAAGAGACTTGGCAGAGGATCGCCCTTCCTCCGGCTCCAGATCGCTCATCTCGCCGCGATAATATTCAAGCGCCTTTTCCCGGTCTTCCGCCTGAGTTTCGTCATCGTACTTTTCAGCAGAAGAGATCTTCTTGTCGAGAATAGACTTCAGTTTGTCTTCACTCAGCATCTAGACAATTCCCTTCACCGGTCTGGCTTTCAGTTTCTTACGCGTGACAGGCTTGACCCATCCGGTCGAAAAGGTCTGGAATGCGTCGGCGCCGTGCGATGCCTCATCGTGGCGCGGCTGGCTCTTCCAAACCCCGTTCTTTTCGTCAAAATCTTTGCGATAGTTGGTTAGATGCTTGATGCCGGTTGAGCACTCTTCCTCATCAAAAGCACAAAGCGGCAATATCTGGCGACTGGCCTCGATACCGTCTCGCTTGTCGGCAACCCTTGGCACCACCTCAAACTTGATGCCCAAGCCCTGCGCCACTTCCTGCCGCGTCTTACCTTCCGCCATCAGTTCCCGCACATTCAGATCATGCGGCCCGAAATGCTGGCCCCAGACTGCGCCGCGTGTATCGCGCCAGTCCCGAAGCCAGTTGATGTAATGGCTCATCCCCTCGCCGCTATTCTCGTAATAGCCAATGAAGCGATGGATCGAGCCGTCAAACTGATGCAGCCAAATGGTCATGGAATCATCCATGCCCAAATCCCAGAAGCTATTCACCGGCAAGGCAGGATCAAACGGCACAGAGCCGATGCGCTTCAGCTTGCGCAAGGTCGTCAGCTGCTTGGCGAAGTAGGCTCCCTCGATCGCTGCCTCAAAGGCTTCATCCGGCGTCGAAGGATATTCCTTCTTCATGTCTTCGCCCTGCTCTTTCTCCTTCAGCACATACCAGGCTTTCTTGCGATCGGAGAGAGGCGGAACGCCTTCCTTTTCCTTCTTGTCAAAATACTCTGCCATCTCCTTGGTGATGACGACGCCTTCAGGGTCTGCCTCGTACCGGTCATCCATCCACCAGGCGAAGAAGTGGAACTTCCATTCAAGCGGGTTCGGCTTTCTGCCGCTCTCCGCAATGGCGCGGGCTGCTTGCGTCTTCTCGTAGAAGTCGCCATCCTGCCCTTCTGCCGTGCTCTCGATGAACCCGAGACAGCCCGGCGCCAGCGTGTTCAGAGCACCGGACTTAACTTCCTTGGCCTTGTCCGGGCTCTTGGCGCAGATCTTTCCATATTCAGAGATATGCAGCAGCTGGTAGGTACCAGAGCGAAGAGACGCGCCCACCTTGACGCTCGATCCGTTCTCCCACTCAACCTCTGTCTCGTTACTCTTGACCAGAGGCTTGCGCTCTTTGATCGCCTCATCCAATCGGCTGTAAGGAAACTTGATCTTCGCGGATAAAAGCCCTTTGGCATTGTCCAGTGTGTCAGCAATGATGCCAGCGCTTGTATTAGAGTTCCAAAGGCATTGATCAAGGATCAGAATGTCAATGAAGGTCGAAAATCCAAGCTGCCGCGCCTTCAGGATGATATTCAGAAAATCAAGCTCAGAGAGAAGCTGCTCTTGCGCCCTGTTCATCTTGAACAGGACAACATTGCCTTCCTTATCCTCGATCCAATAGAGGTTGTTCAGCCTCCATTTCGGGCTCTTCAGTTTCGCCTCGTAGTCCTGCAAGCCCCTTCGATGCTCCGTCTATGCGTTCAAACATGGCCGCCAGCTCATCAGTGACGCCATGCTTCTGCTCTGTCTTGTCAACGAGCCCCAATTCTCGGGAAATAATGCTGGAATTAAGCAGGTCTGCCGCCGCACCGGTGAACTTCTGCTCGAAGATGATGTCTTCCACGCGCGTGACGATTCCGAAAAAATCTTCGCCCCGCTCCTTGTAATTTTCAAAGGTTTGCTGATCGATCCCAAGATGCAGACAAAGGCCGCGCTTCGTCATCGCACGCATTTTGCTAACCTCGATCCGCTCGAAACTATCTTTGTATTTGACGATTTCCTCTTGCTGCAAAGGATGGTCTTCACACCATTGAAAATACTTGACGCATGCCTTCCAGAGCTTCTGCGGTGTTTCAAAAATCGGTTTGCGCCCGCTACTGTTGCGCAAAGTCCAATAGCTATTCCCCTTCGGTGCTGCCACGGCTCACTCTTCCCTGATTAGATCGCTCATCTCATCAGACAGGACTTTCAGCGCACCAAGCATGGCATATCCACCCTGAGACCCCGCCCGCCAGCGGCTGCATTTATCTTCTGCGCGATAAGCGATACAGGCAAAGCCTTGAAGATCACCAGAACGGGCGCAAGAAAGAAGTCCCTCAAGCCGATCAATCACATCTTGCTGCACTTGTCCGGCCAGTGGAACCGGGCCACCATTCAGCGAAACCACCTTTTTATCGTCTGACATTCTCTTGACTCCGCTCCAACTGTTCGCTCTATACAAACAAGAACATTTGGAGAACATGTCCATGAAATGGAAGAAGGAAATTCACCCCACGCAACGGGAGGCTCTAATCAAAGATCTGCGCGACAGCCTCTCATTCTGGCGTCAGCGCCGCATCTCGCTTGGCATCCATCCTGCCAAGCCACATGCAAAGGCACTTTCCGGCATTGAGGATGCAATCACAGAAGCGCTTTCTTCCCTGGGCGAAGACATGACCCCACATCCTGCGCCGAACCCGCTAGCAGGAAAAGAAGTCAATCTGCCTGTCTGGGGCATGCCAACTAAAAAGGCCCGATCCTGAAACCGAGCCTTTACCATTTCTAATATGAATACTACCAGTTACCCTTGAATAGTGGGTGACGGGCCGTTGTCCTTAATAACCGTTTCTTTCCATTCTACACACTTGAAATTCACGTATTTTGCGCAAGTCTTTAGCGTGATAGTCTTAGCTTGCGAATGGGAAACCGGGACGAAAATCGAAGCAGACAACGCGATGGCAGCAAGCAGAGCCAAATTCACTTTCATAGATCAATCCTCATATCAAACATTGAAATAGACACACACCGCTGAAAGTAGTTATTTTTACTTATATTGTCAATTTGCATGGGCTTTGCATCTTCTAGTCCATTGCCGGTTCCACAAAAAAGCCCGGCAACCGTTTCCGGCCCCAGGCGCAATTCTTGATTATGTCAGAAGGATGGACCTTGAGTGCCAATCCGTCAATGTGGGCTGATATCGGCCTGCCTCAACTCTGTGGAATTCATTTCGTATATGCATGAAATAATTCAACTTTCCAACAAATGTGCAAATTTTAACACAGAAGCCCCCAAGATCCTTTCGCCCTATCGTTGTATCATCGAATCTTGCTACATAAGAATAAGCGGCAGGAGGAGATCAAAATGGAAGAACAAAATTTCAAGCTTTACGAAACCGGGTTTGATGAGTCTGATTTTCTGAACAGAAAGCCACTCGCCGATCAGCTTTCCATTCTACTCCATGGCAGCTCAAAGCCTCTCGTTGTCGCCCTCAATGGTGGCTGGGGATCCGGAAAATCCTTTTTTCTAGAAAGATGGATTGGCGAATATGTCAACAGTTCAGAAGATGAAGAATCTGAAATCGCTGGCGAAGTGATCTATTTCGACGCTTTCAAAAGCGACTACCTTGATGATCCCTTGGTATCATTGACCCATACTATTTCAGAGCGGCTTAAAGTCACTCAATCTAAATCATCTACCGATACCGCCTCGGTAACCGAACAGCTTAAAAAGTATGCACCAATTGTAGGCAGAGCGGCATCCAACGTCATAATAGCTTACGCGACTCGCGGCATCTACGCTTCCGTTGAAGACCTTTTTGAAGAACCCTCAGATAATGAGCCATCTACTTCTCCCACAGCAATGGACAAGGCCAGTGATGCTGCCATTGCAAGCACAGAAAAGCTGACCAAAGAGAAGTTAGATAACTTTTCAGATCGATTTTGGGAAGCGGAAAGCGTTCGAACTGATGCTATGGACCAATTCCGAATGAGCCTGAAACAAATAGTATCGGAAAAAGAAAAACTCATCATCGTAATTGATGAACTAGATCGTTGCCGTCCGGACTACTCGCTAGCACTTCTGGAAGTCATCAAGCACTTTTTCAGTGAAAAAAATGTCCATTTTGTTTTAGGCGTTAATCTGGACGAGCTAGCGAACATGGTATGCGCTAGATATGGAAATAACACCGACGGTGTCAAATACCTCCAAAAATTTCTTTCATTAGTAATAACAATGCCATACGAGACCTTTATAGAAGGTGAAACAAAAACCTTAGTTTCAAAATATCTAGCTTCTAAGTTATTAAATTTTAATTTCACAGAAAACACTCAAAAATACTTAAAAGAATACTTCAGAATATCCCAGATTTCCAAAAACTCACAACCTAGAGACATTGAAAAAATATTATTCGAAATGTCAATACTTCCAATATTCTTCAAAAAAGAAGACACAAAAAGTAACAACACTATTTACTTCCAGATAATTTGTATGGGATTAATCATCCTAAAAAACACAAACTTCAAGATATACCAGTCACTTCACAGAAACAATTACGAAAACATCGAAGATTTATCTGAAATATTCACCACCAGAAAACCTAAACCAAAGCCATACAGGCGTGAAATATCTGAAATATGGAACTTGTTCTTAAGAAACGATAGAGAAAAAACAATGCGAACTTTCAACATCCTCATCACAGAAGATGAATTTCCTAGAGATTTTCTAAGGAATATAATCAAAACATATTTAGATCCCTTCACGACGACTATAAAATTGAATCCTAATTAGCATTAGGGTCAAAACCCATTGATACCATTGAACTGACGCATCAAATCAGATTCAATCTATCCAATCATCGGGTTGGAGGCTTGAATGGTACATCTGTTTTGGTTGTCGGACGCGCAATGGGCTGTGATTAAGCCACTTTTGCCGAATAACAAGGGAGGAGCTCGCCGTGTCGATGATCGCCGGGTAATCTCTGGCATCATCCATGTTTTGAAAGAGGGCTGCCGCTGGTGCGACTGCCCTGCAGACTATGGCCCCGCAACAACGATCTATAACCGGTTCAACAGGTGGTCTCACAAACGGTTCTGGGTTGATCTCGTTGAGACTCTGGCAGCTTCAGGTGCCGTGACCAAAAGCACCGCTATCGATAGCACCTATGTCAAGGCTCACCGCTCTGCACATGGCGGTAAAGGGGGCGAGAAATCAAGCGATCGGGCCGTCTCGGGGCGGCCAAACCACCAAGATCCACGTTTTGACCGATGTCATTGGCCGCCCCTTTGTGTTCAAATTGACTGGTGGCAATGCTGCAGATAGTCCGATTGAGCCTGTATTACTGAACAGCTTGAAAGGTGCGAAATACTTACTCGCAGACAAAGGTTATGACGCAAACAGTCTGCGAAAGCACTTGCGTCAGCCAGCCATCGTTCCGGTTATTCCAGGCCGCTCAAATCGCAAGCGTTCAATCCGATATGATGAGCGGCGTTACAAGGATCGCCACCTTATCGAAAATGCCTTCTGTCGCCTCAAAGACTTCCGAAGCGTGGCAACTCGCTATGACAAACTCGCAAGAAACTTCCTGTCCGCAGTCGCTTTGGCAATCCTCATCGCATTCTGGATTTGATTGAGTCTGGAGCCTAGGAGGGTCTCTATCTTCTTACCATCAGCCCGAATTCCACCGCCACGTGGTTCAGCCCCAACTGCAGCGCCCGACTGGCATAGGCCTTGGCCTCTCTGCTCAAACCTCCGTTTGATATCTCTTCTGCCGATACGACAAAATCAAACGCCACTGTTGTCAATGTCTCGCCATCGCCAGCCACGCGGCGAACCACGTTCCAACCCTCGCGGCCCATCTCCAATTCAACAGCCTGTTGTGCCCGCTTCAGCATTGCACTGGCCTCCATGATGAAAACAGTGCTGTCGCCAGCGCCAGAGCAATCCACGCGAATGCGTTCCGGATCGATTGACCCCACACTCTGGGCCATCCCTTCCACAGCCTTACGCACAATGTGAGCGGCCCTATGTTGCATGTCGTCCAAACGACCACGAGCAAACAGGTTTTCAATCGGATCTATCACGCGCCTTTTCACCTTCTCAAATTCGCCTTTGCCATATGGATTTTCGATCATCACTCGCTTGATCGGTCCGCCTGCCCGCGCGGGAAGATCTTCAGTCTTTGCCCGTTTCACAGCTTCCATGAGCTTTTCTTTGCCCTTTAGCCTATGTTTCTTGTTCAGCTGGTAAAGCCCACTGCCTGGAAGAGGCTCCTTCTCGATTTGCTGTTGTTCAGCTGGTCGCCTCCGGCGCAAGGCTCGCGCCCTCACAGCCTTATTTTCCGCATCGGCCCAATCGCTCATTTGACAATCACCATTTTTTCCCAAGGAAACGGCTTGATGGAGTCGTCAGGCTCGCGAAACGAGTTAAACACTCGATCAACAAAGAGACCTAAATGATATGGGTAAACTTCTAGCCGGTGAGCGATAATTGGGAGAGGAACATCGCTTCCCATCATACGGAAGATATCGACGTTAAGGTCGCCGCGCCGTAGTGCTTTCAAGCGCTCATTGTAAGCGTCTTCATGTTGGCGTGCTGTTGGTGTTTTCATAGCCCAAGCCTTCTGTTTCGATGGTCTTGGGTGAGCCGGTTCCGTTGGTCTTGTCGGGCGGGCTTTTGCCTCTTCCCGAATGGCTTGGCGGCACATGTTGCGTCGTCAGCCTGCTTGTTTTGTATCAGCTTCATAGCCAGGAGGCCAGTGAGAGCGCTGATAACAGCCCTCTTTCCTGTGCTCAACGTTGTAGCTGGAGTAAATCGCCGATCGCTTGTAATTGCACCAGGCAACCCATTCCGGAGATCCCTTCTCGATGAACACAAGCTGCCCTGCCTGTTTCTTCAATGCTGCCTGCTCGTAACTCTGCCAGCGCTTCTGGCGGATGTAGGTCGTCAAATGGGCCTTGGGCTTGTCTTGCTGGAATGCTTTGGCGTGCTTCAGCGCCAATCCCTGATCTGCCATGTTCAACCGTGCCCATGGTCGTTTAGCTCGCTCGAAGCTATCGCCCAAAGCCAGCAACCAGCCTTCACAAAGCTTTTCCCAATCTCCATCAGCCAGCGCAGCGCCTCCCCCCGCCTTGGGGGGTAGGGGGGATTTATTTGTTATATTATCCTTATTTGTTAAGGTGCGGGTTTTCAGGTCACCAGATGATCTGGTCACCAGATTTTCAGGCTGCTGATCGACATACTCCCCTGTTTCCACTTCGTTCCCGTCCGGTTCTGGCTTGTTCTTATCAGCAACCGGATTTTCAGGCAGCTGATTATCTAGTGTTTCACGGTCCTTTATCGGCGTATCAAACACATGATATTGAACCGTTCCGAACGTGCTTTCGTCTTCGCTCCTACCCTGCCTGCGCTCAACATAACCAGCCTCGATCAGCTCGCGCATGATCCGTTGGAATTTGTCGCGCCCAAGCCCGAACCGCTTCTTCAGATGCGCCTGGTTAACCCGCCAGTCTCGCGGACGAGAAATCAAGAAAGTCAGCAGTCCGAGCGCTTCCATTGAAAGCTCTTCATGCTCGAAAATCTCGTTGCGCAGAACTGTGAAATTCTCATGGGGCGTCCCTCGATGGATCGTTACGTCTCTCATGGGCACCACCATTTGTCACCGTCAGGCCAGCGCCTGGCAAGCCGCTTCTGGATGAGCCATTCGCCCGCGTCTATGCCACCGATCGAGACAGCCACCAACACGCGGCCATAATACCCGCGCCCGTAGGTGGTCAAATGTGGCTCACCTCGGCCCAGAAAGCCGCTCAGAGCGTTTGTGGCCCTCTTTGCTAGTCTGCGTTCATTGCGACACTTCCCGTGCGTCTCCGGTGCGTCTACGCCCTTCAGACGATATTTCACGCCACCGAGCCAAAAGGTATCTCCATCAACAACACAAGTGACGCGCTTGCCAGATCCACAAACAGGCATCGCGGTCGCAGGTGCTGCAAAGCAAAGAGCCAGAACCAATATAGCTGTTTTCATTGCATCACCCTCCCCTCGACCGACATCATCGCAAGTGTATCAATAAACTGAGCGCATTCGCCAGCGGAAGGAAAGGCAAGGCCGATCGTCTCTCTGTTGCCAAGGCCGCTCTGCACATAACTGAATAGAAGGATTGAGCCCGCATGCCGCTTGAACTTCGCATCAGGGCAGTTGCGCCAACGGTCGAGCCCATCGGCTACGCTTTTACAGATGACAAGTTCACGCTTGCGTGCTTCCTGCCGGAATGGTCTCTCATTGCGCATCTTTGCCCTTCCCCATCTTCCAGTTATGAATCCCGCGGAACAGCTTTGAAGCATCATCTCCAAGCTTCAACACATCGCCGATATGCTGCGTGAAAACCGAGCCGATATCTGCTGAATTGCCCCTTGCGTCCATCAGCTCTTGGCAGGCATCAAGAAAGGCCTCATTCGTGACCAGTCCGATCTCATTTGCGCGAATGACAATGTGTTGGTGATAGATTTTTTGAAGCGGCGATATTCTCGCCTCAGAGTGTGCAGACACGGCATCTCCCCGACTGGCGTCTAGTATCCATCATCTTGAGAGATCGTTCAGGCACTCGGCCATTTTCAAATTCCGCCCTTAGGTCTTTAAGCTTTGCGGGCCAGCTATCGCGCTGCGGAGAGCGCAACGTCACAGTTTTGCCGCGGCTGGCGATTACTCCCTCTTCAAGTTCTTCCGCTTCGAGATACTGCTCTCTATTATTCTTCCAGAGCAGGTACCATTCGCCAATTTTTTGCCAAAAGCACATTGCGCAGTCAGTACGATCCGGAATGCTGATATTCTTGGTTCTGAGGTATGCAAGAACATCATCAATGGCCCATCCCCAGCGGCGCATGGGAAAATCCATACGCACCCCATCGGTATCAGGGAAAATCATGCCAGGCCTACTTTGTTCGTCGGCTCTTAATCCAACATATGAGACACATGGAGACTGCTTAGATAGCCATGTATAATATGGTTCGAGTTTCAGTTTTCTCGTACACCACCGCGCCCGATGATTTGGTAATGCGTTCTGCTCACGGATCAGCCCCTGTAGACTCTTTCTCCCAGACATGATGGGGATCATCGGCTTGCCAAGCATCTCCTGCAGATGACGCCAATGAGCAAACATCTCTGGCAATTCGTTGCCAGTTGGCGTGATGACGTAAACATAATCGCGCGGCTCTATTTCAGCTAATCGCAGAGCCATTGCAGTACTGTCTTTTCCTCCAGACAACGCAACAACGTGCTTCATCCCCTACCCCTCCTTGCGCATAAAATGGATTTCCGGAGCGCCTTCATATCCACGCTCCCAAACGAACCAGGCAAAATCCTTTGTCCCGCCACCGGGCTTTTCTCCCGCCTCGAAAACTGGCCCGGGAGGCATCGAAGGCCGTGGCGATAGGATGTGAACGCGGCGCAAGGGCGAAGCCTGCAGAAAATGGCTGCGCTTTTTGCCAGTTAGCCAGGTCAGCGGCAGCAGAAAAACCACTTTGCCATCGGCTATCGCCAGCGCATGGCGCGCAAACTTTTCAGCAATCTTGAAAGGAGGGTTGGCGACGATGTTTCGTGCCCTCGGGCGCTCGCACATCAGGAAGTCAAACAGAGCATCGCAGAAGCCAGACCGGCAGACAATGTCGCTACCCGTTGTCGGATATCCTGCAGCATCCGCCGAATAAAGAACCCGACCAAGCCCGCAGCTTGGATCCCAGATCCCGCCATCAAAGGCCTCTTCCTGAAACAGCCGGCGGCTGCACCAGATCTCTTCGACATACCAATCATCCGGATGCCGATCCCAGATGTGAGCCTTCAGCTCTTTCTTTTCAGCCACGGCGCTCATTCCGAAAACCCTCTTACAAGAGGAAGCGTCACCCGATTGATGACTTGATTGCTGCCAAGCTGATAGACAATCTGCGGACGCCCATCGCGGTCCTTACCGCGGGTTTTGGTCCACCCGTGCGTGGAGCCGCTAGGCCCTAGCACTGTTCTGATAGATTGCTTCCGCTTGGCCATTATTTCGCCTCCAACATGCGCTTGATGTTGCGTCCGGCCTTTTCTTCAATGACCGTGAATGAGTCCTTAGCTTCCGAAGCTTCCTTCTTGATGTTGCGCCACTCTTCCAGCGTCAGTTCGCCATCCTCTTCGGCTTCCAAAATGGTCTGGTGCGCTTCGGCGCTTTCCTTGACGCTGCGTTGCATGAGGCAAAGCAGGCTTTCATTGCGGCCGCAGTTGCGTTTCACAAGGTCATAGCCATGAATGTCAGCCAGCATCATCGTGAGCGACGGATGATCGAGCATGGCTTCCATCTCAACTACGATGTCGAGCGGCATCATTAGCGGGTCGGCCTTGTCCTCATACCGCTTGATCTGGGTTTCGCTCACCCGCGTAACCGCGGCCAGAGCTTTACGCCCTCGATGTCCGCCATGGCGACAAAGCCGCATCAGCTGCGCCACGCGCTCTGAAATCTCTTCAACATCTTCTTGCGAGATCAGGCGCTCGCTTCCGTCCTGGTTTACTATCGCGGTCATGGCTTCCACCGTTGCTTTTTGCCGTTGGCATGCCGGTGACTGGCCGCCTCTGGCGTGGGATAAAAAACTCAGGCCCAAAGAGTAAGTTTGAGGCCTGAGAGTTGGAGGGGCTCGCGGAACCGGCTCACCTCGAAAGATTGCCCGGCTGATCCTTGGGGGCTGGTGTGGGGACCAGATCAGCCGGGCGCTGCGGACATCAGATCCGCCGCATTCAGGGTGGAGAGACAGGCAGGCGTAATGCCAGAAGGAGGCCCCGCCTCTCCGTCGCGCTCATGATTTGTGCAGATCAGGAGCAGCGCTTCACTGGGGGTAGACGCCCAGCGATTGAATGAGTGTGATGACTATGCAGCCGGCGCTTTGTCCTCGATCGCCACCGATGGACGCGGAATGTCAGAAGGCCATTCGAGATCAATCGGCCAGTTTTCATCAAAGAAACGAACAGCAGCTTCAAAACGTTTTGTGAGGAGATCTTTTCCAACCCTCAGATTGTCGATCTTCCGGCTGTCGCAAAACAGTCTCATCGATAGAGTTGAAACCGCCATGCCCTCGTACTTCGAGTAGCAATCTGCCAACTGAACTATTTGCTGTGTCATCATCATAATTGGAAGATATGGTATTTTTACCAGATTAGTCAACCGAAAAATTAGTAAACATACCAAATTAGAAACATATCAACTATGGTAGTATTACCATCATGAGCGACGAGATTCGGGACCGCGTTAAACAGCGGCTGGAAGAATTGGGGATTGGTGCCACCGAAGTTGGCAGGCGCGTTGGTCGAACAAACGACCTCGTGAATAATCTGCTTTACGGAAAGTCCAAGAACATTCGCGTTGACACGCTTAAGCTTATCGCCGAAGCCACCGACACATCTTTATCATGGCTCCTTGAAGGCAAGGGACCAAAGGAAGTTCATGAAATCGGCTCTACCGTTGAGCTTGATCAGCGCCCCTTCCCCACCGAGCAAGCGTTGGTGCCAGAAGTTGGTGAAGTCGCCGCCGGCGTCTGGTTGGAATATAACCACCACCACAATGAGCCAGGGGAGCGCCTAGGGCCTTTCCCTATCGATCCGCGTTATCCTGCTGCCGCGCAGTTCTCTGTTCGCGTCCGTGGAACGAGTATCAATCGTGTGGTGCCAGATGGCGGGTCTCTCCACTGTGTTGCACTGTTTGAAAGCGGTCTTAGCGAGCAAGACCTGACAAATGGTCAGTTGGTCATTGTAAAGCGCACGCGCATGCAAGGCGGTCTGTTCGAAACCACTGCAAAGCGCTTGCGCAAAAATGGCAGCTGGGAGCTTTGGCCTGATTCAACCGACCCGAATTGGCAAGAACCGATTAAGGTTGAAGATCTTCACGACAATGAAGATGAGACCGTCGAGGTTATGGCCTTTGTTATAGGGGCACATCTCGTTCCTTAGCCAATCGCCCCGTCATCGAGCGGGGTTTTCTTTTGTCTGCATTCCCTTTCAGGTTGCGCCAGATCATTCCTTTTGATTGAGTAGTCAGAAGCAAAGGGAGGATGCCATGCGCGAATATGCTGACAAAGATTATTTCAATGAAATAAGGGCAGGGATCGTGGAAATGAATAATTTCATGTGGCTCAGAATGCTTGTCCTCGCAATAGGCTGTTTGTGCTCTGTCGCCTATTTGTCGAACACTCACGCTCTCTTTGTTGCCGTAATTGGTCTCGCTCTAAATAGCCTATTTTTGGAATGGAACACGAATAGAATTTTGCACGGAACAACCTATGATGCTCTGCGCCTAAGCAACTCGGTATGTGAGCTTGAGCATCTGACAGAAGCGATTAGAGAAGACCTTCATCGGCTACAGAGAAACTCGTAGCTTAATATTTCAATCTGGTATTTTTACCATTTAATATTGACATGGTATTTTTACCAGAATACACTACCCCCTATCGAACGCAACCGATGGGGGTTTAAATGCTTGCCGCAGTCGCTACCGAACAAACAGCTGAAAAGCTTGTTACGAACCGGTCTGAATTCTCCAAAAAGACAAAAGCAGAAGCCTTCCTGCGTGATGGTGGCTGCTGTGTGAAATGCGGCGCCAAGCTGCATCCGGATACGACCGAATATGACCACATCAAGCCTTGTGGTTTGGATGGCGATAACTCTCTCGATAACTGCCAGTGCCTCTGCTGTGATTGCCACAAAGGCAAGACCAGGAGCGATGTAAAGACCATCGCCAAGGTCAAACGCATGCACAACAAGCATGTCGGCCTCGAAACACGCCGCAAGCAGAAGATCCCTTCTCGCCCCTTTGCTGGCTCTCGCGCCTCAGGCTGGAAAAAGAAGCTGGATGGCAGCGTAGAGAGGCGCTTGTCATGATCACCATCGAAACAACCGTCACTGGCAGCCAGATCGCGCACGACATGCTCAGCGATGAGGAAGAGTTCTTCTACTTCCTAGAAACAATGGGAACGCATGCTTCGGATCGCTTCATCGAAAGCCTGTCTGATTATGCCGGCTCAACCGAAGCCGAGCGCATCACCACCCTTTGCAACAAGATCATAGGCGCTCTCAAGGAGGCCTAACCAATCCCCCGGCAGGGATAACCCCAAAGACATGAACAAAGCCCTGCAGCGCATTCCGCGCACTTCCTGCCGGGGCATCCAATCAGGAGACAGGCAATGATTTGCCAGAAGAACAAACCAGCTATCGAGGAAGTCATCGAGATTGTCGTATCCCTACGTCATGTTCCCGCTGCCATTCTCGCAATGAGCGGCCCTCTTGTCTGTCTCCTGTCCCTCTTACTGATCACAGGAGCTATCTGATGCAAGATCCCTACACTTTTCGCACGTTCTCGGAACTGCTGCAATTTCTCGAAGACGGGGATCTGCATCAGGACTTGAGCAATACGGTCAAGGAAATCAACGATGCATTGACCAACTACGTTTTGGAGCATGGCGGCAAGCCAGCCGCAGAACTCAGCCTCAAAATCAAATTCAAGGTTGATAAGGGCGTTGTCACCATCACTCCAGAAATGAGCAAGAAGCTGCCACCGAGCCCAAGACGGCCAGCTATGGCTTGGCAGACAACCGATGGCTTCAGCCCTCAAAACCCGAAACAGATGCACATGTTCGACAACACCCCTCGCGTTGTTCCGCAAGGCAATAGTGACGTGCGCACGGTTTCAACCAACACAACGGAATAGGATTGGAAATGGATATTTCAGCCGAAGCACTAAAGCACCTTGAAGTCATGGCCAACAGGCAGCAAAAGCCAGAAGTGATCACAGTTGATCATTCATCCGGCGCGCAGCTGTCTTTCCTCGTTACCTACGATGGAGCGGGCGGTATGGACGCCAAGGACATTACGTCATCACTTGAGCGATTTGATGAGACACCAAGAAATCGCAAAGGCATCGCATCCTTTGAGACCTTGGACAGCTTCATTGATCACGCAAATCGCTTTCAGAACACGAACAGCGCCCTTTTTGCTACCAAGCTTTCCGACGACATCTCGATCCAGTGCGTCGTGGATTATCATGATCGCGTCAATGATCTGGATGGCGAAGAGCATGCAGACGCTAAACCACGCCATGGACAGCATCGAGGCCGCCACGACTTCCCGTTGTCCGAAGAATACAAAAAATGGCTCGCTATCAGTGAACGCAATGAGCCACTTGATACGCGGGAATTTTCTTACTTCCTCGAAGACAACATCATTGATGTGATGTTCCTACCTGATTTCTTGCGACCGGACGGAAAAGCACCGGAAACCCCGGCTGATCAGGACTTGCTCGCACTCATCCAGAAACTGGAAGGCAAGCCATGCGGCCCCGAGAAGTTGATGAACCTGGCCAAAGGCCTCCAGGTCAACGAAGACACCAAAATCAAAGCCTTCTATGACCGCAACAGCGGCCAAAGCAAAATCGGCTTTGAATCCGAACATACCGACGCTGAAGGCAACAAGCTGGACGTGCCAAACATGTTCCTGATCTCCATACCGGTTTTCAATGGCGACCAGCATTACCGCATTCCGGTCCGCCTACGCTATCGGCCTCGCGCCGGTACTGTCGTCTGGATGATGGAACTGCACCGCCCGGATATCTTCCTTGAAGACGCATTCAAGCTTGCTTGCGGAAAAGCCGCCAAAGAAACCGGCCTTCCCCTCTTCTACGGCAATCCGGAATAGCCACTTTCCCCGCGGCGAACATCTCCTTGATTGTTTTGCCGCATCTACGCTCGTCGCGGGGAGCCACCGAATATTGATCACAGAGAAAAAGCCATGGAACAAAGACCATATCTCCGATTGTCTGAAGCAAGTGAACAATATGGCTTTTCTATATCGGCCCTTCGCAAGGAGCGCGATAAGGGAAACCTTCTCGTATCCCGCATTGGTGGCATCGATTATACCACGCATAAATCTATTCAAGAGATGTTTGAACAATGCCGCGTCAAGCCAAACCACCACGCCTCCTTCTTAGAAAAAGAAAAGGTAGAGAGCCCGTCTTCGTCATACTCGACCGAGGAAAGGAGGTTAGCACTGGTTTCGGCCCAGAATATCGCTCAGAAGCTGAAAAAGGCCTAGCTTCCTACATCCAGAGCAAATGGTCTCGCCGCAAACACATTGTTCCTGAAGATCTGAGCATAGCCAGAGCACTGACTTACTATGCCGAGGAACACGCGCCAAATACCCAAGCTCCCGAGCGCATAGGATATGCCATCGAGGCACTGCTATCTTTCTGGGGCAACAAGCAGGTTTCTGACATTTCAAGAAAAACATGTGATGCATACGCCAAAGCCCGAGGCGTTTCAGAAGGAACGATCAGGAAGGAACTTGGCGTTTTAAAAGCAGCTCTTCATTACTGCAAAGACGAAGAGTATCTGGAAAGCATACCTCCTGTAAAAATGCCAGAGCGCCCGCCATCTAAGGAAAGATGGCTTACCAGATCAGAAGTCGCCAAGTTGTTATGGACGGCCCGCAGCAACCCCAGACACAGGCATGTAGCTAAGTTTATCCTGGTTGCCGTCTACACCGGCACCAGAATGAGCGCGATCCTAAATCTGGAATGGTCGCCATCGGAGACAGCAGGACATATCGACATTGATAATGGCGTTCTTTATCGATCCGGATCTGGTGAAGCACGAACCAAAAAGAAACGCACCCCATCGCGCCTACCGCGTCAGCTTCGCCTGCATGCACGTCTTTGGAAAAAGAACAGCCCGCAATATGTCATCAGCTTTCAGGGAAGAAAAGTTCAGCGCATCAATACCGCCTGGCGTAAAGTGTGCGAACAAGCCGGTATCGAAGATGTGACCCGCCACACGCTCAAGCATACAGCAATCACCTGGGCAATGCAGAACAGAGCAGATCCAACACATGCTGCAGGCTATTTCGCTACGTCGCTAGAGACGATTCAGCGCGTCTATCTTCATCATCATCCTGATTTTCAGGAGTCTGCGGTCAGTGCTTTAGAAGGGAAAAAGCGATAATCCAGTATCACGCTTTAGGCCGTTTCATGGGCTCAATCATGGGCGAGGGAAAAACGGGAAAGACCTAACCTATTGAAAAGGTTGGTCGGAGTGAGAGGATTCGAACCTCCGGCCCCTGCCTCCCGAAGGCAGTGCTCTACCAGGCTGAGCTACACTCCGTTGGTGGGCGTAGAAGTATGACAAAGAAATGAAATAATCAAGGTCGACACAGCCTGTTGATGCGGTTTTTAGCAAGATCTTCACCGACTTTTGTGTCAGGCGCGCATTGTCCACATTCAGCGGATGGCATCAACCTCTGTCTATGCCTGTTGTTGCAAACAACTTGCAACAACAGGCGTATTTCCCCCCCTCACAACCCTTGGAGAGGGAAGGCTGAGCTAGTTTGGCTCTTCAATGTTGGACAGACAGACTCAATGAGCGAACAAGCTTAAGACATGCTGTTCGGAAATGAAGGGTGGAGAGATATTTCAATTGCCTCTGTCGGCCCCCTTGGCAGGACTGGCAGTGGCATAGAGAGAATATAGGAGCAACCAACCGGTCGAAGGATGCTTACTTCTTCATTTTCTCCATCATTTTATAAACTGCGTTTGCCATCAAGAATGTGATGAGAACCACAATAAGCCCGTACACGACAGTCATAATGCTCCTCCTTGCATATCACTGAATTCAGTTATGAGTGTCTCACTTAAGGTGTTCTCCAACAAGTCGACTTGTGTCGACCCCACAAAAATACCCGGCAGGATTTCCTCCTGCCGGGCGATATAGTTTTATGTAAGACGTCCTGTTTCGGCTTACTCGACTTCGGTGATACGACCGGGAAGTTCAACTTCGAAGTCTGGATGGTCGGCAATATAGTTAGCGACCACATCTTCAAGGTTCGGCCCATAGTCATAGGCGTTTTTACCGTTTGTTTTGAAGACTTTATAGCC
Organism: uncultured Cohaesibacter sp.; assembly: GCF_963678225.1. NCBI lineage: Bacteria > Pseudomonadati > Pseudomonadota > Alphaproteobacteria > Hyphomicrobiales > Cohaesibacteraceae > Cohaesibacter > uncultured Cohaesibacter sp. Next base: position 2,651,754 of record NZ_OY782764.1, on the reverse strand, counting down.
ATCGCCGCCAGAACGCATATAGTTGTTGGAGACAACGCCATAAACGGCATCATCTTCGATCGGGGCCCAGGCACCGTCTTGCATGATTTCAACCGATACCAGACGTTCGCCAGCGGGCTTGGTGCGGGACCAACTATATTTAAGACCGGCGACCTGTGGGAAGCGACCGGCAGTTTCTTCAACCTGAGAAAGGCCGTTTTCCAGAGCGGCTTTTACGTCAGCTCCGGTCAGCTCAAAGGTTGCCAGCGTGTTCTGGAATGGCAGAACGGTCAGCACATCCCCCATGGTGACTTCGCCGCCCTTGATGGACGCACGCAGACCACCACCATTCTGAATGGCGATGGAAACGCCCTGATCCTTCACGCGCTCCAGCATGGCATCTGCCACGAGCACACCCATGGCACATTCCTTCTGGCGACAGTTCTCGCGCGCACCGTCAATATCAGCACCGAGTGAGCCAATAACTTTTGCTTTCAGTTCAGCAATCGGAGCCGCCAGTTCCTTGACGCGGGCTACAACGGCTTCATCCGGGGTGACCGATGCGTCCAGAAGGATCGGTTCGCCTTCTGCTGAAACAACATTACCGTCATCATCGAAGGTTACAGCCAGATCACCCAGATATTTGGTGTAGGCGTAGGCGGTCACGATGGGCACTTCCTTGCCGTCCGGGTTCTTCACCATAACAGGATAAGGCCCTTCGGCTCTATCGTTGGTGTTGGACAGCAGAGAATGGGAATGACCACCGACGATCACGTCGACACCGGCCACCTTGGAGGCCAGATCCATGTCTTTGACGAGACCTTCGTGGGTCAGCGCAATGATCTTGTTGACGCCCTGATCAGTCAGCTCCTGAACGGCCTGCTTGAGATAGTCTTCCGAGGAAGAGAAGATAACCTTATCGCCCGGAGAAGAGGTCTCTGCGGTGTCTTCAGCCAGAACGGATACGATGCCGATTTTCTCGCCGCCGACTTCCTTGATGACATAGCCCTTGATCTTGCCCTGCAGCAGAGGCTCGCTGGACACATCAATGTTGCCGGAGATGATCGGGAAATCCACTTTGTCGAGGAAATCTGCAAGACCTTTCGGGCCATCATCAAACTCATGGTTGCCCACGGCCATCACGTCATAGCCGATGGCGTTGGCAAATTCGGCAGCCGCTTCCCCTTTATAGGTGGAGTAGAAAAGCGAGCCCTGGAACTCGTCACCAGCATGCAACAGCAGGGAATTGGCCCCCTCTTTGGCAAATTCGCCGCGAAGTTTTTCCACTTCGCTTTTAACACGCGCAACACCACCAAAGCACTTGCCTTCTTCTTCGCCCTTGGCATCGCAAGTGTTGTCATATTTGGTGATGGATTCGATGCGGGAATGCACATCGTTGAGATGAAGAATGTTCAGCGTATAGTCTGCATGGGCAGCGCCAGCAAAGCCGGCGGAAAGAGCCAGAGCAGCAACACCGGTGAGTAGATTTTTCATATGAGAGAAACCTCCAAAATATGATTGATCTCCCCGATTCCACTTCGCCCGTTTCAAAGAGTCGAAATGTCCGCCCTGTTGCAATTTCCATGTGAGCCAAAACAGGTGCGGCTGCTTGCATTCGGGGAGCTTTCGTCAGGGCCTTCACTCCGGCAAACCGGAACCCTTAAAAGCGCGGCAACATTAACCAGCCTTGGCAACTGTTTCATGACAAATTTGGCCTGACTAGAGCGGAAAGAGTGATCCCCACAAATATGTCGAAAAATGCGGACAAGCCTTGGATATCTGTCCCCGAAAATGCCAGAGAACTGAGCAACTGCGCATATTTCCCTCACACTTTAGGCCAATAGCAGGTCAATTTTCCGAGATCATAAAAAACCCGACGAGATTTTTCCCGTCGGGTTGCCATGGATCGGTTAAGTGATTCACCTAGGATCGATCACTATTTTCAGAGTGAGTGCTCACCAACTTTGATAACCATCTTGCCGAAGTTGCGGCCTTCCAGAAGGTCGAGGAATGCCTGTGGTGCCTTTTCCAGCCCGTCAACCAGATGCTCACGATATTTGATTTTTCCTTCCTTGATCCAACGGGTCATATCGGCGGCAAAATCAGGGTAGAGATGGCCGAAATCCTGAAACACGATAAAGCCACGAACGGTGACGCGGCGTGTGAGGAACTGAGCCATAAGAGCACCTGACATATCCGGCCCTTCCGGAGCGCTCGTGCTGTTATATTGAGCGATAACGCCACAAAGTGGTATGCGCGCACCGGTGTTCAAGAGGGGCACCACAGCCTTGAACACATCACCACCGACATTCTCGAAATAGACGTCTATGCCATCCGGACAAGCGGCGGCGAGCTGTTCGGCAAAATCATCGGCCGTGCGATCGATGCAGGCATCAAAGCCCAGTTCCTTTACCGCATAGTCGCATTTTTCCTTGCCGCCAGCGATACCGACGGCGCGTGCGCCCTTGATCTTGGCGATCTGGCCGACATTGGCCCCGACCCCGCCAGTGGCTGCGGCTACGACGACGGTTTCGCCCGGCTTCGGGTCGCCAATCTGCAACAGACCGGTATAGGCGGTCATGCCCGGCATGCCCAGCGCACCGAGAGCCCAAGAGGGGGCTTCAGGATTTGGGCCCATGTTGGTTACCATGGAGCCATCAGAAAGGGCATAGTCCTGCCAACCGCTATAAGAGAGTACCCAATCACCCTCGGCAAAACCATCCAGATTGGATTTGACCACACGGGCAACCGTGCCGCCAACCATGGGGTCTCCGATTTCGACAGGATCAGAATAGGATTTGGCAGCGCTCATGCGTCCACGCATATAGGGATCGAGCGAAAGATAAACCGTGCGCAAGAGCATCTGGCCTTCTCCCGGCTCGGGAATGGTGTTCGATACCAGCTTCAAGGTGTTTTCATCCGGCGCTCCAACGGGGCGTTCATTTAGAATGAATTGGCGGTTTGATGACGCTGTCTGGGACATTGAATTCTCTCTCCTGTGAGCACCACACCATTTAGTAATAGACCGGTCGTCTTGTTTTGTATTTACAGGTGCCGTGCGTGTTGTCTCGATATAGGTACGGATAGGTTTTATTGCTTTTGGTTCAAGCGGCAGGCAGCAGGGTTTCGCTGTTGGTTCTGGCCTGAACAAGTGAGCTTGCCGAATGCTGCAATTTCGCTACGAGGCTGGCACCAAGCCACATTTGGTAGAGCATGGAGGCAGTAAGGTCTGGCTGAATGTCTGCCGACAGGGAACCATCTTTCATGCCCCCATTTATCTGCTCTGCCAAACGATTGACGATGGACTCGGCACCATCGGCCAGAATGGTCCGCATGTCTTCCGACATATCAGACACTTCCGCGCCGAGCTTGACGATAAGACACGTATTCTGGGCATTGACGGGACATTGATTGACCACCCACTGGTCCCAATAGTCCATCAGCTTTTCCCTGCCAGATCGCTTCTCGTTGGACCAGAGCGCATCGAGGCGTTCATGGTAATAGGCGATATATTGCTCAAGCAGTTTGCAGCCAAAATCTTCCTTGCTGGCAAAATAATAGTAGAAAGACCCTTTGGGAACCTCGGCTTCCTTGAGCAGCAGCCCAAGGCCGAGCGCGTTGAAGCCCAGCTCAGATATGAGCCGTCGGCCAACGGTCAGAATATGCTCGCGTGTTTGTTCTGTTTTCTTCGTCATACACCGCATATAGGGACAATTCGACCGATCGTCTAGTGCCTAATTGCAAAGCTTGCAAAATAGTCATAGGTCCATGATATAAGCCCTAAGTCCGGAGCCGATGCGACGTCGAGCATCACCCTTCCGGCAGGGCCTCGACATAGTACCAACGACCGGCCTTTTTGCGGAAAAGGCTAAGCTCCCGATGGGTGTGTAGCTGCCCACCAGCCAGATAACGCGCCTCGAACAGCACAGTGCCGCGTCTGTCCTTGGCCTCACCAGCATCGACCGCCAGAATGGAAAGCCCGCTCCAGTGGTTCTCGGCGGCCCATTTGGCCGTAGCAAAGGAATCGAAGCCGGGCTGATATTTCGGCCAGAGCGTGTCTTTGAGATAGGGTATCTTTTCAAGCGCGAAGGCGGAATAGCGCGAACGCATCAATGCTTCAGCCCACTCGGGCAACGCCGTGCCATCATGGAAGGGCTGACAGCATTCTGCGTAGTCCTTACCACTGCCGCAGGGGCACAGTGAAGGCTTTCCATGAACATCTTTACTGATCTGTGACATTGTCCATTCCTTGCTGATGAAGCCTTTCGCTCAGGACTCCCCGCGGTGGGCTTAGTCGTTTTTATGACGTCCCGTATCGCTTCAGCAATAGCCTTATGGCTTCAAACTTGTTAAAGCAATGCGATCAGACTGAAAGATGTGCCAGCTTAAGACGATGAGGAGCCCCCATGTCCATGCCAAGCCTGTTCTACATCGGCAGCTATGAGATGATTGTCGTACAGGTTTTACTGTTGGCCGGCGTCATTGGCGCCATCACAGCCAAGGCCAAGGGGCGTTCGGGTCTCATCTGGTTTGTGCTAAGCGTGGTTAGCTGCGGCGCGGGCATATTGGTCGTGCTGTTCATGCCCGTCAAAAAGCCACAGCAAAACAAAGCGCCCGGCACCAAGCATGATGCGGACGCTTCCAGATAGGCAGCTAAAGCAGATCCTGTGATGAAACGAAATCACTCAGTCTACGTCGAGCGGTTCGGTTCCTGCGGCCTGCCCTTCAGCGGACAGACGGATTTTCTCAACCTTTTCCTCGGCCTTTTTGAGCAGCGCATCGCAATGACGCTTCAGCGCTTCGCCGCGCTCATATTCCTCAATGGATTTTTCCAAAGGCACATCGCCCCGTTCCAGTCTCTGAACGATCTGTTCCAGTTCGGCAAGGGCTGCTTCAAAGGTGAGCTCGGACAGGTCTGACATGGCGAATTGATTTCCTCTGGCAAGGCTTGAAATTGGTCAGGTGAAGGCGACCATTGAGTCGCTCATTCCCTTTTACATGGAAATGTCTCAATGCAAAAGCCTTCAGACATTCAGGAGATTAAAGTCGAACGGGCTTATCACATGATTGTCCCGTGATCGCCCTTTGCGCTTTTGCAATGGAGCAAAAGGAAAGGGTCCAATGCCTGGCACCATTGGACCCTCCCTTCGAGTGGACCGGAAGCTCCGGGATCGGGCGCGGAGTCACCCGTGCATAAGCCGGTCCACATGAACAGCGACCGAACGGGCAAGCGCCGTCAGGTCGTATCCCCCTTCCAGCAAAGACACCAGACGGTTGTCGCAACATTTTTCTGCAACGTCCATCAATTTGCCGGTCATCCACGAAAAGTCCGCCTCTGTACAGGTCAGATCGCCCAGCGGATCACGGATATGGGCGTCGAAACCGGCGGATATAATCACCAGATCGGGGTTAAAATCATAAAGCGCGGGCAAAAGGCGCGACTCAAAGGCGTCCCGCATCTGCTCTGCCCCCTGCCCTGCACCAAGGGGCGCATTGACAATATTGCCAAGATCATCCTTGCCGGTTTCCGTCCAGGCTCCTGTGCCCGGATAGAGAGGCATCTGGTGGGTCGAGCAATACATCACACTGGGGTCATCCCAGAAAATATCCTGTGTGCCGTTGCCATGATGCAGGTCGAAGTCGACAATGGCGACATGCTCGGCTCCATAATGCTCCTGGGCGTAGCGCGCCGCGATGGCTGCATTGTTGAAAAAGCAAAAGCCCATGGAGCGGTTCTGCTCGGCATGGTGGCCCGGAGGGCGAATGCCGCAGAAGGCATTATTCACCTTGCCTTGCATGACCTCATCAATGGCCTGAGTGGAAGCGCCCACAGCATAGAGCGCCGCAGTCATGGTTTCGGGCGATACCGTCGTGTCGCCATCAAGCGAAATCAGCCCCTCTTTGGGGGAATTTTCCTCAAGATGATCAATGACGCTTTGCGGATGACAGCGAAGGATATCTTCGTGCCGCCCGAGCTGGGCCTCTTCACGCGGCATATAGATGAATTTCTCATGCTCCAGAGCAATATTGACCGCACGCATCCTATCCGGACGTTCCGGATGGCCCTCAGGCGTCTTGTGCTTCATGAAGGTAGGGTGCGTGATGTAAATGGTCGACACTCTCTGGTTTGCTCCCGAGCAAAATACGGATATCCGTACAATCCGCTATATTCATCTCTATGCATCCAACGTTTGCGCCCCTCCCGTCAATGCAACAATGGAGGCAGAAGGGGCGGTTATCCGCTGCACACTTCGTTGAGTTTTCAAAGAAATCGGATGAATCGATGCCTCCGACCGCTCGCGATTGCAGTGAACCGGTAGATTTGCTAATGGGCAATCACTCGGTCTTGCTGCATGGTGAGCAGTCTCTCATGTTCAAATACCGGTTTGGATCTCTCAAAGGTTGGTGCCATGTCTGCCGTGAAGCTTGTTGAACATAGTCTTGTCCATTGCCTTGACTTCAAGGGACGCGCCGGACGGGCCGAATTCTGGCTCTGGATCGTGTTTTCCCTGCTCATGACGGCGGGCTTCTATTTCATCGGCCTGAATACGCCGCTGCTTTCGGAAATCTGGAAGGCGTGGTTTGCTCTGACCTTCATTTTCGGCATTTCTCTCACGGTGCGTCGCCTGCATGATATGGACCTGACGGGCAAGTGGTTCCTTATTGTGCCAGCAGGCATTCTGCTGACCTTCGCGATAGCCACATTTGCACCCGCGCTTATGGCGCAAATGCTGTGGATTCCCGTAGCGCTGGTGATGGTGCTCTATTTTGTGGTCGGCTTTGTTCCCGGCCCGGCTGGCGAGAATCGCTTCGGCCATGCCTTCCCACCCCGAGAGCTGCATTTCGACCAGAGCTGAATGCCCCACTTACAGTCCCACTTCCAGGCCCTCTTGGCCCCTTCCCCCTCTTAAGCACTTTCGCTCTTTTTCAACCGATGCCCCCGTGTCTGGGCGAGGGTTAACCATGTGTTGCAAAATGCGAAATTTACGATTGATTAACCATACCCTCTTTCGTAGGCTCTCCTTGCGCACTCGGCTTCATGCCGAAGAAGGAGCAGGCGATGTTTTCGATTTATGGCAAGCTATTCTCAATTCTTCGGGCGTCCTTTTCCTATTCCGGCCGTACGGCGCGCATGGAATTCTGGTTCTACTTCACTTTTTTCACATTGATGTTTTTTGCCGCGCTCGGGGCTGACGTCACCTATGTCCGGCAGCAGGAGCCAAGCGGCCTTGCGCTGTTTCTCTATCAGCTGATGGGCAACAGAGAGCCGTTCGTGCCGCTCTATCTGTTACTCTTTTCACCTGCTATGCTTGCCATCACCGTCCGGCGCCTGCATGACAGGGGCCGCAGGGGCTGGTGGACTCTGGTTTATCTTATCCCCTTTTTCGGCCTATTTCCGATGGTAGCCATGCTGGCGCGCAAAAGTCAGGAAGGCTTTAACCGCTTTGGTGCCAATCCACTGGATATGGCCGCGCTTGCCAAACGCGACGCACAGGCCGCGCGCTCCTCTTATGATGGTGCACCGGTTCACTCGCCCTCTCCGGCGGAGTGAGCAGATCATCACTTAATCCTCTTTTAACGCTGTAAAATGAGAGATTTGGTCAGGCTACCAAATGCGCCTGCGCCTTAACTACCAGTTAAGGCCCGCAATCAATAGTGATGACATTGCTATCATAGATTGTGAATTTGATATGAGCTACTTCGCTGCCATTTCATCCTGTTTCAGACACTATGTCAGTTTCAGTGGACGCGCCCCACGCTCAGAATACTGGTATTGGCATCTGACAATAATCTTGTTCAATATTCTGCTTGGCGCAGGCCCTCTTTTAGCCGGAAGAGCAACATTTTCCGAAACTGTTACACGCCTGCCTCTGTTGGCTCTGTTTTGGCTCGTAACATTGCTTCCGAATTTTTCGGTCTTGGTACGCAGGTTGCACGATGTGAACAAAAGCGGCTTCTGGTGGTTCGGCACGTTCATACCCTTCATCAATTTCTACGTGCTCTTTTTATTGTTCTTCAAACGAGGAAGCCGTGGGCCGAATAAATTTGGCGATGACCCGAATGGAGGCGGAGCAAGCCCTGACCAGATCATCCAGATGGGGACTAGCAAGAGCCCTCCAAGGAAACGCTTTTCCGATGAGGAGTTTGCTTACGCGCATCCCCAAGGCAGGACCAGACCAAAAGCTGCCAATGATCGCCCCAGAGCGCGCGTTCCGATCATCTTAGGAAAGCAGGCCAGAGGCTTTGGTCGACGCGGCGCGGGCAATCATGAAGGCTTCAGGCGCAACTAGGCGATACAGTCAACCCATCTCGCAGATAATGGTAATGAGCTGTTTGCAAGGGGCATGAGCACTTAAGCAAGCATCACGCAAAACCCCGTGACACCGATTGGGTCGCGGGATTTTTCATTGCAAACAAGTTTGGGTGCCGGTTAGCTGACGGAAATATCCAGCCCCAGATCGAAGTTTGGCGCCGAGTGGGTGATATAGCCAGCGGAAATATAATCCACGCCGGTCTTGGCAATCGCCGCAATCGTTGCCGGGCTTACACCGCCGGAGGCTTCGGAGATAATTCCGGTGCCCTCAAGCAGGGCCAACGCTTCGGCCAGCTTCTCCGGGCCCATATTGTCCAGCATGATGACATCCGGTTTGCAGGCGATGGCTTCCTTGAGCTGCTCGATGGTGTCCACTTCCACTTCAACTCGCACCAGATGGCCAGCAAAATCTCGAGACCGGCGAATGGCTTCGGTAATCGAACCTGCCACCGCAATATGATTGTCCTTAATCAGAATGGCATCATCAAGACCGAAGCGGTGGTTGGAGCCGCCGCCGCACTTGACTGCATATTTTTCAAAAGCCCGCAGGCCCGGCAGCGTCTTGCGGGTGCCGGTCACTTTTGCCCTGGTGCCCTTGATCAGCTTGACCATCTTGTGGGTCGCCGTGGCGACACCGGACATATGGCACATGAAGTTGAGCGCGATCCGTTCAGCAGACAGCACCAAACGCGCCGGACCGTAAATTTCAGCAATCACATCCCCTGCCTTCACTTCGGTACCGTCAGCGATCATGGGCGTGAAAGAAACTGCCTCTCCATGCCATACGCCAATCTGACGAAAGGCACTTTCAGCCATGGGAATGCCTGAGATGATCCCCTCGTCCCGCGCCGCGATCACGGCCCTTGCGTGCGCATCGGCAGGAATGGTCGCCAGCGTGGTGATATCGCCAGCGCGGCCCAGATCTTCCTTCAAGGCCGCAAGCACAGCATCATCAATGATGGGTTGGGGCAAAAACAGTTTGTCTGCGGGCAAGATTTTTGTGTCGCTCATCAATGCGGTTTCCTTCGAATGTCTTTCGAAATCAGGTCTTGTCTGTTGGTGGTGACGCCTGGCTGCGATGTTGGCCCTTCAGCTAACAAAAGGCGATGCCATGCGCTCTGTTTTAAATCAATCGGGTTCAACTGCGCTCAGGATCCTTCCCATCTCGGCTTCAGCTTGCTTGAGGGTAATGAAGCTCCTGTGACGCCAGCCCTCTTCCTGATGCGGGTAATCTTTGCGGAAATGCCCGCCCCGGCTCTCCTTGCGCAGATAGGCAGCAACGGTGATCAGCTTGCTTGTGATCAACTGATTGCGGAAGCTATCGGTCACAGCCTTCTGCTCCAGCTCGGCGATGATCTGCAAGGCCGTTCTGAGCCCTGCACCATCGCGCTCCACGCCAACAAAACGGCTCATGGTTGCACGCAGTTTGGCGATATCCTCTTCGGGCTGGTGACGCGCTGGCAGGGTTCGCTCGTTGCGGATGGGCTGCCAAAGCTCATGTTTGGGCGAACTGAGCTGCTGGTTGATATCCTGCGCGACCAGCGAAGCAAAAACCACCGCTTCGAGCAATGAGTTGGAGGCCAGACGATTGGCTCCGTGGGCGCCGGTGGCTGTCACCTCGCCCGCAGCCCAAAGCCCATCAAGGGTCGTGCGTCCTTGTGCGTCTGTCAGGATGCCGCCCATGTGATAATGGGCTGCCGGTGCGACCGGCAGTGGTTCAGTTGCCGGATCAATCCCTGCCTCTTGCGCATGACCGTAAACGGTGGGGAATTCTTCAGAAAAACTGTCTCCGATTGCCTCACGGCAATCAAGAAAGGCTCCCTGTCCCGCTTCGACCTGTCGATGGATGGCGCGGGCGACGATGTCGCGTGGCGCCAGTTCGGCCAGATCATGCTCGCCCAGCATGAAGCGTTCACCAGCCTTGTTTATCAGCTTGGCGCCATGACCACGCAGGGCTTCAGTCGCCAGAGGCGCAGGGTCCTTGCCGACATCAAGCGCCGTAGGGTGGAACTGGACAAATTCAGGGTCGGCAATTATCGCGCCCGCCGCCGCCGCCATGGCGATACCATCGCCATTGGATTCGGTGGGGTTGGTCGTCACCCGGTAGAGGTTGCCCGAGCCACCGGACGCCAACACCACGGCGCGCGCAGGGAAAAAGATCGTATGGGTGTCGGGCTCGGCTCCTTGCCCGCATCTTCGTGCAACGATGCCTTTTACATAGCGCCCCTCCATATGCAGTTTTTCAGCCTGATAACCGGAAACGATACGGATGGACGGCATGTCGATGACGCGCCGGATCAAGGCTTCCATGATGGCAAACCCTGCCTTGTCACCAGAAACACGGACAACGCGGCTGGCGGAATGGGCAGCCTCCCGGCTCAGGCGCAGCTTGCCCTCCAGATCCTTGTCGAAAGGCACGCCCACTTCCAGCAGGTCAAGAATACGCTGTGGCCCCTGATTGGTCATCAGGCGAGCGATCTTTTCATCAACGATTCCCGCGCCCGCCTTGATCGTGTCTCCCAAGTGCGAGGCGGTGCTGTCGCCCTCAGAGACCGCCGCCGCTATGCCGCCTTGCGCCCAAACAGAGGATGCCCCCTCGCCTATGGGGGCAGCAGAAATAAGCGTTACAGGGCGTGGCGCCAGCTTGTAGGCACAGAACAACCCGGCCAGCCCTCCGCCAACGATGATGATCTCATCATGGCGTTGCCAGCTTTCGGGGCGAAAATCATCGGATGCGGAAATGTTCATGGATTTGACTTTGATCTGGTTCCGCCATTTCTAGCGCAACCCTTGAGTCCTGCCTTTGCCGGAGCGCAGGCTGGGGAGAATAAAGAAAAGTCCGGGCCAATCGCAACAGATCGGCCCGGACCTTCAAGACATCAGGATTTCAGATTGATCATCCGTTCGACGGCCCTGCGGGCCCTGTCGGCAACGAGGGGATCAACCGTGACCTCTTCCTGCATATAGAGCAGACTGTCGAGGATTTTTGGCAGCGTAATCTTCTTCATGTGCGGGCAGAGATTGCAGGGCCGCACGAAATTCACGTCAGGTGCTTCACTAGCCACATTATCGGCCATGGAGCATTCGGTGATCATCATCACCTTCTCCGGATTATTGGTCTTGACCCAATCGATCATGCCCTTGGTCGAGCCGGAAAAATCAGCCTCAGCCACCACTTCGGGCGGACATTCTGGGTGAACGATCACCTGCACATCCGGCATGGAGCGGCGATAGGACCGGATCTCATCGGCGGTAAAGCGTTCATGCACTTCGCAGGAGCCGGCAAAGGTCAGCACTTCCACATCGGTCTGGGCGGCGACATTCTTGGCCAGATACTGGTCTGGCACCAATAACACCCGATCAACACCGAGGCTTTCGACAATCTCAACCGCATTGGACGAGGTGCAGCAGATATCGCACTCGGCCTTCACATCCGCTGAGGTGTTCACGTAGGTGATGATCGGCACGCCGGGATATTGATCCCTCAGGGCGCGCACATCGGCAGCGGTTATAGAAGAGGCGAGCGAGCAGCCGGCCGAGCTATCGGGAATGAGCACTGTCTTGTCAGGGCAGAGGATCTTTGAGGTCTCCGCCATGAAATGAACGCCGCACTGGATGATCAGATCAGCATCCGAGCGAGCCGCTTCGATGGCTAGCTGAAGGCTATCGCCACGGATATCCGCGACCCCATGGAAAATTTCCGGTGTTTGATAGTTATGCGCCAGAATAACCGCGCCGCGCTCTTTCTTCAGCTTGTTGATCGCCGAGATATAGGGCGCGTGGAATGGCCACTCGATGGGTGGAATGACATGCTTGACCAGCTCATAGAGTGGCGCGGTTTCTGCCGCCACCTCATCGCTATAGACAAGCGGCGGCATGGGCAGGATTCCCCGCTCCTGCGCAGCCATGCTTGGGGCACGTTTTGCAAAATCGGTTGCAGTCTGAGCTGTCATCATCATCCGACCCTGGCCTCCTTCAAATTGCGCGGTGCTGTCTGGCCTTCCTACTGGCATCTTGGCGTAGGGCAAAGCCAACCTTGCGATCTGGACCTTTGGTCTTGAGGCCCGTTATTGCTTCTTGTGACCAAAACTTATGCTCAACATGAGCATAATAAGAGCCATAAATAAACCAGCGCACCGCTGGTCCTCTGCCCTAAGGCAGCATTTTCTTGCCGATCACTATAGGAGGAACCTGTCGGCTTTTCCAGACCCTCAGCGTCCATGGGGGATAAGTTTTGCTCCTATGGAGTAAAAGCATGTCATTTTCAAGAGGCATTGCGGATGAGAAATGCGATAGAAGGGCTTCTTGCAACGAATAGCGGGACGGGAAATTGAACAAGGATTACAATGCGTAACTGCCTACTTTATGGAGCCGCTCCAAAAAGAAGATCCGGGCTCGTGCGGAACCCGGATCTGCTTTAGAAAAAGGAAAGTGAACATCAACTGGTGATGGCAAAATTTGTAAGAAACCAGAGAATAAAAACGAAAAAAAACCCGGTTCTGAAAGTCTTGAAACATGCATTTGCAACGCCTTATTGGCGCTACAAGGCACACGTTAGCGGACTTATGTGACAGTTCATTGACACATATGCAAAAGATTGAACATGAGGAAAGACGCCCAAGAAAGGCATAGTTACGCTAGCAGAAAGCGAGCTTGGCGAGGTTATACAGAGACGCCCGTAGAGAAGCCGACGATTTGCCAGCTGCCATCCGGCACCTTGCACGCCTGCCCTTCGATATTCTCGACGCCCGTTACACGATGCATGGAGCTTTTGAAGGAGCGGCATTCCTCATTCATCATGTCGGGCAGTTTTTTGACCTGAGTGATCCGCCCTTTGGAGCCGGTTTCGGGATTAATCCAGTCTGCGTTGACCTGCTCGGTCTGCATGGCGACCTTGTCGAAGGAGGAAATACGGTTCAGCATGACTTGCCAGTCGGAAGGGTCGATGCCAGCGAGCAAACGATCTGTCACGCCAATCGAGCCGGTCTTGATGTCGTCGACCTGATCGGAGGAGCCCATAAAACTGACAGAAGCGCAAGCGCCCAGGGAACAACAGGCGGCCAGCACGCAAAGCTTTACGGCACCGCGGGCGACGCTGTAAATTGATGCAGAGACTCTATGGCCAAACATGTCGGGTTCCTTTACACTCTAGACCGAGCCCGCATCGTCATGCAGGACCCGCCTTTGAAGTCATAGTTTATTTTCAGCCAGGAAGGTTAATGAGTGGTAACTTTACTGAGGCAAACAAGCCTCTGGAGCTCTTTTCTCGTTGGTTAGCGGAAGCTGAAGCCAGTGAGCCGAACGATCCCAACGCCATGGCCGTTGCCACGGTGGATGAAAGCGGTATGCCGAACGTGCGCATGGTGCTGCTCAAGGATTATTCGGAAAAGGGATTCGTTTTTTATACAAACTTCGAAAGTGCCAAAGGTCGTGAACTGCTGGCCAGCCAGAAAGTGGCCCTTCTTTTCCATTGGAAGAGCCTACGACGTCAGGTGCGCATTCGGGGTGCGGTTGAAGAAGTCAGCAAGGAAGAAGCGGACGCCTATTTCGATTCCCGCGCGCGCGGCAGCCGTATAGGAGCTTGGGCATCCAAACAATCCCGGCCTCTGGAAAGTCGCTTTGCGCTTGAAAAGGCCGTTGCTGAATATACCGCCAAATTCAACATCGGACGCATTCCGCGCCCCGACTATTGGTCCGGTTTTCGGGTCGTGCCCGAAGAAGTCGAATTCTGGCATGACCGGAATTTCAGACTACACGATCGCGTCGTTTTCAAACCTGGCGGCGATGGTTGGGAAAAGACACGGCTTTACCCGTAAGCCGAGCACTCCCGAAGAATGAAAAAGCACGATAAGCCGGGCGCTCCACGTCCGGCTTCTTCTTGCCTTGAGATATTTCCTTAAAAGAGACTGACCATGACGTTCTCTTCCATCTACGCGCCTGTGCTGCAGGGATTTCTGCTGGGCGCTTCTCTCATTATTGCCATCGGCGCCCAGAATGCTTTTGTCTTGCGGCTTGGTTTGCAGCGATTGCATATTCTGCCCATTGTGCTGATCTGCTCTTTTTCCGATGCCATTCTCATTGCGGCAGGCGTAGCGGGCATGGGCACGTTGGTTCGGCAATCCCAGCTTTTATTGACACTGATCACATGGGGCGGGTTTGCGTTCTTGCTCTTTTATGGTCTGCAAGCTTTTATACGAGCTTTCAAGAGCGGTGGCATGCATGTGTCCAAGGGCGAAAGCATTAGCCTCAAGAGTGCGATTCTCACTGTTCTGGCCTTCACCTATCTCAACCCGCATGTTTATCTGGATACGGTGATGCTGGTGGGCAGTCTTTCTGCGCGTTGGCTGGGCTTTCAGCAGGTCCTGTTCGCCATGGGCGCGATTGCGGCCTCTTTTGTCTGGTTCTTTGCGTTGGGCTATGGCGCGCGCGTACTCACCCCTCTGTTTGAGCGGGCAATCGCCTGGAGAATTCTGGATTTCACGATCGGTGCGATCATGTGGCTTCTGGCCTGGTCGCTCATTCACAGCACGTTATGAGGCATCAAGGACGCACTCCAGGCCAAACACCCGGAAAAGCCGGGTGAGGAATGGTTTGCCATAAAAAAAGCGCTCCTCTTGCGAAGGAACGCTTTTAAAGGCGTAGACTACGTTTCGCTGCGCCGCGGGGGAGGCACAACGCCAGCTTTACCTCTTCTAAATGCATGCTCTCACAAAGAAAGCCGAGGCAAAGGATCGTAGCAGATTCACACATGCAGGGTATCGATGAAGCGGGGACCAGCGCCCCTGAAACAGGAAATCGAGACGCTGTCTTATCAGACCCCAATCAGGGCCATCCGGCACTCTACCCGAGCACACACATGGTGCGCTTATTTCTTTGCTTGCGCGGGATCGTAGTCCGTGTGCTTGGCTTCCACGTGTTTTTTCACGCAGCAGGCAGCAGCAACGGAAGGGATACCGATCTCATGATATTCTTTTTGCAGGAGATCGTTAGAAGAAGATTTCTTTGCTTGTTCAGGCATGGTCATGTCTCGTCTTTTTGCCATTTCACTCCGGTAATATGACTTTAGCCCAATGCTAGACGTAGATATTTGACTCAGTCCAATGCTGAATGCCTTTCCCCGGATTTTTGGACAAGCTCGAAAACAGCTCCTCAAAAAACGCATCTCAGGAATGTCTCATACACATTGCTCGAGCCGCAAATTCTATACAGAATTTTATTTCTCAAAGATACTGGTGTGACAAACTTTATATTTCCAATACGCAATTATTCAAACGAAACATTGGAATTTATCCCAATGCCTGCTCAACTTTAAGGCAGAACTCCGCTCCTACGATCCCTGAAATTGTGCCTAAACTTTTCTCATGCATTTTTGCATATGCGATATGACACAAACAAATACCACTCCCGCGATAATCCATAAAGGAATCATGTCGCAGCGAATTTGCGAGTCTCTTCGGCAGATAAAGAGGCTATGGCTGATCAGCGCACGGAAATGAAGTGAGCCAAAAGAAAGTTGGACTCGCGCTTGATCGAATGGATGATCTCCTGATCAGTAACCATGTCTCCACCATTTCTGTCAAGGCGCATAAACAGCGGAAACAGGGTCAATCCGAGGCGGAAAGACAGAAATAGCTCGGCGGAAATATCCCGCACGGTATTTTGTGCTACGCCTCTCTGGATGGTTTCCTCGATCAGATTCAAGATCTCGATGATCTTGTCCTCGCTGTTAGCCATCAGGGAATTCTTGTTGGGAGCGGGAAAATCATAAAGCAGCAGGCGCGCATAGCCTCGCTTGGACAAATAGAGGTCAATGGTACGATCAGCGCTCGCCAGCAGTGCTTCGCGCGGCGGCAGAGCCGAAAGCTCTTTATACAGCGCGTAGAGAGTGCCCAGGAATTCATTGGTCAAAGCCTCCAGCAACTCTTTCCGGCCCGCAAAATGGGCATAAAGGGACGGTAGCTGAATTCCAACCTGTTCGGCGACATCCTTCAACCGGAACCCCTCAACACCGTTCACTGCGATTTCCCGCTCGGCTACTTCAAGGATCAGTTCTCGGGTGTTTCTTTTGCCTTCGCCAGACTTTCTACTTTTCGATGTCATAACTTTCACCGTGTCAATGGTCATCGACGCCACGGCGCGTCACGGGCGGTCGGTCCCCTCCCCCCGTGCGATTGACCAAGTTTTGCTGTCTTTGCCATGACACACTCTCCCCACAAGAATCGCGCCATATAACAGCAGTTTTTTTTACAATCGATGATTGAACCTCGCTTGTCAACGTCCGGTCCTTGTGATTGATCCCGACGCGTTGGTCCCATCATGCTAGTGCTAATTTATTGACAATAAGTGCATTTTTCAAACAGTTCAAAGACATGGCTTGAAGTTAGAGCGGAAAGCGAATTCAGCCCGGCGCGCCCGCGCTACCTCACTTCACTTTCGGTCCTATCGTTTGCGCCCTCACCACGGAGGGTGCGCTCATTCTCCCCTTGTCGTCAAATCGATAAGATTCATCAGCATTCTGTTGGAACATCTATCAATTTTCCAACCCGAGTCGCATAAAGGGTCGCTCCTAACGAAAAATCTTGCTCAAGCTCTCCCAAGTATAGACGCAGAATAGATTGGCCATCGAGATAGCCGTTCTTGAATGAAAGTTGATTTTCCCGCAAAAATTTGGCTCAATAATTTGGAAAGTGGATATGATCAAACGATTCTTGGAAGCAAGTCGCATGATTTATGAAAGTCCATCTGACCCAGCTTTAACCGACTGGCTGAATATTAGCGAGTTCGAAGAGCTATTCTGGGAAGAAAGCATACGAATACAGAATTTCGATCGTGCTTTATCCAACGAGCAACCCTATTTCGTTCAACAACATCCATCAACGTCGCATATCGGACCGGGAGCCAAACACGTCGATGAGTGGCTTCCGTTGTTGCTTTTCGGGAAACATGTGAGCGGCGACATTCGCAATTGGGATTCAACGATGGAGGTCTGTGCAACACGGACCGGTAGTGGAGACCCGAAAACCGATAATGGGTGCAGTTTCGACGCCATCTACCGAATTGTTTCCAATCAGCCCCATATTTCACCAGATCGCGAAGGCTATCTGGAGATCACCCGCGCCATGAACCCACGGCAGGGGGCGGATCTTGTGCGCCATGATCGTGAAATGTCGCGGGTTGGTGTTGTGATCGACAAATTCCGCCCTTTCGGGATCAGTGTTCAGGAGGTGGAGCGAGAAATCAAGCGCGCAGTCTTGCGCAAGGCGGCTAAACATTACGAACCCAATACCAGCCTTCTGATATGGCTACGTGATGAGCCGCCATTGCTTGAGAAACAACTGTCGGACGCCCCCCTTCTCAGAGACGTCGCCAAGCTCTCCAACGGCGTGTTTGCCAATATCTGCACAGTGGGCCTGAAAACCGGTGTCAGATGGCTCTATGGTAACGCCTTGTAGGTTCTAGGTCCTGTGGGTTTAACTCGGAGCTCCGCACACCTCCTTGGAGCGTCGCGTCGCCTATCGACCACTATCGCCCCAAGCCGCTAGCGGCTCACGTAGCCTTTGGGCAACAAAAAAAGCCGCAGCATCATTTGCCACGGCTTTTGAAATTCTTTGTTCTTGCAAGACCGTCAGTCAGCGACCAGCTCAGTGGAGCTTGGAGCCCACCTCTGCGATAGAAGCCTTCAGCAGGTCCTTGCCAGCTTTGCCTTCCATCTTCTTGGCCAGGATCTGTTCGGCGGCCTTGACGGCCAGATCCGTTGCTGCCCCCTTGACTTCGCTGATCGCACTGGCTTCAGCCTGCGCAATCTTGTCTTCGGCAAGCTTGGTGCGTCGAGCGACGAAATCGGTAATTTTGGCTTGCGCCTCTTTTTCCATGACTTCGGCTTCGCGCTTGGCGAGCATCACAATTTCTTCAGCTTCGCTTTCCGCTTCGCGGGCCTTGCGCTGATATTCAGCAAGCAAACCCTGAGCTTCTTCGCGCAGGCGACGTGCCTGATCGAGTTCGTCCTCAATCAGTTTGGCGCGTTTGTCCAAAGCACCGGCAATCGCGCCTGGTACACCCATCTTGAGGATGATGCCGATAAAGATGAGGAGACCGATAAAGGCCCATAGCGTATTTGTACCCATCAGGCTCTCCCTCTAGTTCGCCTTAGCAGTTGTGACTGCCTTGGAAACTTCTTTTTCAGCAACACTGGAGCCGAGTATCTGCTCCAAAAGAGCTGACGTCGTGCTTGTTGCGATTGCGTCAACTTCACCCATGGCAGCTTCCTTGACTGCGGCGATCTTCTTGTCCGCTTCGGAAATCTGACTGGCGACGTCGGCCTCAACCTTGGCAAATTCGGCTTCGATATGAGATTTTGCTTCGTCGCGAGCGGTATTGGCAATACCGTGCGCTTTCTGGCGTGCCTGAGCCAAAGACTCTTCGTAGGAAGCGATCGCTTCGTCTGTCTCCCGCTTCAAACGCTCAGCCTCGCCAAGATCGCTGGCGATGCGATCGCGCCGCACTTCAAGAATGTTGGCAATTCGTGGCAAAGCCACCTTGGACATAATGTAGTAAAGCAGCCCGAAGGTGATGGCCAACCACAGAAGCTGAGATCCAAAGGTGTTTGGATCAAAAGGAGGGAACGATGAATGCCCGCCTTCTTCGCCGCCATGTCCGGCTACTTCTGTATGCGCATCGATCTGCTGTTGCGCCATCGTCATCTCCAAATCATAACGTCAATTTCGCAGCTCTGTCCCTCAAGCGGTCTGGATCAACCAACAGCCTATGCGTGCTGAAATCGAGACCGAATAACTTTGCCATAGAATAGCACAAGCCAATAGCCGAAAAACGCGGCAAAGGGCTTGCCCCCCGTAGGCAAAGAGACGAGAGATCGTCATCTCTTCAATGGAAGAAGGGACTGACAGATTGTCGGCCCGCTTCAAACCATATGACTGAAGAAATCAAGGCGAAACTGAATCCTTGAATCTTTCCCGTTGTCCACTCCTGCCCCTCAGGACAGAAAATCAGTCTTAAACAACGAACATCAGCAGGAAGGCAACGACGAGAGAGAAGATGCCAAGACCTTCTGCAAGCGCTGCGCCAACCAGAGCGTTGGTGAACTGAGAGGCTGCTGCGGACGGGTTGCGCAGTGCACCGGTCAGATAGTTGCCAAAGATAGTACCAACACCGATACCAGCGCCAGCCATACCAATACAAGCGATACCAGCACCAATCAGCTTTGCTGCTTCTGCATCCATTGTAAATTCTCCTGTTTCATTCAATCAGAATTTGAGTTGGGTTAATGTTGGTTCGAACTCATTCAAACGAACCTTGCATGTCCTATCAGTGTGACGGATGGATCGCGTCGTTGAGATAGACACATGTGAGGATCGTGAATACATAGGCCTGCAAAACTGCGACCAGAGTTTCCAGTGCCGTCAGGGCCACGGTCATGCCGAGCGGCAAGATGCCAGCAAACCAGCCTCCGACGCCTGCCGCCGTCAAGGTGACGATAAAGCCGGCAAACACTTTCAACACGATATGACCGGCAAGCATGTTACCGAACAGACGCAAGGAAAGGGAAACCGGACGCGACAGGAAGGATAGCACTTCAATAATGGCGATGAAGGGCGCTATTGCCACCGGCAAGCCGGACGGCAAAAACAGCTTGAAGAAGCCAAGGCCGTTGCGCATCAGGCCGTAAACGATAACAGTGAAAATGACCAGCAACGCCAGAGCTGCGGTAATGACCAGATGGCTCGTTACTGTCATGAAGTAAGGCACAAGACCGATCACGTTTGCCGCCAGCACGAAGGCAAAGATCGAGAAAACGAACGGGAAGAAGCGCATGCCTTCGGTACCGGCAGAGTTGCGCAGCGTGCTTGCTACTAGCTCATACATCAGCTCGGCAGCAGACTGCCAGCGCGTCGGCACAAGGCCGCGGCCAGATGTCGAAAGGATTAGAAACCCGGAAATCAGAACGACAATTGCGATCATGAATACGGAGGAGTTCGTCATTGCGAACTGTACACCACCGACTTCGCCCAGAGTGAAAATATCATGGATCTGGAACTGATGAATCGGATCAACAGCGGGATCTGTCACTCGTTTGCCCTCTCACTTAATCTGGTCAACCTGACCTGACGTCCGGTGCGCCCATCGCGCAGAGCCGTAAACGTCAGACTGGCCTTTTATTCCTAAATGCGTCCTTACCCGCGATTAAAGCGCATGGCAAGTCACAGTTCGTTTAAATCAAGCTCCCGGAGGGGGCAATTTGCCCGCCGAGCGCAACAAATTCAGCATTCCGGCCAAGAAACCGAGCAAGAGGAAGATTATCATCCCCCACGGCCGTATCCCAAGCCATTCATCTATCAGCCAGCCAATGGCAGTTCCAACCAGAACCCCTGCGACAAACTCTGAGCCAAGACGCCAAGCCATCGCAAGTCCATTGCTCTGTTCTCTGTCCATTTTTGCCCGGTTTTTTGTCGCTTGGGACTCGCGCATTTTAGCGAGCTCCGCGTCCAAATTCCCCAGACGGTCGTCCAGCTTGTGGTCTTCATTCCCCGGCATGAGGCCTCCCTTGAATTTCCGTAAGCTTTTTACCGGACATCCTTTTGAGCCCCTGCAACTGTCGAAGACGGGCGCACCTTAATCGGGCGGTCTTGGGGTGTCAAGACAGCATAGCCCTAAGTCATATACCTGTAATCTTTAGAGAAATTGCCAATTCGGGCAAAATATCCTCTATTCATTCGTCCAATTGGTCAGTAGAGATGCTCTTCGCGGGTGCAAAACGTGCTTGAAAACTTGCACAATTCGGTCATTTGCTGAAATTTACGCAGGATTTTTCCCATCAGTATCACTACGAAAGTCTCAAAAACCTGTGTGTTTCTTTGATTTTCTAGCCCCTAATTTTCGACTTTGCATGCGGTACAGAATCTTTTTGAACCCAGAATCTGTTTCAAAGCTTCTTCGCAACAGCATCATAAAGGCTGATGACTTTTTGTGTCGCAGCATAAAGCCGACTATGGGGGACTCTGGAACCTGTTCGTTTGCGTTACGAACTTTTCATTTGGGGTTCGAGCCTGTCGCCCTTACCTTATGAGACAGGACAAGACTGAATGATCCGAAAGCGTAATTGCATACCTATAAGAAGACGAAAGCACACTGAGGCGTTTGATGGTCTTCCTGCCACAGCTTTGCCGCAACTGTGATTTAGGCCCTAGGCACGAGGTTTGCGAGAGGTCTGCTTCTGGTAAGGCTAAGAGCTTAAATTTGATGATTAAAGTGCTTTTCGCGCATGAGTGCAGCGCTCGGCCAGAAATGAAAGACAGGCTCCCGCACGTGGACGCGTATAATAAAGACTGGAGATTTGAATGCGAAGACAGGTTTTCTCATTGAATCGCTCGATCCACCGTTCCATGGTGATCATGCTGATGACTGGCGGCCTTCTTGGCAGTGGCCCGGCAGCTCTGGCGAGCCAGTCCGCGCTTGCGCCCTCCCACCCCCCTGCGCAGGCCACAGCCGCACCATCGGCGACGCTAGGTCAGGCAATGGGAGCCAATCTGGCGGAGTTGCCGCAGTTCGGGCAGAATTTCTCCACCTTCCAGCTGGAAAACGGCATGCAGGTGTTGGTGATTCCCGATCATCGTGCCCCCGTGGTCACCCACATGGTCTGGTACAAGGCAGGTGCGGCGGATGAGAAGCGCGGTGTCTCAGGGATCGCGCATTTCCTAGAACATCTGATGTTCAAAGGCACCAAGGCCCATCCGGATGGCGAATTCTCCAAGATTGTGGCGTCTCTTGGCGGCGAAGAGAATGCTTTCACCACACAGGATTATACCGCCTATTATCAGCGGGTTGCCAAGCAACATCTCGGGTTGATGATGGAGCTGGAAGCCGACCGCATGGCCAACTTGCAGCTCACCGACGAGCAGGTAGAACCAGAATTGAAAGTCATTCTGGAAGAGCGTGCCATGCGCATAGACAGCAATCCCGGCGCGCTCTTAAGCGAATCTCTTGATGCTGCGCTTTATCGCAACCACCCTTACGGTATTCCGGTCATTGGCTGGGAGCATGAGATGGAACAGCTTGACCGGCAGGATGCGATTGACTGGTACAATGAGTATTACACGCCCAATAACGCAATTTTGATCGTCGCTGGCGACATTTCTGAGGATGAAGTGCGCGATTTGGCGCAAAAGACCTATGGCAAGGTCGAGCGGCGTGCCGAGCCGGAGGCACGGATTCGCCCGCACGAACCGCCTCAGCGCACGGCACGCAGCCTCACCTTCACTGATGAGCGGGTCAATCAGGCCAGCGTGCGTCAGGCCTATGGCACCCCATCTGACAGCACGGCTGAGAATGGAGAGGCCCAGGCACTCGACCTGCTTGGCTATATTCTGGGCTCAGGCACCAATTCTCGTCTCTACAAGACATTGGTCATCGACAACAAGATCGCGACCTCCGCTGGCGCCTATTATCAGGGCACCGGTCTTGATGACACGCGCATGCTGTTTTACGGCATCCCAACGGCAGGCCATACGGTGGGCGATGTGCAGGCGGGCATCCGAACCGAAATCGACAGAATCATGAAAGATGGTGTCAGCGAAGATGAAGTGGCGCGTGCCAAGCGCTCGCTGCTGGCCCAGACCTTCTATGCTCAGGACAATCAGGCTGCATTGGCCCGAATCGTCGGCACGGCCCTTTCTACCGGCCAATCTCTTGATGAGTTGAGAAAATGGCCAGAGCATCTGGCTGAAGTCACCCCCGAGCAGATCAAGGCCGTGGCTGAGAAATATCTGCAAGCGCATCGGTCCGTGACAGGCTATCTGTTGCCGCCGGGGGCCAGCATTGAGCCTTCCAGCGTGCAAGGCGACAAAGAATGCAGCGATGTGGATCAGGCCATCCCGAAAGCCAGAGAGATGAGCTATCCGAAGGATCCGCCACGCGCTTCCCAGAAGGTACCGAATCCGAAGGCCCGACCGCAGGGCCAGCCAAAGCCGAAACCGCAAGCTGAGGGCACACCATCAGCTACCAATGACGACGCGGCGCCTTCCAGCGCTACTGCAGAATAGGAGGATCAAGATGACCAGACGACAGGCCGCCCTCTTGCGCCAGGCACAGATCCAGAATGCCATCGCTCAGTCGCGCCGCAAAAAGGCTCGTGCAATTGCTTTGGCTCCAAGCAACAAGCTTTCAGCTCCGCGCCTCTTGACGCTGACCCTTTTGACCAGCCTTCTGATCATGCTCAGTTGGAGTTATGCAGGCGCTACTGAAATCCAGCGCGTCGTCAGTGACAAGGGCATTGAGGCCTGGTTGGTTGAAGACAATACCGTGCCAATCATCGCGATCGATTTTTCCTTCACCGGCGGCAGCGCGCAGGATGCGGATGGCAAGGCTGGCACAGCGGCCATGCTCTCCAGCCTGCTCGATGAAGGCGCAGCCGATATGGACAGTCAGGCCTTTCAGACTGCCCTTGAAGACAATGCGATCAAACTCAGCTTCGATGCAGGCCGCGACCGCTTCTATGGTTCGCTGCGCACCCTGACGCCGAACAAGGACATCGCCTTCGATCTGCTGGCAAAGTCCCTGCAAGCTCCGCATTTCGACGCAAACCCGATTGAGCGCATGCGTGCCCAATGGATCGTTTCGGCCAAGCGGAAACTGACCGACCCTGATGCCATCGCATCACGAGCCATGCGGGATGCGCTCTTTGAGGGCCATCCCTATGGACGCGATACAAACGGCACAGAGGCCTCTCTGGCCCGTATCACCCGCGATGATCTGGTTGCCCTGCACAAGAATGTGATGACCCGCGACGGCCTCACCATCGGCGTTGTCGGCGCCATCGATGCCGAAAGCCTCAAGGCGATGCTCGACAAGGTGTTCGCACCGCTGCCGGAAAGTGGAACGCTTCAGCCGGTGGACGATGTCGAGATTTCCAAAACGGGTGAATTCCACGTCGATTTTGCTACACCGCAAACCAAGATCAGCTTCGCCATGCCGGGCATCAAGCGCCATGACGACGACTTCTTTGCGGCCTATCTGGTCAATCATATTCTGGGCGGTGGCTCCTTCTCCTCGCGTCTTTATGAAGAGATTCGCGAGAAGCGCGGCCTTGCCTATGGTGTCTATAGCTATCTGACTGATTATGACCATGCTCAGATGCTGGCCGGAGGCATGGGCACCCGCACGGAAAATGCAGATCAGGCGCTAATGCTGGTCAAGCAGGAAATCCAACGCCTTGGCAATGAGGGCCCGACCGAGGAAGAACTGGCTTCAGCCAAGAAATTCCTCATTGGCAACTATCCATTGCGCTTTGACAGCTCATCAAAAATTTCCCGCCAGCTGGTTGGTATCCAGAACGAAAAGCTGGGCATCGACTATTTCGACAAGCGCAATAGCTATATCGAAGGGGTTACGCTGGATGATGCCAAACGCGCAGCCAAACGCCTGCTTGATCCATCCAAGATGCTGATCGTTACCGTCGGCCAGCAGATCAAGCATGCTGATGCGACGCCTGACAAACCGGCAGTTTCCGCCTCGGCATTGGTTGCAGCTCCAACTGCAGCCAACGACAATGAGCCTAAAGCCAAAGTCGGGGTCAACTGATCTCGTCTTGGCCATGGGCCAATAGTGCAGAGTTCCCTGAAGGCCGCCCAATCCTATCCCGATGGGCGGCATAAGTCAGGCCATCGGCAGCTTCCTCCTTAGTTTGGTTGCCGGTGGCCTTTCTTTATCCCTCGACGCCTTAACCAATGAGCAGGGATCAAACAGGGTCTCTTGCAAGGAAGCTCTGGACGTTGCCGCCTCAGTCCTCTAAAAGAGGCGCACTTCTTTTCCAACCCTTTGATAGCCCAGCCGCATTGATAGCAATGACCAGACCAGCAGCCCAGTGGCAGCCTCTTCACTTCGACATAAACCCGCAAACCGGCGCTCCGGGGGCCACCCTTTCCAAGGATCCGGACTTCTTGCGCGCCAGCAAGATCCTTGCTGATGGCGGGCTGGTCGCGGTGCCGACGGAAACGGTTTATGGTCTGGCGGCAGATGCCACCAACGCCGAAGCGGTCGCAAGCATCTATCAGGCCAAAAACAGGCCAAGCTTCAACCCACTCATCTCGCATTTGCCAAGCCTTGAGGCCGCGCAACACCATGGGTTGTTCAATGAGGATGCGTTGAAACTGGCGAATGCCTTCTGGCCCGGCCCGATGACCCTTGTTGTCAAGAAGCGCGAGGGGAGCCCCATTGCGGATCTCACCTCTGCAGGGCTTGATACGGTGGCTTTGCGGGTTCCGGATTCCGCTCTGATGCGCTCTCTCGCCTTTGCAACAGGCAAGCCGCTGGCTGCGCCCTCGGCCAACCGCTCAGGACGCGTGAGCCCGACCACGGCAGCCCATGTGGCTGAAGAGCTGGCCGACCGGATCGACATGATCGCCGATACAGGCGCCTGTCGGGTCGGCGTGGAATCCAGCGTCATTCTTTGTGTTGATGGCGCACCGGCCACGCTGTTGCGTCCGGGCGGCATTTCCGCCGAACAGTTGGAAGCTGTGCTGGGGCGCCCCCTCGCGCGCGCGGGCACCGACGACACGGCCCCAAGCTCTCCGGGCATGATGACCAGCCATTATGCGCCCTCGGTCGCCGTACGCCTCAACGCAAAAGAGATTCAGCAAGGAGAAGCCCTTCTGGCATTCGGGCCGAATTTGCCAGCCAATGCGGACCGCGCAGTAGAGGTGGTCAATCTTTCAGAAACGGGTGATAGTTTTGAAGCGGCGCAGAAGCTGTTTGCTTCTCTGCGTGCGCTCGATCGGCCTGATGTATCATGCATTGCGGTTGCCCCCATCAGCAATGAAGGACTGGGCGAAGCCATCAATGATCGGCTAAAACGCGCGGCCGCCTGACAGTGACGGTTGAAGCGATCTATCAGGCAAAGCCCGTCTGGCCGCGCCTACCGGTCCACAGTTTTCTGCCCCCGACCAAGCCATGGTTTCAGTAGCCTACAAGCTCTGTCACCAAACTGCCATGCCGCCGTCACGACGCTGAAACACATCTGCACAACCCTTGCGATCTCTTATCCGCTTTTTCAAAATTCAATTGCTAGAGATCGACAATGTCCAACAAAGACGTCAATGCTCACACGAGCCTGTCACGCCGCTCCCTGCTGCTCGGCAGTGCCGCCATTGCCACGAGCGCCGCATTTTCTCCCATGCTGACCTTCCGCGCCAATGCCGCCCCCATGGCTGGCGAGTTGCAGCTGGTCCCCACCACGCCCAATCCGAACGGCATCATCGACAAGCTCTTCCTTTTGAAAGGCGATCCGCTCAGCGGTCCGATCAAAACCATCGTAGCCGAAGATGGCTGCCCCGTTCCGGCCCCCGTTCTCCAAGAAGGCGAACGCCGTGTGCTGCGTGTTTTGCATTTCAACGACATGCACAACCACATCACCGACCTGCACGGCAAGAAGGGCGACACCCACCGTCTTGCGCAGATGGTCAAGCTGGTCAAGGAAGCCCGCGCCAACGCAGCCGAGAATGAGGCTGTGCTGTTTGTTTCCGCAGGGGATGACCACACCGGCTCGATCTTTGACGAGTTGATGGGCTGGGCCCCAGAAGACTTTGTTGCTGATGCCAGCTATCGTGCCTATAGCGCCGCCGGTGTCGAAATCGCAGCACTGGGCAACCATGAATTCGACCGTGGCGCCGAGTTGCTCAAAAAGGGCAAGGACACGGACGCAACCTTCCCGCTGCTTTCCGCCAACGTGCATTCTTCGGGCTATATGAAGCGTGATGAAGACTACACCGCCGCAGCTGTTGCCGACATCAATGGTTTGCGCGTCGGGCTCATTGGCCTCACCACCAACATCGACACTCGCGTCGGCCAGCCGAACGACCCGACCCTTGCGGTGGATCGTCCGGTGACGGCGCTCGCCAACCTGCTGCCAGCCGTCTCCGAAATCTCCGATGTGGTCGTTATCCTTTCTCACTGCGGCTATGGTATCGGCCAGCATAAATCCGGCAAGGCCGCCACAGCCCGCGACATTGGTGACGGTGACTTTGCCATTGCCAAGATTGCAAGCGAGCTGAGCGAGAAGCCAATCGTTGTGGTTGGTGGCCATACGCACACCAAGCTCAACGAGACCGGCATTGACGAGACTAACCTCAAGGACGGTGTCCTCATCACTCAGGCTCTGGCCCATGGCAAGTTCCTTGGCGATATAGCCATTTCCATTGCCGCCCATCAGGGCCGCAAGGACTGGTACAACTCCGTTTCCCTGCATCCGATCAAAGCCAGCGACAAGCGTGTTGCCAGCGACGATCCGAAATATACTTCCCTGCAACAGGAAGGCGACTGGGATGCCACGTTCGAGCAAACAGTGGTTGGCCCGCTGCTCAAGCAGCTCGACAGCAAGCTGGCCGAGACCATCGGTACGGTAGAAGCGGATACCCTTGGCCGTGATGTCACCATCGCCAGCCGCTATATCGGCGAAAGCGCCCTTGGCAACTTCATGAATGATGCCGTGGTGGCGCGCTCGGAAACCTTCCCCGGCGGCAAGGTCGATTTTGCTCTCTTCAATGCAACGGGCCTATCGGCCGGCGTGGAAAAAGGACCATTGTCCTTCAAGGCATGGTATGACGTGATGCCTTATGCCGACGCCATTCATGTGGCCACCATGACCGGTGCCCAGCTGCGCGACATGCTCAACAACAATGCGGTGCGCCTGTTGCGCCCGGAAGAGGTCGAAGGGATTGATCTGAATGGCTTCGTCTCGCGCGGCTTCCTGCATTTTTCTTCGGGCATTCGCTATGACATCGCTCTGGGCGCAGATGCCAAATCCGCAAAGGCCGTCAATATCACGCTCAATGGTCAGCCGATCGACGAGGTTCTGGACAAAAAATTCACCCTCGCGATCAACAGCTACATTGCCTTTGGTGCCTATGGTGAAACCTGGAATGGCAAACCGATTTCCGGTGGTGTTGCAGGTGACATCCCGAGCTTTGATCTGCGCAAGCTGGACTATGACCATACCGGTCTTGTCTATCGCAACGAGGTAATTGCCTTCATTCGCGATCAGAAAGTGATCACCGAAGAGAATGGCGCCAAGCTTGATGGCCGTCTGGCAGTGACGGCCTGATCCTTTCTTCTGCCAGCAGATGATCCATCGTCTATGCCAAACCAGAGCCGGAGCCAGTCTCCGGCTTTTTCTATTTGAGGTTCCTTCATAGCCGGATGATCCACTGCCCTTAAGGACGGTCTGTTCAAAACCTGACTAAAATCAGCAATGCAAGATTGTCGGTGTTTCTTCTTACTCATTTTGTTGTAATGTGCAACTCCATGGGATGGTGTCCAGCACCATAAACCCTTCCAGATCAGGCAGCGTCGGTTCGATCCACCCCGCCTCGGCCCCCTGCCCTCAATACGAATAAAAGGAACCTTTCATGGATCAGAGCAACGATTTTGCTTCCCTTTCTGATTTTGAAGACAAAAAAGAAGAGATGGCTGCCAACCGGCAGCATATTCACCAGCATCCCGAACTGTCCCATCAGGAATCCGAAACCGCAGCCTTTGTGGCTGGCAAACTCAAGGACTGGGGCTATGAGGTTGCCGAAAATGTTGGCGGACACGGCATCGTGGCGCGGCTCAAAGTAGGGGAAGGCAGCAAGAGCATTGCGATTCGCGCCGATATGGATGCCCTGCCGATTGACGAAGAAACCGGCCTTGCCTATGCCAGCCAGAATGAAGGCGTCATGCATGCCTGCGGCCATGATGGCCATACGGCTGTGCTGATGGGTGCGGCAGAATATCTCGCTCGCACCAAGAAATTCAACGGCACCGTCAATCTCATTTTCCAGCCCGCCGAGGAAAGCCCGGTCAAAAGTGGCGCGGAAAAGATGATCGAAGACGGCCTTCTGGAACGCTTTCCGTTTGACTGCATCTATGGCCTGCATAACCATCCTGGCGCTCCGGTCGGGCAGATCATGCTGCGCGATGGACCGGCCATGGCCGGTGCCGACATGATCGACATCACCGTGCGCGGCAAAGGCGGCCATGGCGCTCGCCCTCAGGAAACCGTTGATCCGGTGGTGACCGCATGCCATATCGCCATTGGCCTGCAGACGATCGTGTCGCGCAATATCGATCCCTTCCAGCCTGCCGTTATCACCATCGGCGCGATCCATGGTGGCAATGCTCCGAACGTCATTCCCGAAGAAGTCGTGATGCGCGTCACTTTGCGCACATTTGACCAGACCGTTCGCGACCATGCCAAAAAGCGCATTATCGAAATGTCTCAGTCCATTGCGGAAGGGTTCGGGGCCACAGCAAGAGTGGATATTCCACACGGGCTTCCGGTGGTCGTCAACTCCACCAAGGAAATGGAATTTGCCAAGGAAGTGGCGCTGGAGCTGGTTGGAGAAGAAGGTATTGCCGAATTCCCGATCAGTTCGGGCAGCGAAGACTTCGCCCACTATCTGGCACACAAGCCGGGCTGCTTCATTCGCGTGGGCAATGGGGAAGAGTCAGCGGCTCTGCATAATCCGAAATTCAATTTCTCAGATGAGATGTTGCCGGTCGGAGCCGCGCTCTGGGCACGTCTGGTTGAGCGGTATTTGCACGCCTGATGGTGAATTTCGGGCACTTGCCTTAAAAATTCAGGACAGGGGAGCCCTCTCCTGTCCTTTTGCCCGCTCCATGGGGGCGAGGAACAGGCATGTTTGTTCATGCTTGGCAATCAGAACGCCGACCTGTTCAGCTGGAACCGGCGCAGACCAGAGATAGCCCTGCACAAGCCGCCCACCGAGCCGTTTGATCATATCCAGCTCCGCATTTGTTTCCACGCCTTCAACAATGCATTCCACGCCCATGTCGCGGCTGAGCGAAAGCAGGGATTTGACAATCTTGTAGCCAGCTTGATTCTTGTCCAGCTCGCTCACAAAACTCCGGTCGATCTTGATCGTCGTTAGCGGCAAGGCGTGCAACTGGCTCAGGCTCGAAAAACCGGTGCCAAAATCATCCAGTGAAATGCCGCAGCCAAGCACCCTGAGATCCGCGATAGAAGCTTGTACTTCACTCTCCCGGCCCATGGCGGCGGTTTCGGTGATTTCAAAATCAATCCGGCGTGGATCAACATCACTGCGCATGACAATGGAGGCCAACTTCAAGGTGCGCTCTGCTGCGCTCACATCAAGGGCGGAGAGGTTGAAGGAAAGCTTGATCTCATGCGGCCAGTTAGCTGCTTCTGACAAGGCTTTAGCCAGCAGGGTATGGGTGATTTCGCAAATCCGGCCACTTTGTTCTGCAATGGGAATGAAGACCGAAGGGGCAACTTGACCAACCTGCGGACTGTGCCAACGGGCCAAGGCCTCAAAGGCCGCGATACGACCTGAAGATACTTCGACGATGGGCTGGAAATAGACGCTGAGTTCCTTGTCCAGATTTGCCGAGCGAATGGCTTGCTCGATCAGGCCGCGTTGCTCCAGCTCTGTGGCCTGTTCTTTGGCGAACAGGCTGGGGCAGCCCCTGTTGTTTCTCTTGTTCTGGTAGAGGGCATAGTCGGCGCATTCATAAAGGTCGTGCGCTGTCTTGGCAACGTCTGGATAGACCGCATAGCCGACCGAAGCGGAAATGCTGATGCGCCCCTCTTCGATAAGGAAAGGTGTGCGCAGTACAGCGCAGATCTGCTCTCCCAGCAGCAGCAATTCAGCGTCGGAATTGCGTGTCTTGATGAGCAACGCAAATTCATCCCCGCCGAGACGAGACACCAATACATCGCCTCCGACCAGCCTTTTGAGCCTCTCCGCCACATGCTGTAGTAACAGATCACCTATAGTGTGCCCGTGCAGATCATTTACAGCCTTGAAGCCATCCAGATCCAGAATGCCGACAGCCAGCCGCCGGCTATTCTCTTGCGCAAGAGCGATCTCCCTATTGAGATTGTCAAAAAACAGACGCCGGTTTGGCAGGCTGGTGAGACTATCGAGATTGGCCAGCGTCCGGTTATGCTCACTGGCCCGTTGCAGGGCAACTTCAGACTTCACGGCATTGCGAAAATGGCGGGACTGGACATAGACCACCACCACCAGCAAAACAGCAGCGATCAGCAGGTTGACACCCATCGTCACTAAGGCGCTGTCTCCGGTCAGTAACAAGCGGATGACCAGCGGGATATAGACGAACAATGCCACCTGATAGGCGGCTATCCGCAAATGCATCATGAAAACGACAATGCAGATGCCCGAAATCGCCATGAAGTAAGCGATGTTGACCCGAATGACATGGTCACCATATTCAAACAGGGACAAGGCCCAAGCCGTAAAAAACATAGGGAGGGCCGCGCCGAGAAGCTTGATCTGCGCCATGGCCCGTCTGCAGCGTTCCACGGTCTCAAACTCGGAGCGAGCGTTGAACCAGTGATGAATGCGGGCTGTGAAGACAAAGGTGAAAATGACCGGCGTGCCATAAACCAGCCAGGCGGGAGCCACAGCCCTGCTTGTCAGAGCCACGCCCCAAATGCTGCTCAGCAATATCGTATAAACCAGCGGCAACTGGCGAGTGCAGATCTGGTATTGCGCCCTTATCAGTTCGGCGCTGTTTCTTTTCGCACTGGCCCCATAGAAATCCAGAGCTTTTTCAAAAAGGATGCCTATCAATGGTCAACCCTCTGGCCTTATTTTTTTCTTCATCCAGAGGTTAGGCAGCAAGGGTAAATCAATCATTGCGCAAGTAAAAATTTCGTACAAGACTAAACTAAATGCTGGTGCACCACCTGTCCAAAACTGCTGTTTTATCCTTTTTTCTCAGATAATTAAGTATTTTTTACAAGGGTTTTTTCTCTATCTGTAGCTTTACCCATAATGATTAGGTAACAAAAAAGCGCGGGCTAATGCCGCGCTTTTCATTTTAGTTAGCACAAGGGCCGGTCTCCTTTTCGGATCACCCCCGGGAGCTTTCCACCTGACCTTTGGATACGCGAATGGAGAAGGCTGTTGCCTGACCGGAAGCCAGAAGCTTGGCTTGGGCAATCCAGTTTTCCCTGTCAATGCGCCCCTTGAAGCTGAGGAAGGTAGAAACATAGTGGGCTTCTTCGCGCGACCAGTCTGCTATCTGGTCAAAATGATAGATGCCAAGATCATTGAGCTTGGTTTCTATCACCCGACCAATACCCCTGATCTGCTTGAGATCATCAGGCTTTCCATCGCGCGGACCGGAAAGCAGAGCGGGTTTGGACCCAACGGCTTCGGCTTTTTCCTTTGCTGACGCCCCTTCCGGCAAGGTAGCAAGAACCTGTTCGATCTTTTCCTCTTCGGCGTCCACATCCACAGGCTCAGCCTCGGCTTCGACAATCTCTACGGGAACGGCACCGGCAGCAGCCACGGCATCTTCATCAGCTTCGTCAATGTCGACAGGCATTGCATCTGGCCCGATGATTTCGCGCGCCTGAGCAATCCAGTTTTCGCGTTCTATGCGCCCCTTGAAGTCGAGGATGGACGATACCCACGTTGCTTCAGCGTCGGTCCAGCGGGCGATCTGGTCAAAATGGTAGATGCCCAGATTGTTGAGTTTTCCTTCTATAACCTTGCCAACCCCCTTGATCTTTTTAAGGTCGTCGGCTTTGCCATCTCTGGGGGCCTTAAGCGCTTTGGGCTTGACTCCCTCTGGCTGGGCCGCGTCTGAGGGGGCATCGACAAGGCCTTCGCCAGCCATGCCTTCGGCGACCAAGGTGGGGTCGACACTAGTGTCGACAGGCCCACTTTTCTTCGGTTTGGTGCCCTTGGGTTTTTCTTCGTCAATGACAGTGGCAACCACTTCAACCGGAATAACACTCTGCTCTTGGGGAAGCGGCTCTTCGCGCCCATCAGGCACAGAAGCACCGGTCATGGCAACCGAAGCAACGGATGCGGTATCGGCATGCGACGCTGGATCGCCCTCTTCAGCTGCGGAAAGCGGAAATTCCTCAGACGCCCTGCGCGCCGCAGCGGCGGCAGGATCATAGAGAGCTTCGGCCCGATTGGCCAGATCCTGTCCCGGTTGGCTGGCCAGAAAGGCTCTCAGGGCACAGCCCAGCAAGGCACCAAAGATCACGGCGAGAATGATGAGCAGCAATTCCTGCCCGATAAGAACGGTCATGGCCCTCTCCCTCAGTCTTTCGCGTTGTCTTGATCTTGTGGTTCACAAGCAAACCAGCCGATGGCCGCGCCCAGAACAACTCCCAACAGGAGCAATGGATAGAGATTTGCAATAAGATATCCCATTTTCAAACTCCTTATGGACTATTGCTTAAGCGTGTCAGGTTCGATTGAGCCAGCCGCACTATCGCTGCTATCCGGCATCTCTTCGGCGTCCGCTTGACCTTCAGATCCGAGCTCGGGCTCCGAGATCTGAACATTGACAGCGATTGCACCAAGATCTGCATTGTCGATGGTCTGTTGGAGCCGATTATAGCGGGCCTCTCCATCGGCTTCATTTTGAAGCGTGCCGGAAATGGTCAGCTTGTCATCGATCAGCATGACCTTGCCTTCAGGTAGGTCAGCCAGAAGCGCCGTGGCGAGCGTTACTGCAGCGGCAATCTCCTCTGGTGCGCCGCGCGCCGCTTCCACACTGCTCATTTCAAGCTCAGCATCGGGGATCGTGTCCTTGATGGAGGCAGGCGCCTTTTTCAACTCGTAATAAGGCAGATAGCCGATCATTGTCAGCTCACTCCCCTGCCGGGACAACCCCCATGTATAGGGGCTTTGCGCAGCCAGAAGGTCGGTCTTGTCCTTGACGACACGCACGCCCCATTCGGTCAGCAACAACGCGCTCGTTTCTTCAGCGGCGCCCACTTCAGGAGCAATGCCGGTCAAGGTGGCGTCACGACCGTGGAATGTGATTTTCGCCCAGTCCATATCCCTTTGTTCCAGAACCGCAAGGGCACGTCCGGTCAGGTCTGCTTCGATCTTCTCGGTTTCACCATACAGGGACAGCCCGGCAACAGCTGCAACTGCCAGGGCACCGGGGATCAACCAGCTTTTCAGCAATGACATTGTGGTAATTCCTTCCTATGATCCACTGGGCATCCGTCGGATGTCGTTTGAGACGGAGGTGGAACCCATTCTTTGGGAGAGTATCTCAGCAATCTATCAGGACCAAGACCATCCGCTGGAGTACGGGACGAATTATGCGATTTATTCAACTTTTTGACTGAACGCAACGCTTTTTGCCTGTGGGTGCAACCTGCAGCTTTCCCGTTGCGCCTTACGTTTCTTACCCAAGAGTGGCAAATATCCGAATCTTCAATTATTCCAAACAGTTCGCGGCGGTCATATGACAGAGCAAAGCCTTACCAAAGCCCAGGCAAGACGCATAGCCCTCAAAGCTCAGGGCTTTCTGCCCCAACGACGAGGGCTAAAGCGCATCGACCGGCGCCATCTGGATGCCCTGTTCGATCAGCTCTCTTTATTGCAAATCGACTCGGTAAATGTGTTGGATCGGGCGCATTATCTGACGCTGTTCGCGCGCTTTGGCGCTTATGACAAGGCATCCGTTGATCGGCTTTTGCATGATGTATCAGGCCCGAAAAGCGCAAAAAAGAAGGGCTATTTCGAATATTGGGGGCATGAAGCCTCGGTGATGCCGGTCAGCCTCTATCCGGCGCTCAAATGGCGGATGGAACGGGCTCGCCAGCATCAAGGCGTCTGGGGCAAGCTTTCCCGCTATGCCAAAGAAAACCCGCAAGTGCTGGAAACGGTCCTCAAGGATATCTCGGATCGCGGACCATTATGTGTCTCCGATCTGGAAAAGCGGGGCGGTCGCTCCGGTGCATGGTGGGGGTGGAATGACAGCAAGATCGCGCTGGAATTCCTGTTCTGGTGCGGCCATATCGTGGCAGCCGGACGGCAAGGTTTCACCCGTTATTATGATTTGCCAGAGCGTGTCATTCCCACCGGCTATCTTGAAGCCCCTGCGCTCGATGAAGCAGCAGCCCATCGCCAGCTCATGGCACTGGCGGCGAAATCGCACGGCATCGGGACTGAAAAATGCTTGCGCGACTATTTCCGCCTGCCCACGGCAGAGGCCCGCGTGGCGCTTGATGCCCTTTTGGAAGAAGGCATCATCGAGCCAGTGACCGTGCAAGGCTGGGATGCACCGACCTATATATATAAAGACGCAAAGCTTCCTGCCCGGGCGACCTGTCGAGCCTTGCTGGCGCCCTTTGATTCCCTCATCTGGTATAGAGATCGCGCTGAGGCTCTGTTTGATTTCCGCTATCGCATTGAAATCTATGTACCAAAGGAGAAAAGGCAGTTCGGCTACTATGTGCTGCCCTTCTTGATGGGCGACAGGCTCGTAGCCCGGCTAGACCTCAAGGCCAATCGACAGGAGGCGGTCCTTGAAGTCTTTGCCGCCCATGGGGAAATGCGCATCGACCGGGGCAAAGTGGCCGAAGCTCTGGCACAAGAGCTTGCGTTAATGGCGCAATGGATGGGGTTGGAAGCAATTCGCGTTGGCGAGAAGGGAGACCTGGCCGGCTCCTTGTCTGAGTCGGTCAGAAAACTTACATGAACAACGGGCGCCCGAACAGCGCCTTACAGCTTACTTGTTACAGGGGCAGCCACAAGCGGTCGGGGCAAACAGGAAGCATACGAGGGCCAAATAAACTTCACGAAACAGTTTGAGCCGGGAGACTCCTGCGCTGGCAATTGAGTTCGTAGACATGAAACAGCTCCTTAGCGGATAATTTTTGTTATTCTTACTTTAAAGGAACTCTAAACGAGTTTGTCCGCATCCACAAGCGCCAGACCATGATCCAAATAGCATGTTTGGTATGACAAATATCTATGATAAAGCTCATCACAATCATGCTACCCCCCGCATTCCCCGCCTCATAAGAAAGACAAAACCCCATGAAACAGCTGGACCTTGACCGCATTCAATGCGTGATTTTCGATCTGGATGGCACTCTGGTTGACAGTGAAATCCTGTCCCTGCAAGGCTATTGCGATACCGTGCCGGACCTTGACTGGGATGTGAACTATATGGTCGCGAATCTACGCGGCTTCCAGTTCCACAAGATTGTCGAAGCGATGGAAGGCCGGGTTGGTCACAAGTTGGCTGAGGATTACGAGACCACCTATCGCGCCCATGTTGCAGAGCTGTTTGAAGCCGGCTTGCAAGCTTTTCCCGATGTGCTGGACGTGGTTCCCGCGCTTAAAACGCCCAAATGCATTGCCTCTGCCGGCCCGATCAAGAAGATGCGCCACTCGCTCGGCCTTACCGGCCTGTTGCCGCATTTTGAAGACCGTATTTTCAGCTCCTATGTTGTGAAAAGCTGGAAGCCGGAGCCGGGCCTGTTCCTTCATGCAGCCAAGACCATGGGTTATGCGCCGGAAAACTGCCTCGTGGTAGAAGATAGCGAAGTGGGCATCGAAGCGGCCAAGCGCGCCGGTATGCAACATTTGCTGCATGTACCAGAAGGTCATCATGTGTTTGACGGCTATGATGGTGCCGTACTCAATCGCTATAGGGACTTGCCTCTAAGCTAGAACCGACATTTTACAGGACAAAGGCCATGCCCGAAACGCCGCTTGATCTTGATTGGCGGGGTGTTCCTGTCTATTCAAAGCTGATCCATCACAAAAACAAGAAAAGCACCAACCATGAAGTGTCTTATTGTCCAGCCTGTCCATGAAGAAGGCCTAGAGCTCCTGCGCCAGAATGGCATAGAGCCCGTCATCTGCCCCGATCCGTCCATGGATACGGTCGCCGCGCTGGCGCCAGGATGCGAATCCTGCATCACCCGCAATGCCGGCTTCACCGAACAAGCCTTTACCGCCGCTGACAAACTGAAGGTTGTCGTTGTTCATGGGGCTGGTCATGATGCGGTCGACAAAGAGTCGGCCACCCGTCATGGCGTTCTGGTGTGCAACACCCCAGGCGCCAATGCGCAATCGGTCTCGGAGCTGGCATTAGGTCTTGCCCTTTCTGCCGCTCGTTTGCTTCCGGCTGCTGACAGGGAAGAGCGCGCCGGACGCTTCGGCTTCCGCGATCGCAACCAGACCCTTGAGCTACAGGGCAAGACTGCGCTGGTCGTCGGCTGGGGCCATACGGGATCTCGCCTTGGCAAGATGTTGCGCGGCGCGCTCGACATGCGCGTGCTGGTGCATTCCCCAAGGGTCAAGGATCTGGGCGATTTCGAACGCGCCAGCTCACTGGAAGCCGGATTGGCGGAAGCAGATCTCATTTCGCTGCATACGCCCCTGCGCCCCGAAACAAGGCATATGATCAACAAGGACAGCCTGGCGCTCGTCAAGCCGGGGGCCATTCTGGTCAATACGGCCCGTGCCGGTCTGGTGGATGAAGAAGCGCTGCTTGATGCGCTTGACAAGGGCCAGCTCTTTTCTGCCGGTCTGGATGTCTATGAAGAAGACGCGCCGTTGGGCGCCCTTGGCCGATCAGATCGTGTCATCCTTGCGCC
The DNA here is from genome assembly GCF_963678225.1 of uncultured Cohaesibacter sp. Classification (NCBI taxonomy): domain Bacteria; kingdom Pseudomonadati; phylum Pseudomonadota; class Alphaproteobacteria; order Hyphomicrobiales; family Cohaesibacteraceae; genus Cohaesibacter; species uncultured Cohaesibacter sp. The sequence continues at coordinate 2,614,036 of NZ_OY782764.1, read as the reverse complement.
ACATCTGGGCGGGGCCACCGAAGAGGCCATGCGGCGCATTGCAGTTGCCTCGGTTGAGAATGTTCTGACGGCGCTTTCAGGCAAACGCCCGGCGACCGCTCTCAATCTGGATTGATGCGGCGCGCATCATCTCATGTGATAGATAAAGGCGCGCAGTGCCCTCCGCATTGCGCGCCTTTACATTGGTCATGCTCAAAGCAGATCACAGACGGATCAGGCCATAGTTGATTGCCCGTTCCAGTTGGCCCACGACATGGGCGAGCTTCTCATCGACAACATGTAAATATTCGGTCCAGTCATTGACGTGGGTCAGCTCTTTCTTGCCATCGGAAATGCCGCGCAGGCCGATCATGGGCACATCATGGAGCATGCAAGCGCGGAGCACCGCAAAGCTCTCCATATCCACCATGTCCGCATCAATCCCATCATAGGCAGCGCCGGAGACGATGTTGCCGCCCGTTGAAAGCGTCGCTTCCTTGACGTCGGGAATGGTGAAGGGCATCGGCACCTTGACCGGCAGATCGACAAACGGGGTCTTGCCCTTTTCAAAGCCGAGGGGCGACGTGTCCATATCGCGATAGCTGATGGCAGTTGCCTGATAGACCTCGGTCTGCTCCAGCGAAGCGGACCCTGCCGAACCAAGAGACACCACAAGATCGGGCTTCTGATCGGTGGCGACCAGACGGGACAGGAAAGAAGAAACGTTGATCGCTGCTTCCACCGGCCCTACGCCGATCATCAGAGGCACGATTTTCGCCTTTAGGTGATCCCCATATTCAGCGTCCACCGCCATGACATAGAGAATGCGCTTGCCTGCCACGGTCTTTAATTCATGATCCATTGTCTTGCTCTTGCCTCTGTTGCAGCCCATCGGGGCAATCTGTCTGCCTTTTTGCAAAGCTGGCTGCTCTTACGGCTCAGGGCGCGCGGGCTTGGCAAAAGGCACCTCTTATGGTGCTACATCGAAAGGCGGCGCAAGCCAAGAGTGTGAAGCGCACAAAATGTCGGCAGGCATGCGGCAGGGCGCCGCGCACTTTCTCAAGGCCCTTTCCAGCAAAGTGGTCAACAAGGGGAAAAATCTACGGAAGGAGATTTGCAGGCCACGGGCACTTTAGCTAAACTCTCCGCACATGGCCTTTGCGGCCAAAGTCAATCGATTTTATCTGTCTTTTGTCACCCTTTATCTCCCTCTCCTTGCCTTATTGATGGCAGCTCGCCCTTTTCGCGAAGATGATAAAGATGTGTCGGCCCAACCGATCAAGGATCTTGCGCCCATGAAACCGGACGTTCTTGTAATTGTTCCCCTTCGCCCAGACCAACAGAAACAGCTCGAAGCGACCTATACCCTTCATCGATATGATCTGGCCGAAGACAAGAATGCCTTTTTGGCCGAAGTGGGCGAAAAGATTGTTGCGGTGGTGACCAATGGTGGGCGCGGCATCACCCGTGCGCAGTTGGCCTTCCTGCCCAATCTTAAAATCGTGTCTTCTTCTGGCGTCGGGTATGATGCCATCGACGTGGAAGCCTGCAACGAACAGGGTGTCAAGGCAACCAACACCCCTGATGTGTTGACCGATGATGTCGCCGATATGGCGTTGGCTCTGTTTCTGGCCGTCAGGCGCGATCTGGTCAGGGGCGATGCCTATGTACGCACAGGGGCATGGGGCCGTGATGGTGCCTTTCCGCTCACACGCGCCATCAAGGCCAAAAAGGTCGGTATTGTCGGCCTTGGTCGCATCGGCAAGGCCATTGCCGCCCGCCTTGAGCCGATGGGCGTCGAGATTGCCTATCATGGCCGTCATGAACAGGCCGGTGTTGCCTATCGTTATATGGCAGATGTGGTTGCCATGGCCGAGTGGGCCGATGTACTGATCGCCGCCATGCCCGGAGGAGCCGCAACCGAAGGCATGATCAGCGAGGCCGTTCTGGAAGCTTTGGGACCGGAAGGCAGCTTCATCAATATTGCCCGTGGTAGCGTGGTGGATGAAGCCGCACTCATCGCCTGCCTGAAAGACGGACGTCTTGGCAGTGCCGGGCTAGATGTTTTCCTCAACGAGCCCACTCCGGACACGGCCTTTGCCGCCATTCCCAATGTTGTACTGCATCCCCACAATGCCAGCGGCACCGTGGAAACACGCGGAGCCATGTCGCAACTTGTGCTCGACAACCTTGCCGCCTATTTTGCCGGCAAGCCCTTGGTAACTCCGGTCAACTGACCCGAGCGCGGATGATCCGAAGGTCGGTGCGCGGCACTTCTCAAATGGGTGTATGATGAAGGGAGGCGAGGAATTTCCTTCAGCCTTCCCTCTTTCTTCTTGTGCGCACTCAGTTTCAAGGCGCGCAGAACGCCTGAGGCACGCGCATGGACCTGCATCTGCTGTTTCTTTCTCTTGGCGGCATTCTGCTTGTCGGGCTGATGACCGACGAGCTGGGGCGGCGCACCCGTCTGCCACGGGTCACCCTGCTCATTCTGTTCGGCGTGATCATTGGTCCATCGGGACTGGATCTTTTGCCCGATCAGTTTGCCGAATGGTATGAGTTTCTGGCCGCAACAGCGCTCACCATGGTGGCCTTTTTGCTGGGAGGGCATCTTTCCCTTGCCGGACTGCGCAAGCGGGGCAAAACCATTCTCATCGTTTCTGCCGTTGTTGTTGTGCTCACAGCGCTGGCCATATGCGGCGGCCTCATGGCGTTGGGCGCGTCCTTCCTCCTCGCTCTCCTGCTGGCGGGCATTGGAACGGCGACAGATCCGGCAGCCTCGCAGGATGTCATCAAGCAGACCGGAGCCAAAGGGCCTTTCACCCGCATCCTGCTTGGCATTGTCGCCATTGATGATGCGTGGGGGCTGATCATTTTCAGCCTGTTGCTGGTGATCGCCAAGGCGGTGACCGGCGGTGGTTTTGATGACATTCTCTGGAATGCAGGGCGGGAATTGGGGGGCGCAGTTGGTATAGGCCTCCTGATCGGCCTTCCGGGCTCTTACCTTTCAGGGCGTATAAGACCCGGCGAACCCATGCAGCTGGAGGCTCTGGGGCTTGTCTTTTTATGCGCGGGCCTTGCTATCTGGCTTGATGTCTCATTCCTGCTTTCAGGCATGATTGCAGGCTTCATTATCGTCAATTTTGCGAAGCATCACAATCGGGCCTTCCATGAGATAGAGCATATCGAATGGCCCTTCATGGTGTTCTTCTTTGTGCTGGCTGGGGCCTCGCTGCAAATCGCCGGCATCGTAAATATCGGCATGGTGGGGCTCGGCTATATTATTTTACGCATTGTGGGGCGTCTTGTTGGCGGCTGGCTCGGCTGCCAATGGGCAGGTACCGCGCCCAGACACAAACTCTGGCTCGGCCTTGCCTTGATGCCGCAGGCGGGCGTGGCGCTGGGCATGGCGCTGGTAGCCTCGGATCATTTCCCAGAGATTGGCGATCAGCTTCTGGCTATCACCATCGGCACGACGGTGATCTTTGAAATTGTCGGCCCGATCCTCACCCTTGTCGCCTTGAAAAAAGTGGGTGAGACAAGATAGGACCTAATGAACCAACTTCGAGCACTCTAAACTGTCGCAACTTTCAATAGACAGGATCTCTGTCTAAGTCTGACCTGAAAACCTCTTTATTGAAATCATATTTATTACAAATGCTTTTAACCAGGTCCTTGAACCAATCTGGTGCGGTTGGTGCTACAAAAACTTCGTCTATCAATTTATCGACGTCGATTTCTTGAGGATACCCTACCGGTGTCATAAAGCATCTCTGTGTCCCATCGACTTGCTCGCTAAAAGCTACTCCCGGAGCATTGTCCGGATCGATGTGAAACATAGCTCTAACTTCTTGCTCATGTGCAAATGAGAGTCTTTTAGACATAAACAAACCATACGGTCTTGTGAGGTCTTGGCGAGTACCGAGTTCATAATCTATATATTCAACTTCACCGAGTTTGCAGTCATGAGGAAGCAACTGGAGAAGTTTGCTAAACTTGGTAGTGATGGCGATTGCTTCCTCACATCCACCATATAGCTTCCACATTGCAACAGATTCTCTATCGTTTAGATGCCAGCAGTTAATGTAAACGATTTCTCGCAATTTAGGATTTGCTTCCAAGTGCTTTTGAATAAGCTCGTGTGAAGGTCTATCAATTTCCCTAGGTGGTTTCTCAGCAATTTTCCTCAAGAAAACAGTAGATACAGCAGCGCTTCCTTCATGAGTGTCCTCGAAGCATGATGCTCTGGAGAACCAAAGCGATTTGGTCTCGAGCAAAGACACAAACTTTGTGAAACTCATATACCTCCACAGTTTTGCGTTCTCATTCTTAGGCCATTTAAATACCCTTCTATCCTTGCTCATGTTCCTCCCAATCATAAAAACGCAAAAAGCGGCCCGTGAGGCCGCTTCCTGATCTTTACTGCCTTAGCCGAATTCAGGTCCACGCGGACGATAGGGCCGCGTATCCTGCCAGTCTTCCATCAGGGCCCTGAGGCCCGGATCGGAGCCTTCGGGCAGGATGATTTTAGCGGTAACCAGAAGGTCACCCCGATTGCCGTCCCTGTCGGGCAGCCCTTTGCCTTTGAGGCGCAGGCTTTTGCCCGAGCTCATGCCCGCAGGGATCTTTACCTCTGCCTTGCCTTCAAGGGTCGGGATGCGCACCTTCGCACCCAGCACCGCTTCATAGAGGGTCAGCGGCAATTCAAGACGGATATTGGTTTCTTCGACCGTGAACAACTTGTGCGGCAGAATCTGGATCGTGACCAGCGCATCGCCTGCCGGACCAGTGCGGCTTTCAAAGCCCTGCCCTTTCATGCGGATGGTCTGGCCATCTTTCACGCCCTTGGGCACGGCCATGTCCAGCGTCTTGCCGGTTGGCAGATGCACACGCCGTTTGTCGCCGGAAACAAGGTCTTCAAGGCTTACGCTCAGCTTGGCTTCGGCGTCCTGTCCTTTTTGAGGCTGGGCGCGATGCTGGCCACCATGATGGCCTCCGCCGCCGAAGGGATCAGCCCCTGCGCCAAACGGATTGCCGCCTGCGCGCCGTCCGCCGCCGCCAGCCATGTTACCGAAGATTTCGCTGAAAATATCTTCCGTTGCGCTGCCGCCACCGAACGGGTTGCCACCGCGTCCGCCAGCACCAAAGGGATTGCCGCCGCCACCGAACGGGTTGCCCCCACCGGCGAAGCCATGGAATTTTTCCTTGCCTTCGGCGTCTATCTCACCACGGTCATATTTTCCGCGCTTTTCCTTGTCACCAATAATCTCGTAGGCCTGATTGACCTCGGAGAATTTTTCTTGCGCTTTTGGATCGCTCTTGTTCTGATCGGGGTGATACTTCTTCGCAAGCTTACGGAACGCGCTCTTTATCTCGCGCTCATCCGCCGACTTGGACACCCCAAGCACGCTATATGGATCTCTCATCAGTCTTGTCCTTCACCCCCGTCGATGCGCCCGTCAGGCACGCGCCGACAGTGTTCAATTGGATTCGCTTGACAGCACCTAGGGGAAAGCCCTTAAACAAGCGACTACGAATCATTGCCTGATGCTGTCATTTCACGTTACCTCTGATATAGAGTGTCTCATTCGAAATTTCCATAGAGAGAACATAATGAACATTGATCTTCTCCGTCGCCTTTGCGAAACCCCCGGTGTTCCGGGCCGCGAACATCGCATCCGCGCCCTGATTGAAAAAGAAGCCGAAGGCCTCTTTGATGAAATCTATACTGATGCCATGGGGTCGCTCGTCTGCACCCGCTTCCCGACGACCGAGCAGGAAGAAGGGGCTGTTCCCGAGCGCATCCTGCTGCTCTGCCACATGGACGAGATCGGCTTTCTCGTCAGCCACGTCTCCGATAAGGGCTTCATCAATATCGACCCGGTGGGCGGGTTCGATCCACGCACCCTGTTTGCGCGCCGCGTGCTCGTCTGCACCAACGATGGCGACTATAAGGGCGTGATGAATCCGGGTGGCAAGGGCCTGCATATCTCCACCCCGGAAGAACGCAAGAAGCTGCCTGAAGTGACCGACTTCATCGTCGATCTGGGCATGGGTGAAACCACCAAGGAAAAAGTCAAGGTCGGCGACTATATCGTCATGGACGAGCCTCTGCTCGACATGGGCGAGAAAGTGGTCTCCAAGGCTCTAGACAACCGCATCGCCTGCTGGCTTGGCATCGAAGTGATCCGCGAGATGGTTGAAGCCAAGGTGGCTCATGATTGCGAGATCACTGTTGCCTTCACCGCGCAGGAAGAAGTCGGCCTCAGAGGCGCCCGCACGGCAAGCTTCGGGGTTGCTCCAGACGTGGTCATCGGGGTCGATACCACCCTTTCCTGCGACACCCCGGGCACCCCGGAAAAAGACACCATCACCACTCAGGGCAAAGGCGTTGGTCTCGACATCAAGGATGGTTCCTTCATCGCCGATATCGATCTGGTGGAAGAGCTTGAAGCCGTGGCCGCAGAAAAAGACATTCCGGTGCAGCGCTTCATCCTCGCCCGCGGAGGACAGGACGGGGCTGCCGGTCAGCAGGCTGGCTCCGGCACCAAGGCCGCTGCCATTGGCGTTGGCACCCGCTACATCCACACCGTTTGCGAGATGATCGACAAGACCGACATCCAGTCTGCCAAGGACCTTCTGGTCACCTATCTGGGCAAACACTGATCCCTCATCCGGATCATTTAGAGACGATGAAAGGGGAGCCACGTGCTCCCCTTTTTGCAGCCCGGCTTTAAGGACTTCATGTTCTCTGCCAACATCAGAGAAAGCACTTTTAAAGCGATTTATAGCGAGTCTTTTGAATCACTTAAGCCACTTTGCTGAGATGATCCTTTTGCGACTTAAAGTTTTTATTAACTATAAAGTCGGCGCTTTTGGAAGGTTTGGTCCAGCTCTGTGCAACACTGCCTTGCACCAATTGGGCACGGTGCGCACGTTTTTGCGCTCCCTTCGATCTGCGAAACATGGTATGCGTCATTTTGCCATCTCCTGACGCATTCGGCGGCTCGGCCCGCACCGGGCGCCGGTCTCTCCGGTCGCTTTTTGCCGAGGGCATTCGTGCGCCTGTCAGAGGGCAATCCGATATTATTTAAAGGCCCCAAGCGGTCCTGCAAGAAGGAAGAGAGGAACGCAATTGCTCTTCTATTTAACAGTCATATTACTCTGCCAGCTGATTGGGGAAGCGCTGGTCACGCTCTTTGACCTTCCCGTTCCGGGCCCCGTCATCGGAATGGCGATCATGTTTATCGGCCTGCTGATCAAGGGCTCTGTGCCCGATGGTCTTTCAAGCGTTGGCGATACGCTGCTCTCGCACATGTCCCTTCTGTTCATTCCCGCTGGCGTCGGCATCATGGTCAACGCCGAGCTGATCCAGCGCGAGATCGTTCCCATCACCGTTTCACTGGTCATAAGCACCTTTCTTTGTATCGCGGTCACGGGCCTGTTGATGAGCTGGCTGACTCGGAACAAGTCCATCGGCGGGCATAAGGAGTAGAGAGAATGCAATCCCTCACCACGCTCTGGCAGCATTTGAGCGAAAGCCCTCTGCTCTATCTCACGCTCACGCTGATCGCCTATCAGATCGGGCTGTATCTTTACGAGAAGTCGGGCCGCAAACCTCTGGTCAATCCGGTGCTGATTGCCATCATCCTGCTGGTCATATTGCTGCTGGCAACGGACACTCCCTATGAGCGCTATTTCGAGGGCGCCTCATTCCTGCATTTTCTGTTGGGTCCGGCAACGGTAGCGCTGGCCATTCCGCTTTATCGGCAGTTTGAAAAGGTGCGCAAATCGGCACTGGCCATTTCCATCAGTCTGCTCACCGGCTCTGCCGTCTCGGCTGTGTCTTCGGTGTTGATCGCCTGGGCGCTTGGAGGCTCCGAACAGTCCTTCCTGTCGCTGGCGCCAAAGTCTGTTACGACGCCTGTTTCCATGGGCATCACCGAAGCGCTTGGCGGTGTCCCTTCCCTCACCGCCGTTCTGGTCATCATCACCGGCATTCTGGGGGCGTCTCTCGGGCCTACCGTGCTCAATATCGTGCGTGTCAAAAGCTGGGCAGCCCGTGGCCTTGCCATTGGCACGGCGGCGCATGGTTTGGGCACTGCGCGCAAACTGCAGGTGAATGAAGAGGCGGGCGCCTTTTCCGGCCTCGCTATGGGGCTCAACGCACTGGCAACAGCCATTTTGCTGCCCATTGTCTGGTACTGGATTTTCTAGGCCCCGCGCGCACAAGACTTGCAATAGAAAACCCCGGTGGATCGCCATGATCCGCCGGGGTTGTGTTTCTAAGAACGTTTGTGCGCGGGAATCAACGCAGCCAGTTGGTCTTGGTCAATTCCACCAGTTCTTCGCCACGGCCAGACAGGATGGCCCGCATCATATAGACACTGAAGCCCTTAGCCTGTTCAACCTTGATCTTCGGCGGCATGGCCAGCTCTTGCTTTGCGACCATGACGTCCATCAGGCCTGGCCCCGGTTTGGCTAGGAACTCTTCCATCTTGGCGGGCAATTCCGCATCATCTTCAACGCGCATGCCATCGATGCCGATGGCCTCGGCGATCTTGACGAAATCAGGATCGTTCAGATCTGTGTCATCGGAGATATAGCCGCCAGCCTTCATTTCCATGGCCACAAAGCCAAGCGAGCGGTTATGGAAGACGATCATCTTGACCGGCAGATCAAGCTGTTTGATGGTGAAGATATCCCCCATCAACATGGAAAATCCGCCGTCACCACAAAGGGCGATCACCTGCCGATCAGGTGCGGCAGCCTGTGCTCCGATTGCCTGCACCATGGCGTTGGCCATGGAGCCGTGGTTGAAGGAGCCGATCAGGTTGCGCTTGCCGTTCATTTCCAGATAACGCGCGGCCCAGACGGTTGGCGTACCCACGTCGGCGGTGAAGATGGCATCCTCAGAGGCTTTCTCGCCAATGACCTTGGCAAGATATTGCGGGTGGATATCCCGTTTGGATTTGCTTGGCTTGGCCAACTCATCCAGCCCTTCGCGGGCTTTCTTGTAATGCTTGATAGCGGTTTTAAGGAAGCTATCGTCTTTCTTTTCTTTCAGCTTGGGCAGAAGCGCAGCAAGGGTTGGTTTCACCTGCCCCACGAGGCCCAGATCGATTTGGGTATGAGCGCCCAAGGCGTCAGGGCTGATATCCAGCTGCACAATTTTGGCATCGGACGGATAGAAGGCGCGATAGGGGAAGCCGGAGCCAAGGATAACCAGCGTGTCGGCATTTTCCATGGCATGATAGCCTGAGGAGAAACCGATAAGGCCGGTCATGCCCACATCATAGGGGTTATCCCATTCCACATGTTCCTTGCCACGCAGAGCATGGACGATGGGCGACTTGATGGTTTCGGCCAGCTTGATGAGTTCTGCATGGGCTCCTGCGCAGCCAGCACCGCAAAGAAGCGTTGGCCGTTTTGCGCCATTGAGGATAGCTGCCAGCTTGTCCAGCTCTTCTTCGGCGGGCAGAGCAACCGGCAGGGCCGGTTTGGACCAGCGCACGTCCACGTCTTCAGGCATGGCCTTTAGGGCTATATCGCCGGGAAGCACCACGACGGCAACGCCCTTTTTCAGAATGGCATTGCGCATGGCCAATTCCAGAACATAAGGCATCTGCTCGGGCGTGCTAACCATTTCACAATAGACGCTGCATTCTTTGAACAGTTCCTGCGGATGGGTCTCCTGAAAATACCCTGAGCCGATTTCTGAAGACGGGATATGGGCGGCAATCGCCAGCACCGGCACATGGTTGCGTTGGCAATCGAACAGACCGTTGATCAGATGCAGGTTGCCCGGACCACAAGACCCAGCGCAAACAGACAACTCTCCGGTCAGATGGGCCTCGGCGCCAGCAGCGAAAGCGGCAGCCTCTTCGTGTCGGGTGCCCATCCAGCGGATTTTCTTCTGCCTGTGCAGGCTGTCACTGATGCCGTTGAGGGAGTCTCCGGTCACGCCCCAGATTCGTTCGATACCGGCCTGGGCAAGCGTTCTTGCGACAAAATTGGCTATGGATTCGCTCATAATATAGTCCCTTGATCATAAATGGGCACTCACTTGACCAGAGGCGATCATGAAACGAGAGGGAGAAAGCAAATGGACAGGTGCTTTCGGGTCCCGGACATCCGCCAATGTCCAAATGAGTGCATAAATGCGCAGCGCGAGCGAGATGCGTTCTGTCTCAGTCGGCAGGCACGCACTAGGTCAACGCATGAATGCAGCTTTGGTCCCAAAAACGAAGGTCACGAACGGGTGACCTGCTTTTGAGAAAGCAGGATCCGTCTCCTGTCGCGCGTCAGAGGCTGCGGTTTTGAAGTATGGCGGGCGGCGATCAGAGATTGGAAGGGATCCAATTTACAGCCATAGATATCGGCTCGAACGGGCCTCTTCACAAGAAGCAATCGGCGAATGCGGACATGCGACGAATGCATAGCTCGATTCATAGAAGACGCATATTTGCATCCAGATCATTGACTGCTAGAGGAACAAGGAGGGAAATCCCCCTTTATTCCAATGCTTTCATCGCTTTTTGGCAGACAGTCAGGCCATTTCTCCCGCTTCGATGGCGGCGTTGAGATCCTTGCCTAGAGCTTCAAACACAGCGCGGATGATGCCATCGGCATCCAAACCATTTTCCTTATACATGACATCGGGTTTGCCATGGTTGGTATAGTGATCTTCCATGGTCAGGGAGCGGATCTTCAGGGCTCCATCCAACGCGCCCTCGGCTGCTAGAAGATGCAGCACCTGAGAGCCAAAGCCGCCCACGGCCCCTTCCTCGATGGTGATCAGCATATCGTGGGTGCCTGCAAGCTCCAGAATCATATCCCTATCAAGCGGCTTGGCGAAGCGCGCGTCAGCAACTGTTGTGCTAAGGCCATAGCCTTCGAGCCGTTCGGCAGCATCAAGGCTTGCGGCAAGGCGCGTGCCCAGCGACAGGATGGCGACCTTGCTACCCTGTTTGACGATGCGGCCCTTACCGATTTCCAGCGGAACTCCCTCTTCAGGGATTTCGACCCCGACGCCCTCTCCGCGCGGATAGCGGAAAGCAATCGGGCCATCATCATAGGACCGCGCCGTGGCAACCATATGCACCAGCTCGGCTTCATCGCTTGCAGCCATAACCACCATATTGGGCAGGGACGCCATAAAACCGATATCATAGGCGCCCGCATGGGTTGGGCCATCAGCTCCGACAAAGCCTGCCCTGTCGATAGGAAAGCGCACTGGCAGATTCTGGATGGCCACATCATGGACCACCTGATCATAGGCCCGTTGCAGGAAGGTGGAATAGATCGCACAGAAGGGCTTCAGCCCCTCGCAGGCAAGACCCGCGGCAAAGGTTACCGCATGCTGCTCGGCGATGCCCACATCGAAGGTGCGATCTGGGAACTGCTCTTCAAAGATATCGATGCCGGTGCCTGAAGGCATGGCGGCGGTAACCGCGACAATCTTCTTGTCCTTGGCGCCTTCCTTGGCGAGGCTTTCGCCGAAAATCTTGGTATAGCTGGGCGCGTTGCTGGGCGGCTTGAGCTGGGTGCCGGTGACCACATCAAAGCGGCTGACGCCATGATATTTGTCGCTGGCATGCTCGGCAGGCGCATAGCCCTTGCCCTTCTGGGTGACCACATGCACTAAAATGGGGCCCTTATCCGTATCGCGCACATTTTTCAGGATCGGCAGCAGATGCTCCAGATTGTGTCCATCAATCGGGCCGACATAATAGAAGCCCAGCTCCTCGAACAGCGTGCCCCCTGTCACGAAGGAACGGGCAAATTCTTCGGCCTTTGCAGCCTTTTCCTTGAAGAAACGTGGCAGTTGATGGGCCAGCTGTTTGGCGGCATCGCGCAGAGAAAGGAAGGTCTTGCCGGAAATAAGGCGCGCCAGATAGGCGCTCATGGCCCCGGTCGGCGGCGCAATGGACATGTCATTGTCGTTGAGAATGACTATCAGGCGGCTGTCGAGCGCCCCGGCGTTGTTCATAGCCTCATAGGCCATTCCGGCGCTCATGGCGCCGTCGCCGATGACGGCGATCACATTGCGGTCTTCGCCCTTCAGTTCAGAAGCCATCTGCATGCCCAGCCCCGCCGAAATGGAAGTCGAGCTATGGCCGGTGCCAAAGGGGTCAAATTCGCTCTCGGAACGCTTGGTAAAGCCGGAAAGACCACCGGGCTGTCGCAAAGTGCGAATCCGATCACGGCGGCCGGTGAGGATTTTGTGCGGATAGGACTGATGGCCCACATCCCAGATGACACGATCATTGGGCGTGTTAAACACATGGTGCAGTGCCACGGTCAGTTCCACGACGCCCAGTCCTGCCCCCAAATGTCCGCCGGTCACCGATACCGCATCAATGGTCTCGGTGCGCACGTCATCCGTGAGCGCCTTGAGCTGCTCCATATCCATAGAACGGATATCTTCGATGGACTTGATACTGTCGAGCGTGGGGGTCTTGGACAATTCCGTCACCTGTTATTCTTTGGCTTTCGAGTTGGCTGCTCGCGCCCCTGGTTTTCCTTTTAGGCCAATCAGTCCCAAAAGACCGAAAAAGCCGCCGGTTATGATTTCCTTCATTACGCAGTTTACCATATACGACCGGATCGTGGACAGGGATCTATCGAAAGGATGACAAACCAAGCGCTGATGAGGTTTTGCAAAGTGATAGCAGTAGCCACATGATGCGGCGTTATTTCCCAATGTCTATAGGGAAATATGCCTGAGAGCAAGAACATGGAACATCGCCAAATGGTCACATTTACAAGAGGCCGGTGCATAGTCTTTCCGGATCGTCCGGCCCAGTCTTCCTGAGACAGTTGGCGAGCATTCTATAGAAAGAAACTCCGCATTCTCTGCCAGAGGCTGCAAGATGGGCCATCCGCCATCCATTGTTCCTTGATGGCATCGATCATCCACATGTCGGCCTCGTCCAGCGCCCCACGGTCTTGCAAGCAAAGCAAATGATCATGGGCACTTTGCAGAAAGCGGTCCCTATTCCTGCTATCCAGCTCGGAAGTGCGCCATTTTGCGATTGCCAGATCTCGGTTATAGCGAGCGTTGTGCGGATCTTTGGTCACCAGCTTTTCACAAATTGCCAAGGCTTCACCATAGGCAACCAGCGCACCAATCTCATCACCCAGAGCGCGCCTCAAATCACCAAGTTCGATTTGGCAGATGCTGATTTCGTGCTTTGTCTCTTCCTGATGTTTTGTCAGGGTGAGCAATCCTTCGAAATGCTTGAGAATCTCATCACAATGGGTCAGCGCCGATCGCTTGTCACCGCGCCTTAAATGCCGCTTGCCAATAGTCTTGTGGATTTCAATCAGATCGCGCCTGCGTATCGGGCTGGTCGGATTCTCGACAAAGCGACCGCGAGCTTGTGCAAGCGCCTGCTCAAGCCCTGTTTCTGTCTCTTCGTCTTCTCGCGCATCACTGTCAGACGCGCGTGAATCCCCAGTCATGAAGTCCCCTTTAAACACCGTGTCTTTTAGCAAACCCCGTCGTAGCCCCGCAATGAAACCAGAAGGATGCGAACGATAGTAAATATCAAATAGTGTTACGCTTTTACTACATAAAGGTTGTATTTTCACATAACGCGCTCACCGACACAGGCTTATTCAAATGCGTCGAACCAGAATTTGTATTAAAGCGAACAAATTCGATCCGGCGTTAAACATTTGTGTAGGCACACTCGCGTCTCCATAAGATAAAATACGACTTGACGGAACGGAGCGCCTGAGCGCACTCTTTCCAAGAACATTGCATGAACATTTTGTTGTTTGGAGACAAGAATGAATAGTGAACCACCCGTCATCATGGCGCATGTATCCGTGGGGACGAATGATTTTCCTAAGGCCCGGGATTTCTACAAGGCGGTTTTGGAAACCGTTGGCGCAAAAGTCATCATGGAAGTGGATGTGCCCGGAGAAGTCAGCGCCATTGCCTTTGGCAAGATGTTTCCCGAATTCTGGGTTCAGACGCCCCATGACAAGCAGAAAGCCAGCGTGGGGAATGGCACCCACTTCGCCTTTCTGGCGACCAGCAAGGAAATGGTTCAAGCCTTTTGGGACAAAGCGCTGGAAATGGGAGCAGCACCAGATGGCGCGCCAGGCCCGAGACCTCATTATGGCGAGGCCTATTATGGCTGTTTCTTGCGTGACCTTGAGGGCAACAAGATCGAAGCAATGTATTGGGGTGCTCACGATCAGTTCGAAGCCTGATCTTGGCCCGGGCGGGCGGTCTCCCTTTGTAACGTCATTTGCAAAGGATGCACCGCAGACCGCCTCTGTTGTCTGTTGCGGTCAATTAGGGCTTTCTCTAGAAATGAATAGGTGTTCGCAATCTGCTTTGCGCTCACCCTACCTAGGTTATTCGGCACCCTGTGGCCTTCAGCATCTGTAGCGTGCCTATCCATCGTCTGCCCAAGAGCCCTTTCAGGCTCGTCTCTGCCGTCTTTTGCCTTCTGCCCCTGAGAATCAAGGGCATAATCTTGTGTTTGTTGATTGAGGTCCGCCATGTTTGATCACTTTCCCTTCCTCGCCATCATTCTGGCTCTGGCTGCCCTGACCATGGCGCCGGGGATGGATACGGTTCTCGTGTTGCGAAATGCTGCGCGTGGCGGCTTTTCCGATGGCTTTACCACCAGCTTTGGCATCTGCTCGGGGCTTTTCGTGCATGCCACCATTTCGGCGCTGGGTCTCTCGGTGATCCTGCTCCAATCAGCCTATCTGTTCACTCTGCTCAAATTTGCCGGAGCGCTCTTCATTGTCTATCTGGCCTTTCAGTCCCTGCTAGCGGCATGGCGCGGGCATGGGCTTGTGGTGGCGAGCGAAGGCGCACGGCGCGTTTCCCTCATCACTTCTTTTCGTGAGGGCATTCTCTCCAACGTTCTCAACCCGAAGCCGATCCTTTTTTACATGATGTTTCTGCCTCAGTTTATTGATCCAACCCAATCAGCTCTGTGGCAATCGCTCTTGGTGGCGGGCATTCATTTTCTGTTGGGAATGCTCTGGCAAGGGGGGCTGGCGCTCATGGTGCACAAGGCACGCCGGTTTTTGGCCCGTCCGGCCATTGCACGCACGCTTAATGGTGCCACGGGGCTGCTTCTTCTGGGCTTTGGCATCAAACTGGCGCTCACTCATCGCTAGCACCTAGCGGACATGCGCCCGCTCTAGCGCGCGCTTTTGCCAATTCTTTCGGGCTCTTGCCAACTCACGCGCAAGCACAAAGCGATGTCTGATACAGGCGTAAGTCTCTCATCCTTAAGCCTCATGTGCAGTTTCGTCCGGTTGACTTCACCTCACAGCTGTGAAAACTGAAAGGCCCATCGCGCTGAAATCATGCGCAGAATCATCCAGCAACCCAAGGGGCCGTTTCATGAAAAAACTGATACGCACCATTTCCTGGGCCATGAGCCTTGTCATGGCCATCGTATTGGGGATTCTGGTCTTTTCTTGGTATAGCGAAGAAATGCGGGTCCAGAAAACGCAAGAGGGTCAGACCGATGTGCAAATCGGCGGCGACTTTTCGCTTACCGATCATACGGGCAAACCGGTTACCTATGCCGACTTTGCAGACAAACCGCTGGCGATCTATTTCGGCTATACCTTCTGTCCAGATGTCTGCCCTACGACCCTGAGCGAAATGACCCTTTGGGTGGAGGAATTGGGCGAAGACGCCAAGAAGATGAATTTCGTCTTTGTCACCGTTGATCCTGAACGCGACACGCAGGAGGCCATGGGTGATTATGTGAATGCGTTTTTTGACCAGCTCATTGGCCTTAGGGGCACGCGCGAGCAGACCGATGCTGTTATCAAGGCCTACAAAGTCTACGCAAAAAAGGTGGATGACGGCAGCGGCGATGGCGACTATGTCATGGACCACACCGCCTCGGTGTTCCTGATGAAAAAGGGCGGTGCCTTTTCCGGCACCATTTCCTTTGGCGAAGCGCATGATAGCGCGGTCGAAAAGCTGCGCAACCTGATAGCCAGCGCCGAATAGAACGTAGCCATACTGTCCTTTGGTCAAACTCTCTTGATTTGGTGGTGACCAGTCTCTATTGACTGGAGCGGTTCTGGGCTGCGCAGCCTGTTGTTTTCTGTTTTTGGTGGAAATCAACGCTGTCGCATTCGAAGCTCCATAGCTTCGCTCTTCAGCCCGCCCAATAAGAGGATCTTCTATCATGGAAAAGCTGCGGCTTGATCAGGCTCTTGTAGAACGAGGCCTTTGCGCCAGCCGGGCGCGGGCACGCGACGCCATCAAGCGTGGCTTTGCGCAAGTGGATGGCAAGCCCGCCACGAAAGCCAGCCAGATGGTAGGGCCACAGGCGGTTCTCTCCATCAATGATCCGGCGGCCGACTATGTCTCCCGCGCCGCACTGAAGCTAATTGGCGGACTGGATCATTTCGACTTTGATCCTGCAGGGCGCGTGGCTGTCGATATTGGTGCATCAACCGGCGGCTTTTGTCAGGTGCTGTTGGAGCGCGGGGCCGCAGCGGTTTATGGCATTGACGTCGGGCATGACCAGATGCATCCGAGCCTGTTGGACAATCCCAAGCTTCATTCACTGGAAGGCGTCAATGCGCGCCATCTGGACCGCACTCACGTGCCTGATGCTTTCAGCGTCCTCGTCAGCGATGTCTCCTTTATCTCCTTGCGACTGGCGCTGCCTGCCGCTTTGGAAATGGCCGAGCCGGGAGCCTTCGCCGTGTTGCTGGTCAAGCCCCAGTTCGAGGTGGGTAAAAAGGGCATCGGCAAGGGAGGGCTTGTGAGAGATCCAGCCGAAGGCGAACGCGCAGCACAGGATATTGCCCGTTGGCTGGATGGAGACGAAGACCCCGCCTGTCAGGGCTGGCAGGTACGCGAATTGATCCCCTCGCCCATTCTTGGCGGCGATGGCAACAAGGAATATCTGCTCGGCGCGGTTAAAGACGGCTAAACGCCAGAGTCCTGCCCCAGCAAAAAACAGAGAGCCGAAGGCTAGAGCCAGATGCTGGCCAACAATCCGGCAAAGATGATCCAGCCGATTTGTGTGTTGGAGCGGAACAACGCAAGGCACTGGCCGCCATTGTCAATATCCAGCTTCCAGATCTGCCAGCCCATATGCAGACCAGCAACCGCCAGCCCGACAAAGGCAGGCCAGGAAACGCCTGATACGGCAAAGCAGGCCGCCATGCACACAACCATCACAGCATAGAAAAGCGAAAGCCAGGCGCGGGTATTTTCAGCAAAGAGCAGCGCGGTGGATTTCACGCCAATCATGACATCGTCTTCCTTGTCCTGATGGGCATAAATGGTGTCATAGCCGATGGTCCAGACGATAGCACCCAAATACATAAAAACCGGAGCCAGCGCCAACTGGCCAGTGATGGATGTCCAGCCAACCAGCGCGCCCCATGAAAAGGCCAGCCCAAGCACGAGCTGCGGCCAATGGGTGATGCGCTTCATGAAAGGATAGATGGCCACGACGCTCAGCGACGCAAATCCAAGCCAGATGGTGTAGCTGTTAAATTGCAGCAACACGAACAGGCCGATCAGCAACTGGGCCGCCAGCCACGCCCCTGCAAAACGGCGGGAAACCTGATGGCTTGGCAGCGGGCGCGAGCGTGTACGCTCCACCTTCTCATCAATATCCTGATCGACAATATCGTTATAGGTGCAACCGGCGCCGCGCATGGCAACAGCGCCCAGCCAGAAGGCAAATCCATACCAGAGGATATGCTCGATCGGCGGCAATGTTCCGGATTGTGCTGTAGAAACCGCAAGCGTCAGCGACCACAGGCAGGGCCAGAGCAGCAGCCACCAGCCGATGGGACGCTCAAGACGGGACAGACGTGCATAGGGACGGAACCACGCGGGCAACAAAGTGTCTGCCCAGTGGCCACGCACTGCATCTGCAACGCGCCCCTCACCCAGTGTCGCCTGATCCTTCATAAAAATGTCCTTGGTCGTTGATTGTGAGCCGAAAAGGAGAACCCTTATTCATCTAAGAGCATTGCCCCATGCTCTTGCCTGCGTCAACCACTCAAATTGTATTGTGGTGTTCTGGCACAGCATCATTTTGTATTATATAAACTAAATGGGCGCAGCCTTTGTGCTTGCCTGGCCTCTATACGGTCATTTTGTTAGGTTGGAACGCGTGATAAATGCCTTTTCTTGCGTTTTCCTCCCCGCATGCCGTAGCGTTCCTTTCCGAGCTTTTTTATTGCGCTTCAAATTGATTGGAAGCGCCCAGAAAAGGACAAATCAACCGTCCCTGATGCCTTTTCAGCATTTGTGCATGGCTTTTAGGGCAACAATTAGCCCTGAGGCCGCTTGTGGGCTTGATTTTGTGGCGGCTGAAGGGTAGCAGACGATCACCTGTCTCATTCTTTGTTTTTCGAGCCGCACAAGCGGTTCCCTGTCTCTATCAAAAGGTGGCCCTGATGACTGATCGCCTCAACGTTCTTCTCATCGGCTCTGGCGGACGCGAACATGCCCTTGCCTATGGCCTTAAGAAATCCCCCCGTCTTGGCGCTCTCTATGTAGCTCCGGGCAATGCAGGCCTGCTGACGCTGGCAGAAAAAGCCGACATTCAAGAGAGCGACCATGATGCGGTTATCGCCTTTTGCAAGGCCAAAGCCATCGACTTCGTGATTGTCGGCCCGGAAGCGCCACTGGTTGATGGCCTTGTCGACAGCCTCAGCGCGGCAGACATCCTGACATTCGGTCCTTCCAAGGAAGCTTCCCAGCTGGAAGGCTCCAAAGGCTACACCAAGGATCTGTGCGCCGAGTTTGACATCCCGACTGCTGCCTATGCGCGCTTTGTTGATTGCGCCGCTGCCCTTGCCTATCTCAAGGACCATCCAGCCCCGATCGTCATCAAGGCAGACGGGCTCGCCGCAGGCAAAGGCGTCACCGTTGCGATGAACGATGCCGAAGCCGAAGCGGCTGTCAAGGAATGCTTCGACGGAGCATTTGGTGAAGCTGGTGCTGAAGTGGTCATCGAGGCCTTCTTGCAGGGCGAGGAAGCCAGTCTGTTTGCCCTTTGCGATGGCAAGACCGCGCTGCATCTGGCCTCTGCACAGGATCATAAACCCGTTGGCGAAGGCGACACCGGCCCGAACACCGGTGGCATGGGTGCTTACAGCCCGGCTCCCGTGATGACCGATGCCTTGACCGAAGAGGTCATGGAAAAGATCGTCCGCCCGACCATCAATGGCATGGCCAGCCGCGGCGCGCCCTTCACAGGCATTCTTTTTGTTGGTCTGATGATCACTGACAAGGGCCCTGAGCTGATCGAATATAACGTGCGCTTTGGCGACCCGGAATGTCAGACCCTGATGATGCGCCTTGAAAGCGACCTGCTTGAATTGCTGCTTGCCGCAGCCAAGGGCGAGCTGGAAGGCGTTTCAGCTGATTGGTCAGATGATGTGGTGATGAATGTTGTGCTGGCCTCCAAGGGGTACCCCGGCTCCTATGAGAAAGGCACTGAAATAGCGGATCTCTCAGCAGCCGAAGCGCTGGAGGGCGTCACCATTTTCCACGCTGGCACGGCAGAAAAAGACGGCAAGCTGGTGGCCACCGGTGGCCGTGTGCTCAATGTCTGCGCGCGTGGTCGTTCGGTCACCGAAGCTCAACGCCTTGCCTATAAGGCCGTGGATGCGGTGCGCTGGGACAATGGATTCTGCCGCCGCGATATCGGCTGGCGGGCCGTTGCGCGCGAGAAGGATGCCGCTCAATGAATGAACCGGATAGAGGGCCATCGCCCCGATCTATCCGGCATGCACAAACATAAAGCCCGCGGTGAGACACTCACGGCGGGTTTTGCTATTGCGCAAGACGCGGGGTGGTTTATTCGCCCGGCAATTGAAAAGGCCCTACGACAAAGCCGGACGAATCCGGTAGGCTCTGATTGAATTATGCGCTTTAAAGCTCGGCCAGTTGGCAGGGGCCATAAAGCACGGCAGCACTGAAGGACCAGACATACAGTGACAGACCCTGTTGAAATCACAATCGACGAACTTGGCGCCAAGGGCGACGGGATCGCCTATCATGGAGGCGGCAGCCTGTATGTTCCCTTCACGCTGGAAGGAGAGCGCGTTCGCGTTACGCCAATGGAAGAGCGTGGCGAACTCGAAGACATCGTCACACCGTCTCCGAACAGGGTCGAGCCGATCTGTCCGCTGTTCCAAACCTGTGGCGGCTGCACCATGCAGCATATGGCGCCAGAGGCTTATGGCGCATGGAAACAGGATCTTGTGAGGGATGCTCTCGCCTCTCGCGGCTTTGAAGATCTTGCGATCAATCCGCTGGTTGCCACCAAGCCGGGCGAGCGCCGCAGAGCCGTTTTGACCGCGCGCCTCATCGGTCGCCGCCTGCTGTTTGGTTATCATGAAGCCCGCTCGACACGGGTGGTCGATGTGGACCATTGCCCGCTTCTTGTGCCTGCTCTCAATGCGCTGTTGCCGAAGCTGGCTGACTATCTGCCTCTGTTCATGACCAAGAAGAAAGAGGCCCGCATCACCCTACTGGCAACCCATTCGGGCGTTGATCTCAGTTTGGATGACGTCAAGGATATGCGGGGTGGCCAAGACTATCTCAAAGCCGTTGAAATGGCCGAAGATCTGGATCTTGCGCGCCTTTCAGCCAATGGCGAGACACTGCTCGAACGCCGCCCTCCGCTGTTGCGCATGGGGGCAGCACAGGTCAGCCCGCCTGCCGGGGCCTTCGTGCAGGCCGAGGAAGGCGCCGAACGCGCTATGGCCAAGATGGTTCTTGAGAGCGTGGGCGACGCCAAGCGTGTGATTGATCTTTTCTGTGGCTCGGGCACCTTCGCCCTGCGGCTGGCAAAGAAAGCACAAGTCTGGGCACTGGAAGGCGAGGATACGGCGCTCAAATCGCTTGAACGTGCATGGCGCTTTGGCGACAAGCTCAAAGGCATCAAGATGGAACGCCGCGATCTGTTCCGCCGCCCGTTGCTGGCCTCCGAAATGAAGAAATTCGATGCCCTCGTGTTCGACCCGCCACGCGCTGGCGCCAAGGCGCAATGCGAGGAGATCGCCAAGTCCCAGCTACCGGTCGTTGTTGCCGTCTCCTGCAATCCGGGCACGCTGGCCCGTGACTTGCGGATTCTGGTGGATGGTGGCTACACAATTGCTTCGGTCACGCCGGTCGATCAGTTTTTATATTCTCCGCATGTAGAATGCGTCGTTACGCTCACTCGCTAGCGATTGCAGAAAGAGCTGCCTCAGGCAGCTCTCTTTTGCGCCCTGGGCGCGTCTTTCCAAAATGAAAGGCGCATGACGGCAAGCTTTTTTCCGTCTGTATAATTTCGGCTTTTGGTAATAATCGACTTGATCTTGCCATGATGCTGACTAGATATTGCATGACTTATATCGTTATGGGTGTAAACCCCGATTGCCTTTGAAAGGTCGCCACTAGATGGTTCATATCAAGCGATGGGTGATTATCACCTTCGCTATCTTGCTGTTCCTTGTCGGGCTGGGATCTGTTTGGACTCCCGTGCCTATAGGGGCAATTCTTATGACCTTCGCAACCTTCCTGCTGATCGCCTACAGCCGGAGAGGACGCGCCCTTGTACGTGGTGCCCGTCGACGCTTTGCCCTGATTGATCGCCAGATGCGCTGGTTCGAGGGCAAGAGCAAGGCCAAGATGGTGCGTGTTCTGAAAACCACTCAGCCGCTGGAATCCCGCCTGCGCTATGGCATTAAAAAGCTCGATCTTTAGCGCTCACAACGGCCCTGTTTGTCTTCATGCTGTCATACATGCAGCCTAATGGAAGAAAATGAAGCACCATAACAGGCTTCTATCTCTTTATTCTCTATTCTTGTTCAGTCGGCTTGATGGACTTGGCTTGAAATTCAGGCAAGCTGCCGTCTGTTAGGAGTGAAAGACGGTGATCTCGAATCTCAGGCAATGGGCGATCATTGGCTTCGCCTTGTTCTGCTTACTTGCAGGGTTGGCGACTATTTGGCTTCCCATTCCAACCGGCGTGCCACTGCTGGCGCTCGGGGGCTTTCTCCTGATCGCCAATAGCCGCATCGGGCGTAATGCTGTGCGCCGCCTGCGTAAACATGTCGATTGGCTTGATCACGCGCTTGTATGGTTGGAGGAAAGAGCGGGCCGCCCTTTTGATCGGGTTTTGAAAACGACGCGCCCATTGATGACACGCCATCGCCGCAAACGCGAAGCCGAAGCCGGCTTGTCTCGCAGCACAGCTGGAAAAGATCCCGCCCTCACCCCGACGGCGTCGCCCTCTCCTCCTGCCGGAGAAGAGAAACCGACAGCGAAAAGCACTGCCAAACAGCCTTGTGGGTAAAGCCTGCGCTGTAAGGATACACCGCCCACTTGCCGATTTTACCATGCTTGGCGTGCGCCTTACTCGGCGCTGATTTGGGGCACTATCAGCGCATGCAATCAGCTTCCGGGGAGCATACAGGCGATAAGTCCAGTTTTACGGCAGAAAAACACCTATTTAAAACAAACGGTTGTGTTTCTTGCTTTTTGGTATCCTACCAAGGACGCCTTGTGCGCCATGAGCGTGATCTCTATCCTGACAGGTGAGTTTTGTAAGAAGGCCATTCAAGTAAAAAGTAACGGGAAAACGATTTGTCGTTTCCTCAACCTTTGAACCATCGCCGTCGGTCTGCGGAGGCGCCGGGCGATATTGTCAGGATTGTGCCATGCTCAAACCGATCGTCAAAGTGATTGAAGTCCCTTGCGACGCGCTCGCTGCCTACCAGCTCTTTTCCATGGGCATGGGCAGTTGGTGGCCTCTTGAGACGCGCTCGATTTCAATCCATAGCACCGGCATACCTGCCAAGGCACTCGAAACCGATCCGGTGGCAGGGGGGGCGATCATTGAAATCGCCTCGGATGATACGCGCCATGTGTGGGGTAGTTTTACCGACTGTGATCAGCCCAACTCGCTTGCAATCAATTTTCATATGGGCCAGCCGCAGGATCATGCGACCTATCTCACAGTGAGCTTTCTGGAAATGAATGCCCATCGCACGCTGGTCAAACTGGTGCATGGCGGATGGGATTGCTATGGCGCAATCGCAGCCATGATGCGGGATGGATATGATACGGGCTGGAACGAAATCTTCTGCTTCCACTATGCCCGCTCCTGCGAAAAGCCACGCTTTTTGCGCCGCGCCTGATCGCGCGCACAGCATATCTCTGCCTCTGAAAGCAAAAACGCCCGATCGCAGCTGCGACCGGGCGTTTTCACATCATTCCGGACTCTGTCGTGCATCAGGAAGTGCCGGCCCTGATGCAAACCAGACAGATCATCAGAGCCCCAGAATGCTTTCAGGAGACGTATAATCATAGCCAAGCGCTTTGGCGACGGCTTCGTAAGTTACCTTGCCGTCATGCACATTGAGGCCGGTGCGCAGATATGGGTCGTCCTTGCAAGCCTGTTCCCAGCCCTTGTTGGCCAGCGCCAGAGCAAATGGCAGGGTCGCATTGTTGAGCGCGAAGGTGGACGTGCGGGCTACACAGCCGGGCATGTTGGCCACGCAGTAATGCACGACACCATCGACCACATAGGTTGGGTCTGAGTGCGTGGTAGCCTTGGAGGTCTCAAAGCAGCCGCCCTGATCGATGGCCACGTCAACAACAGCAGAACCGGGGCGCATGGATTTGATCATCTCTGCGGTAACCAGTTTCGGTGTTTCAGCGCCCGGGATCAACACGGTACCGATCACGAGGTCGGCCTGCTCGACAACACGGGCGATGTTGCCCTTATTGGAATAAACGGTCTTGATGGCCGTGCCAAAGCGGTCAACAGCTGCGCGCAGGGCATCTGTATTGCGATCAACCATGGTGACGCTTGCGCCCATGCCCAGAGCAACACGGGCAGCGTTGGTGCCGGAAACGCCAGCACCAATGATGACGACTTCTGCCGGATCGACACCTGGCACGCCACCGAGCAAAACGCCCATGCCGCCGCCATTGTTTTCCAGCGCCTGAGCACCAACCTGAGGAGCCAGACGACCGGCAACTTCAGACATCGGGAAGAGAAGCGGCAGAGCACCGGTTTTCGAGGTTACGGTTTCGTAGGCGATGCAGGTCGCGCCTGATTTGACCAGATCTTCGGTCTGGGCTGCATCAGGAGCCAGATGCAGATAGGTAAAGAGAAGCTGGCCGGAGCGCAGTTTTGCGCGTTCAACGGCAAGAGGCTCTTTCACTTTGACAACCATTTCGGCTGTTGCGAAAATTTCATCGGCTGTGGCAATGATCTTTGCGCCTGCGGCAACATAGTCTTCGTCAGAGCAACCGATACCGGCTCCGGCATTGGTTTCGATCATGACTTCATGGCCAGCGGCGACCAGTTCGAGCACTGAGGAAGGCACCAGACCGACGCGGTCTTCGTGGTCCTTGATTTCTTTGGGACATCCGATAAGCATTGTTGAGTTCTCCGTGGTGATTGCTGCCATTACGCCTTTTTGTCGATCAGGCCACCCGGATGGTCCGGAGCCCCTCTCGCGGGCGCTTATGCATTTCGAATAACTTTTCAATGATGGCGTAAAATAAACGCAATGTGCGGCGAAATAAGGCTGTTTCCGTTGTTAATTTTCGCATATAATTGCGCAAAATCATCAAAAGATCGAATTTTCATGAACCTCGAAAAACTGGATAAAAGAGATCGGCAGATTCTCAATCTCTTGCAGGACAATGGGCGGCTAAGCAACGCAGAGTTGGCCGAGCGGGTCAATCTCTCTCCATCGGCCTGCCTGCGCCGGGTCAAGCAACTGGAAGACAGCGGACTTGTAGCGGGCTATCACATGCATCTGGACATGAAGGCCTGCGGCATGTCCGGAGCGGCTTTCGTATTTGTGACACTGGATGGACAGGGGCGCGAGTCGCTGGCCCGGTTCGAACGGGCCATCAAGGATATAAACGAGATTCAGGACTGCTATCTGCTGGCTGGTCAATATGACTATCTGCTGCGCGTCATCTATCGCAATGCCGCCGATCTGGAACGCATCCATCATGACATCCTGACCAACCTGCCCGGCGTTGTACGGGTTAATTCGACCCTCACCTTGCGCGCAGTCAAGCATACAGGCAAGCTGACGGTCTGAGCATTCTGCTTTGACTAGCTGGCGATAGGAAAACGGACAACGACCGTCAATCCACCGCCGGTCGTATCGGTCAGCTCCAGCGTAGCTTGATGCATCTGGGCCACCTTGCGGGCAATCGCCAGGCCGAGTCCGAAGCCGGACTTGTCATTCATCGTTCTCGCCTTGTCGCCCCGTTCAAACGGTTCCAGCAAGTGGAGTTTGTCTTCCTGAGCGATGCCGGGGCCGTGATCGATGACCCTGAGGCAGGCGACGCCGCCCTGCTCGCCCTCTTCCCGGCTCAATGACACCTCGCAGCTACCTGCATATTTAATGGCATTGTCGATCAGGTTATCGACCATGCGCATCAGGTCGTTGGGACGGGCCAAAATTGTCATGTTGGCATACCCAACGAGTTGGACCGCCTCGCCAGCATCATCCCATTCGCAAACCAGACTATCCACCAGACTGCTCAATTCCAGCCGGACCGGATCATCATCCATTTCTCCTTTGCTGAAATAGGTCATCAGGCGCTTGAGCAAGCCGTCCATCATATTGAGATCACGCAGAAAGGCGGTCTTCACCTCCTCCGGCTCCACGGTATCAGCACGCAGGCGCAACCGTGTGACAGGCGTACGCAGATCATGCCCGACCGCCGCTAGCATGCGGGTCCGGTCATCAATGAGCTGATGAATACGGTCCTGCATCTTGTTCAGGGCCAGCGCAGCGACACGCAATTCGGTTGGGCCGGCGACATCCACCTTTTGCGGCGTGGCATTTTCATTGGCAATGTTATTGGTTGCTTGTGCCAGACGGCGCAAGGGCCGGATCAGGAAGATAATCGCCCAAAGCAACAACAGAGACATGCAGACGATTGTGAAGACCAGAATACTCTCAACCTGACGGTTTGGGGGTGTCCTGATCTGGATATGAATGCTGGCGCTGATAACCTTCTGGAACGGCATGCGGGAGTAGATGGTTACATGAACCATATTGCTCCCCTCAGCAGACAATGTACGGGCCAGCGGAATGCCTACCTTTTGAGGATTGGCAAGACTATCAAAGAACGGGTCTCTTTGGGGCTCCTGCTGTGGGGTTGCATCCCCCGAACTAGGCCGATTGGCGGACGCTTCATGTGTCTGGTCTTTGAGCGCCAGATTACGCGACACCCACGTGAGCCCTTCCAGACGCGGGTCTTCTCTGGAAAGGAGTTGATAGTCTACACCGGGATGTTGCACCCGCATTTTTTCCAGAAAGGAACTCGCCTGCGCCTCAGGCAATTGCGCGAGCGTCTCGGCTATGCCGATCTGTCGTTCGGTGAAGAGCATTACAGGGGGAGCGAGCGGCGCATCACGCGCCGCACGGACAGATATATAGATGCCGGTCAGGAAAAGAGCCGTTGCCAGAATAAGCAGCACGAGCAGCTGTCCGGCAATGGAGTTCAGAAATGCAAACCAGCGGAGGTGTTTCATGCAGGCTCGCGCTGTTCCTGAACTTCAGCAATGAATTCATAGCCGCCCGAACGCACGGTATGGATCAGCTTTTGTCCATCTTCTCCGCTTTCGAGCTTGCGCCGCAAACGCGAAACGAGAATATCGATGCTGCGTTCGGTCGCCCCAGTATTGGGGCCCTGTGTCAGCTCGATCAGCTGCTCGCGGGTCAAGGTCAAACCGGGGCGCTCGCAGAAGACACGCAATAAATCAAATTCAGCCGGTGTGAGGTGGGTCTGCACACCATTATAATCCATAAGCTCGCGCTTTCTGACGTCGAGCTGCCATTTGCCTCCGAAATAGAGGATCGGTGCCTGCATACGACTGTCTTTGATCGACATGCGGCTGCGGCGCAGCATCGCCTTGATTCTGGCTTCCAGCTCTCGGGGATTGAAGGGTTTGGACATATAGTCATCAGCGCCCAGCTCCAGCCCGACCACCCTATCGATATCTTCACCCTTTGCAGAGAGAATCAGAATGGGAACCGTGGAAATGGAGCGCACGCGAGCACAGATACTCAGACCGTCTTCTCCCGGAAGCATGACATCAAGAAGGATCAAATCGACAAAGCTGCGCGCCATAATGGCGTCCGCTTCGCGTCCATTGGAGGCCAGCGAAGCTGTCCAGCCGTTGCGCTGCAAAAGAGCCGCAAGCAGCGACTGGATTTCGGTGTCATCTTCGATAACAAGGATATGCGTATTGTTCTGCATGGCGTTTCTTCTGGTTTAAGGAGCCTTATACTTGGCTGTATATCGGCGAAAAATCAAAGCAACCTTCATTTTTTGCGCAGATTTTCGCCGTCTTTTATTTCTGATGTTTTCTATATCAGGATTTGAAACGCCAAGACATTGTCAGAAATATAGAGGCCTCGAGCATCTTCCAATTTTTGCAACCATAAATGGCTGAAACAAAGGAGAAAAACTTCTGTAGAAATTTTTCAGACGAGAGAAGTGCAGGTAGGAAAACTGTTCAGGAAATAGTCAGAAATTGCATGGGCTAGTGCGGCGTGAGGTGCCCCCTACGCCAACCCGATTGTCACCGCCTCTTCCGGCGCATGCAGGACGAGGATCAAATCAATGTTAGGCCAGACGATCTTTCACGCTGAGCACAAGTTTGAAAAGATGTTTGGACAATATGCTGATAGCCGTCAGAAAAAGCATCTTGCGCATTATAATCACCTCATTGTCAGAGCTTACACTCCGATAACGCCCGTACGGAAGAATGGTTCCATCGGCAAGAAAACTTTTTCAGCAATAATAGATTCTATATAGGAAAGAAATTTATCGCTTCAATAGCCTCTCGATATGGAGCCCCCTCCCTTGGCAGTTTTGCCCCATCTTGCAATCTAGGTCATAGAGCCGTTTCAAAATCCTGTTACAGCTGCTCTCTAGCAGATAAAATCCCCCAAATTATGGCACAATATGCCTGCACCCAACCAAATTGTATCAAACTGTAACCCGACAAGGCTTTCTGCGTTGTTTTCCCGTTTCGCGCTATACGCGCAGTGTCTTTGAACCGCAGGCCAAAGCCGCGCTGAGGTGCCTTGATGCGCGCGGGCTGTAGAGCGAGAATCCTCCAGTATTGGTTTACTTAATCAACCAGTTCTCGCACCCGATTTTGCCTTATCTCAGCATCCGAAGAGTAAAGCGATTTCATAAAGTTTTTTTGATTTATTTAATTTCAGCGAGAACAGGAAAAGAACAAAGTTCAAACAAATGAATCACTTTCAGAACACAGAAGAAAATAAAAGAACATACAAAGAACATATATAAGTAAATCCTTTTGAATTTTCTGTCATTTTTGGTAAACCGGATTCACTTAATGTTTCATTAATTATTTTCTGACAATCGCCTCTTGAGAGCGGCAAAAATAACAGGATACTCCATGTCGACACAAACGCTGATGACGTCGATTGACATTTATTGCGAGCGGACGGATGCAGGCTATTGGTCAGAGCCGATCAATGCGATAACCAACCTGTCATTCATACTTGCTGCGCTTTGGGGATATTGGACCTACCACAGATTGCACAAAAAAAATGGAGAAACAAAAGAGGATATTTTGATCCTTATTGCCATCTTCATGGCAGGCCTTATCGGCGTGGGCTCTTTCCTGTTTCACACCCATGCGCAAGTTTGGTCCTCTTTTGCCGATGTCATCCCGATCTGGACCTTCGTTGCCTATTATCTGTTTCTTGCGATCTACCGTATCGTGGGCACATCTCTTGTCCGCGCATTCCGGATCTATGGCATCACCTTTGTCTGCATCATCGCCGTTCTTTTCGCTTTCTCACGGTTTCTGTTGGCAACCAGTGAAACGGACGCCGGTGGCGATGGGTTAAATGGCTCGACCCAATATCTACCAGGCATCATCGCGCTTTATGGCTTCGCGCTGGTCTTGCAACTGCGCAAACATGCCGCAAGAGGATGGATCTTGGCAGCTGCTGTCGTGTTCACCATGTCGATTTTCTTCCGCACAATCGACATGCGCGTATGCAGCGCTTTTCCGCTCGGCACGCATTTTTTATGGCACACGCTCAACGGGCTCTTTATCGGCCTGCTGCTTCAGACGTTGGTACGCTTTGGCCGCAAAAGTGAACGCGCAACTGTAGTGGACGAGACAAGTTGAAGCCGCAAGACAGGGGAGAGCTTGGTCGCCCTGCCCTGTCTATGCCAGCGTGAAACTGCAAGCTAACCCGTCAGGCTATTGGGAAACAGACCTCACAAGGCATGAACCATCTGGATTCGCAGGGGCTGAAAGCCCAGAGATTCATAAAAGCGCTTGGCTCCCTCATTGAAGGCATAGACATTGAGCAACATTTCACTAGCCCCATTCTCTTTTGCCCACTCCTCCGAAGCGGCCAAAAGAGCGCGCGCAACACCCCGCCGGCGGCAGGTTTCATCCACGACAAGATTGTCAATCTCGAACATCACCCGTACCGGAAAGACAGGCCCGGGTGGGCAGGTTTTCAATGTCACGAGGCTAAGCCCGATCAGCGAACCGCGTTCCCCTTCGATCGTCGGGCATTGTTCTGCCACCAGCAGGGCGCGGTCTGCACAATGGATCAGCTCGGCGATATAGGCCGTGCTGCGCGGCGCATCCTTTGGCGTACCGGGAAAGCGCTTGGGGTCCTGCCCCTGATGGTAGCCATCTAGCAGATGCCATAGCGGGCCCATGGCGTCAAAATCGTCAAGGCTGGCCTGCCTTATGGTAAAAGTGGGGATTTTTGATAAATGCGTCATGTCTTGTCTCCTGGGCCCCATTTTGCGGGGGCCTATAGCCTTCAAAGGGGGCGCGGAGATCAGACATCAGAAACAAGAAGACCACCGAACCCGGTGGTCTGTCTTAAGCACGCAAAAGCCAACCACCCATCTACAAGGATGGGTACCAATAGGATACTGCAGCAATGGTTGGTTTCGTCATCATGGAGCGAAAGATAGGGCCAAGGCACATATTGGTCAAGCTGCAAATTCTATCGTAGCTGACACAGGGTCCTGAAAGTTCTTGGCGAGAATGGATAAAAGCTGGAAAACAAAGCTATATCTGTTGAGCGTTTGCATCAAACAGCGGAACACGAAAAACCGCGCTCGCCGGGACAACGCTCACTCTTTTAGCACTATAGCCGTTAAAGCTTGATCAGAGCATTGTAAGCCAAAATAAGGAATAGGCGACCAGTCCCAAACTCAGCATCGCGGCATATTTGGCGACATCAATGGAAGCGCTTTTTTCAACTGCTTTTCTTGCCATTTTTCCACCTGTTCCTAGGGAATTTTCCCAAGTGTAAGAAGCAAAAGTGAATCAGATATGAACGTTTGCTTTTCTTATATCTAGGAACTCTGCAGCAAAGTTCAAATGGTTCCAAAGAATAATTTTGACTATTTGTGGTGTTTATTCCCCCTCCCTTGTGATGAAAAGCCAGCAGCGAATGACGCGTTTGTATCTCAACGTAACCAAACGGCGCTCTGAGACACTTTAAGACACTAATAGAAATTGCTGAGATTTTTCCAGCAACCGTCTGAGATATGCTTGGCCCATATATCGAGCTACGACCTCTTAAGCGGAGACGCTGACATGTCTTTCAGACGAATTATTTTCTGGGCTCACCTGATTGTGGGTGTTGCCACGGGCCTTGTGATATTTGCACTGGCCCTGACGGGCGTTCTGTTGACCTATGAAATGCAGATCAAGGCAGCGTTCGATCCGAGTGTTGAACCTGCGGTTGGCCAGACACAAGTTTTGTCGGCAGATGAAATCCTGCAGATTGCCAAACCGGCCTTCCCCGGCCAAACCGCTACGCTGAATTTCTACAGCGATACAAGCAAGCCTGTCTCCGTTTCTGCCGGGCGACACGACTCAAAACTGATCAACCAGTATGACGGCAGCTTCATTGAGAACGAGAGCAACCCCACCGAGGGCTTCTTCGGTTTCATGGAAAATATCCATCGCAATCTGGCCATGGGCTTCAATTCCGTGGGCGGCGATATCGTCAAGATCAGCAATGTGGCCTTCCTGTTCATCATCCTTTCAGGGGCCTATCTGTGGCTGCCACGCAAATGGAAATGGCCATTCCTCAAACAGAAGATATTCTTCCAGAAATTGCCGACATCCAAGGCACGCGATTTCAATTGGCACCATGTCTTTTCCTTCTGGGTGATCATCCCGCTTGTTGCTGTGGTCGGGTCTGGTGCCGTGTTGTCCTATCAGTGGGCCAGCGATGCAGTCTTTGCCGTTGCCGGTCTGGAAGCGCCACAAGGGCGCGGTCAGGGCAAGGGCATGTGGGCAAATTCTTCTGGTGGTGGCGCCTCTGAGTTGCCTGTTGACCAGCTTGTTTCCTTCCAGTCCCTTCTGGACAAGGCCAAGGGCGTGGAAAGCGGCTGGAACAGCATTTCCATCATTGTGCCAAACTCTGACAAGGCAAAGACCGTGGATGTTCTGATCGATACGGGCAATGGCAAACAGGCACAGACCCAACAGACCATTACCTATGACAGGGAAACGGGTGATGTCGCCTCCGTCAAGGGCCCCAACGAGATGGCCACGCCAACGCAGGCCCTGCGCCGCTACATCCGCTTTCTGCATACGGGCGAAGTCTATGGTTTTATCGGGCAGACCCTTGCGGGTATCGCGTCTCTGGCCTGCCTGTTTCTCGTATGGACCGGATTTGCTCTGGCCTGGCGGCGCCTCATTTCGCCGCTGTTCCGCACCAAGGCCACCCCGACCATGAGAGCACACAGTTAATCGGGATCAACTGCACAAGCGGTTGGGCAAGCGAAACCCGCAGGGCTTATCAAAGCACTGCGGGTTTTTCATTTGTCTTGATGTGTTTTTCTGACGCGAGAGCGATCAGATGATGTCCGTGCCGGTGATTTCCAGACCGAAGCCGTCAAGGCCCACATAATTGCGCTCGCGCGAGGAAAGCAGGCGAATGGAAGAGATACCCAGATCCTTCAGGATCTGCGCGCCAAGGCCAATGTCGCGCCAGTCATTGTCGCGGCCCTTGGCGCTGGAATGCTCTTCATTCTGGGCCAGTTCCAAGCCATCACGCGGACGCATGGAGCCGGTGGCCACACAAGGGGAGCCGTCACGCAGATAAACAAGCACACCACGATCAGCTGCGAATTTCTCGGAAATCTTGTCCAGTGTGCCGGAGGTGCCAAAAATATCGGCCAGCACATTTTCCTGATGGATACGCACGGGAACATCCTTGCCGTCGCGGATATCGCCGAAGATCAAAGCCACATGTTCCATATCGTCGAACTTGGCCTTGAAGGTCACGGCGCGGGCCGGACCATGGCGGGTGTCGATCGGAAAATCCTCGATCTGTTCGACCAGGCGCTCGATGCGCTGGCGATAGGCAATGAGATCAGCCACGGATACATGAGTGATGCCATGCTCTTCAGCGAAGGTGATAATGTCCGGGCCCTTTTTGACCGTACCATCATCATTGACCAGCTCGGAGATGACACCAACCGGTGGCAAACCGGCCAGATTACACAAATCCACCGCAGCCTCGGTATGACCGGAACGCACCAGCACGCCGCCCTCTTTGGCGATCAGCGGGAAAATATGGCCCGGGCGCACGAAATCGCTGGATACGGCATTGCCATTGGCAAGGCCATGCACCGTGATGCAGCGCTCTTCGGCCGAAATGCCGGTGGTGGTGCCATGCTTATAGTCGACAGAAACCGTAAAGGCCGTAGAGAGTGGCGCATCATTGTGAGCCACCATCGGGTTGAGGTTCAGCCGGCGTGCGCTCTCCCCTGTCATGGGCGCGCAAACAATACCGGAGCTGTGTCGAATGATGAAGCCCATCTGCTCGGGAGTGATCTTGGTCGCAGCAACAATCAGATCGCCTTCATTTTCACGATCATCATCGTCGGTTACAACGACCATTTCGCCATTTTCAAATGCGCGGATGGCTTTGGCTACCCGTTCCATATCGGCCATGTCGTTTTTATCCTCATTCTTGTTATGCGTGTTCGGTGCTGGTTATAGCATTCTTTTCAAATCATTCAGCGGCGCTTTGGTTGGCGTCTGTCTGTCGCTAAGAAATAGTATTTGTCAGCGAAAAAACAATTGGACATTTAGCCCTGTTGCGCCCGATGGAGCAGAGTGTGGTCGGCAAGAACGAGCGCCATCACGGCTTCGCCAACCGGCACGGCCCGAATGCCCACGCAAGGGTCATGACGTCCCTTGGTCATAACATCGACTTCCTCACCAGAGCGGGTGATGGACTTTTTCGGCGTCAGGATCGAGCTGGTCGGCTTGATGGCAAAGCGCACCACGACATCCTGTCCGTTGGAAATACCGCCCAGAATGCCGCCCGCATGATTGGAGAGAAATTCCGGCTGGCCGTCTGGGCCGAGGCGCATTTCATCGGCATTTTCCTCGCCCGTGAGGCAGGCGGCGTTGAAGCCTTCGCCGATTTCCACGCCCTTGACCGCATTGATGGACATCATCGCGCTGGCAAGATCCTGATCCAGCTTGGCATAGATGGGAGCGCCAAGGCCGACAGGCACACCGGAGGCCACAATCTCGATGACAGCGCCGATCGACGAGCCGGATTTGCGGATACCATCAAGATAATCCGCCCAGAGAGCGGCCGCCTCCTTGTCCGGGCAGAAGAAAGGATTGTTGCCCACCTCTTCCCAGTCCCAATTGTCGCGATTGATCTTGTGCGGCCCCATCTGGACGAGCGCCCCGCGGATTGTCACACCGGGCACGACCTTGCGTGCGATTGCCCCTGCAGCAACGCGCATGGCGGTTTCGCGCGCTGAGGAACGGCCTCCGCCGCGATAGTCGCGCACGCCATATTTGGCATCATAGGTATAGTCGGCATGGCCTGGGCGATAACGCTCGGCGATGTTGCCATAGTCCTTTGAGCGCTGATCGGTATTGTGAATGATGAGCCCGATTGAGGTGCCCGTTGTCACCTGCTCGCCGGTTTCGGGATGTGCGAAGACGCCAGAGAGAATCTCGACCTGATCAGCTTCCTGACGCTGGGTGGTATAGCGCGACTGGCCCGGCCGACGGCGATCCAGATCTTTCTGGATTTCCTCTCGGGTCAGGGCAATCAGGGACGGGCAACCGTCTACTGTACAGCCAATGGCCGGCCCGTGGCTTTCGCCCCAGGTGGTCACGCGAAAGAGATGTCCGAAACTGTTGTGCGACATGTGCGGCAAGCTTCCCGTCTCAAGCGATCATGAAGGAGATAGACATAGACAGGAAAGTGCAGGCAAATTTGCCTTTCTCTTTCCCCCTTGGCCCTCATGATCGGGCGATTCCGTGCCTTTTAGCAGGACCGCCATGATGAAATCCAACGGGACTTTCATAAAGAGCAAGGGCGCAAAGGTCAAACGCCGGACGGAATTATTTCATTTCCGCCGCATTCTCCATTCGCATCATGAAAAGAGGACAAATTCCGCGTCTAGCGCGCGAAGGTCGTTGACCAATAGCGGTTGCCCTTGCGCATGACCTTGTCGCCAACCATGTAGCCGCAATCGCGCACGGTCTTCTGGGTCCAGTCGCGGGCGCCATTGACGCCATTATACAGCACCATATTGACCCCTTGAGAATCCTTGTAAAGCTCATAGGTGGTATAGATATGGCGGCTCTGGTCGGGTGAGCGCATGGACACACGCTCATAGAGGTGAAGCCGGTTATCGCGCTTGTCGCTCAGAGTTTCGTAGCTCCAATATTCACCCAGCTGTCCTTTGCTGGCTCGACCGATCTGAAAGACGACTTCCTTGTCAGGAAAGCGCCGGTCAATCCGCATGACTGATCCGTCTTCCACTTTGAACTTGTAGGCACGACCGGAGGATTCATTGCCGCCTTCGCAAAAGAACTCACTTCCTGCTATTGATGCCACGATGTCTTGAGCCGGAGCCGCCGAAGCAAGGCCAAACAGGGATACGCACATCAACAGAGTTGTTGGTAGGATCGTGATAATTCTCATCTCGTCGCTTCCCCAAAAACACGACGCAGGGCGCCGCACTTCAAGCTATCTGATTTCGCGTTTCTCAAGATAAACTTTATCAAAAGTATCTTAAGCCTTCGTCAGAATAGGAAAGCGGACTTAAGTAAAAATTACCGAAAATTCTCTTCAATCTGCGGTGATAATTGTCAAAATTATCAATCCCCAAATCACAGAAATAACCCCTTGAAATAACGAAATAATCTCTCGTTTTACGCCATCTTCGGCGCTGTGGATCAAATCCAGCTAGCTTCGTGACCATCCCAATAGTAGATCTTGTCCTGCGGGGTTTTCAGCATCGGAGCTTCGAGTTCGGGGACCTTTTCAAGGAAGTGGCGCACAATGCGCAAGACACCCCCATGGGCGATGACAACGGTGGGTTTATCCAGACTCTGGAGCCACTCCCCAACCCGCTCTGCAAGCATCTGATAGCTCTCGCCATTGGGCATGCAGGTGGTCCATTTGTCCTTCTCCCGCTCCCAGTAGAGCTCTGGTTCGCGCTCCTTGATCTCTTCCAGTGTCCAACCTTCCCAGTCACCGAAGGAAAATTCGATGATCTTGTCTTCGAACCGAACACTCTTTGCCCAGTCGCTATCGGTCCAGCCTGCCGCCTCCATGACGAGGGCCAACGTCTGACGGGTGCGGGTCATCGGACTGCAAAACAAGTCGGTGCGCGTCGGATCTGGCAGGATTTCAGCCAGCACACGGCCATTGCGGCGCGCCTGCCCCTCTCCCTTCACATTGAGAGGAATGTCCTTTTGGCCCTGATAGCGATATTCAGCATTCCAGTCGGTTTCACCATGGCGAATATAGTAGAGTGGCGGGATAGGCATCATTTCTCCTCGGGGCCGCAAATGGGGCTGGTTCGGTGCATGCGAAGCGGCGGGCTTCGGATCGCCTCTGCATCGTTGGGCAAACATCAGGGCATCGCTGGCTGCCCCCTTTAGGGACACGCGCCACCCTCTTCATTGTCACGATCCGATAAATGCCTGTCGGCTTGATGACGTCTTTAGGCCAAAAAAAACACCCGTGGTCAACCGACAAATTCGGAAGACCACGGATGCAAAATGCGGCAGCTTGCCACTTACCCTTTGATGGAGCCTCTTTCAGCCCCGGGTCAGAAGCAGATCAAACCGTGATATCTGGCGCGTCGACAGCCTTCATGCCAACAGCATGATAGCCAGCATCCACGTGATGCACTTCGCCGGTTACGCCGCGCGAGAAGTCGGACAGCAGGTAAACAGCGGAATCGCCAACTTCATCGGTGGTGACCACGCGACGCAGCGGAGAGTTATACTCGTTCCATTTCAGGATATAGCGGAAATCGCCAATGCCGGAAGCAGCCAGCGTCTTGATCGGGCCAGCGGAAATGGCATTGACGCGGATCTTGTCCTTGCCCAGATCTTCGGCCAGATATTTGACGGACGTTTCCAGAGCGGACTTTGCAACACCCATGACGTTATAATGCGGCATGACTTTCTCTGCACCATAATAGGTCAGGGTCAGCATGGAGCCACCATTCGTCATCAGTTTTTCAGCGCGCTGTGCAATCGCGGTGAAGGAATAGGCCGAGATGAACATGGACTGGGTGAAATTTTCAGCCGTGGTGTCGATATAACGACCGGTCAGCTCGTCCTTGTCGGAATAGGCGATGCAGTGAACGACAAAATCGATGCTTCCCCATTCGTCTGCCAAGGTCGCGAAGGCTGCGTCAATGGTTTCACCCTCGGTTACATCGCAGTGTCCCACCACAAAGGCGCCCAACTGTTCCGCAAGCGGCTCAACACGCTTCTTCATGGCATCGCCCTGATAGGTCAAAGCCAGCTCTGCGCCAGCATCACTGCATGCCTTCGCAATACCCCAGGCAATAGACCGGTTGTTGGCAACACCCATGATCAGGCCGCGTTTGCCTTTCAACAATTGTGGTTTGTCAGACATAGAAACCCTCTTGATTCTGTCATCGCGAACGACTCGCGTAGTGTCTGCGCTCTAACGCAATAATCTGTCAGAGGCTTATTGGCGGGATGGTCGCTGCGCGCGATCTGCTGAGGACCGGGTTTCCAACAGGCGCAAACACAGCGCCAATAGAGAATAGCAGGTCCCACGACCGGCCTGTTTATGCCAATCAAGTCCCTGCTCCAAGGCCCCGAGCAATCCATCTCGAGATTTGTGGAGCCTTTATCCACCATGTTGCGATAAAATTGCAATGCCTAAATGAATGTGCCGTTGCCGCAGGCTGCTCAATATTTGTTACAGTTTCTTAACCACCACCGATCGCCTCATCACCGGCAGCTGAGAAGCAACGGGTTTGTAGGCACGCGCAGCAGGCAAGATTGGACGACCTCACAGGCCAGTATATCAAACTCCGGACATGCATTAAGACACAGAAGAAAAGGTGAGGCACCGATCCATATCGGCATCTCACGCTTCCTCATGCACTTTCACACTCTTTCACACAGCCACACGCTGGCCGCTCTCTGCGCGTATGCCTTATCAGGCGATCGCAGAGATGGGTATCGCTCCGCTTGGTTGATCAGGCAGGAAATGATATCCGGCCAGAACCCCCTTCAATGCGATATCCAGACGGTGCTGTAGATCGAAATTGCGCTCGCTATTCAGCCAGATCTGCCCCATACCGAACAGGATGGACAGAATGATGTTACTCACATCATGCGGATCGAGATGACCATCAACCTGCCCTTTGTCCTTTGCGGCCGTGAACAGCCGCTCAAGCGTGTAGGTCAGTTGCGATATGGCGCATTTGTGCGACCGGCCGTCATGCTCATCAGCGGGCATTTCGGCCTCGGCCGCGATGCTGCGCTGACAAATCAGGGTGAGCCAAACCCCGGGTGAGCGCTCGAAGCTCCCTCCCATCTGGGCAACGACATCCTGAATCAGATTCGCCGGATCGCTCCACATCTCGGAGCGAGAGATCAATAACTTGAGTTCATCGATCACACGAAGATTAGCTTCTTCGAGAATGGCTCGATGCAACTGTTGTTTTGACCTGAAATGCCGGAAAATTGCCGGCTGTGAAATGCCTACTTTGTAGGCAAGCTCTGTTGTTGACAGCGACAAGTGTCCTGACACAGCGATACAGTCGAACGCTGCGTTCACGATCTCAAGCTGTCTTCGAGCACTGTTCATACGCTGAACAGGTCTCTTTCTTGAAGATGAACCCATATTAGGCATCCAGCTGTCCCCTTGCTGTGATGCAGACAAATAGCAATAACGAATATTTTATAACTATCTATTTCGTAAATGCTATGAATTATGCGCGAACCAGCGATATTATTTTGCTTTATTCTGAATTTTGTTCGTGCGCATACGATTACCCTGTGCGTAACTCAACAAGTGGTGAGTTGGTAACTTCTAAAACTTCCGTTGCATTACAATTCGCTCCGAATCGTCATTTACTGCATTGCGGAAGCTCACTTTCTCATCATGGCATCAACTCGAAGACGAAAATAAAAGTGACCAGATGAGCCAAGAGCAAGCCTCTTTACTAGGCAATTTTACTTATCTGCATCCCATATTCAAAATCCCCCTACCTGCTGCGCTCACCAAAGGTCTTAAGCAGTTTTACAAGACTTCTTTTCACACCCGATGTCTTCTGCTAGGGTCTGGTCCATCTGCCCACCTCTTGGTCTGAAAGACCGGTTTCCCGGCGAAGACCTTGCCTATCAAGTGACGTTGCAAGTGACCAATTCATCCCTCTCTCCAATGCCTGTGGAGCCCACCCGGCTTGACAGTCGCATCCTTGACCAATTCAAAGCGCTCATCGGCGCGCAGAATTGCCTGACTGCTTCCACAGATACAGCCCCCTACTGCCGCGAATGGCGTGATAAATTCTTCGGCAAGACAGCCCTCGTGCTCAAACCCGGATCCACCGAAGAAGTGAGTGCAGTTATGAAGCTTGCCTATGAGCTGAATTGCATGATTGTGCCACAAGGGGGCAATACGGGGCTCGTCGGGGCTCAGACACCAGATATTGGTGGCAACCAGATCATTCTCTCGACGGAACGGCTCAACCGCATTCGCACCCTTGATGCAGATAGCAATGTCGCCATTGTGGAAGCCGGAGTGGTGCTGGAACAGTTGCAAACAGCAGCCGAGGAAGCCAATCGCCTGTTTCCGTTGGCGCTGGGAGCGCAAGGCTCCTGCCAGATTGGCGGCAACCTTTCCACCAATGCCGGAGGCACCAGTGTGCTCTCCTATGGCAACACCCGCGACATGGTGCTGGGCATTGAAGTGGTACTGCCGGATGGTCGGATCATGAATAGCCTGCGCACCCTGCGCAAGGACAATACGGGCTATGATCTCAAGCATCTGTTCATCGGCGCCGAAGGCACTTTGGGCATTATTACCGCCGCTTCACTCAAACTCTATCCGCGACCAAAAGATCAGCAGGTTGCCATTTTTGCAGTCGGTACGCCGGAAAAGGCCTTCTCGCTTTTTGCCTTGGCTCGCGACCACTCAGGCTCCATGCTAACCGGTTTTGAGTTAATGCCGCGCATGGGGGTGGAATTTGCAATCAAGCATGCGCCCGGCGCACGCGACGTCCTGGATGCGCCCTACCCATGGTATTGCCTCTTGGAAATCTCCATCGGTTCTCCTGCTGTTGACGGGCGAGCACTGATTGAGGCGATATTCGAGGAAGCTTTCGAGGCCGGTTTCGTGGAAGACGCTGTGTTGGCCGAAACCACGCAACAAGCTGCGGACTTCTGGCGCTTACGCCATGGCATGAGTGAAGTGCAAAAACATGAGGGCGGCTCGATCAAGCACGACATCTCTGTTCCCGTCAGCTCCATTCCCGCT
Organism: uncultured Cohaesibacter sp.; assembly: GCF_963678225.1. NCBI lineage: Bacteria > Pseudomonadati > Pseudomonadota > Alphaproteobacteria > Hyphomicrobiales > Cohaesibacteraceae > Cohaesibacter > uncultured Cohaesibacter sp. The sequence continues at coordinate 2,574,202 of NZ_OY782764.1, read as the reverse complement.
TTTCTGGCGCGGGCTCTTCCTGCCTGCGAGGAAGCCATCCCGGGTTGCCGCCCCGTGCCGTTCGGCCATATGGGTGATGGCAATTTGCATTTCAACATTTCCCAGCCGATTGGCGCGGATCGCGAGGCCTTTCTTGCCCGCTGGGAAGAAATCAGCACCATGGTCCATGCCATAGTTATCGATATGGGCGGCTCCATTTCCGCCGAACATGGCATAGGCACCTTAAAGCGCGATGAGTTGCCAGCGGTGAAAGATCCGGTCGAAATGGACATCATGCGGCAGATCAAGGAGTTGTTTGATCCCAAGGGCCTTATGAATCCGGACAAGCTGCTCAAATCCGCCTATTCTTCAAAGGAAGACCAAGACCAATGAAAAAGCTTGTAGTTTCTGATATTGCGGAAGATGAAATCGAAACCGTTGTTTCGCTCTGGCAGGAATGTGGCCTGACGCGCCCCTGGAACAATCCCTACAACGACATTGCCTTTGCCCGCTCGAACGACAATTCCGCAGTGTTGGTTGCCCGGCTGGAAGAAGGAGGCCCGATTGTCGCTTCAACCATGGTGGGCCACGATGGCCATCGCGGCTGGACCTACTATCTCTCTGTTTCGCCAGAGCATCAAAGCGCCGGTCTTGGTAAGGCAATGATGAAGGCCGTGGAAGACTGGCATCTGGCAAAGGGGATCTGGAAATCCCAGCTGATGGTCCGCACCGGCAATGAGAAGGTGATCAGCTTCTATGAATCTCTAGGCTACAATATCAGCGCGACGCAGTTGCTGGAGCGCTGGATTGATCCTTCCAAACGCGGAGATGTCTGAGACTAAGGCTCGAGGAACTGGCGTCTGGCTCAGACTTGCACTGTGATGGCTCGACGTCGGATTGGTGTCGACTTCTCCCCGATGGCGCATTATCTTCTCGGGCCGAAGATCAGCAAAATGATCCAGACCGGAATAATCACCACCATTCCAACCAGAATGTTGGGTACCAGCCAGATGACAAGCCAGTTGACCGTCAACTCGACGGCATCGGTCAGCCGATCGATATAAACCGCCATCCCCGGAAAGAGATCACGGGTGGTGATGCCCAGAAAGCCGAGCACAGACCCGGTGATCAAAGAGGCAAGCAGAGCTTTGGCAAATCCGGATAACAGTCTGGCGATGCGCATGTATCTCTCCTCTTGTCTCGATCTATCCCTCGGCCGCGTGCTGGAAACAGCAGAATCAGCACAAGTGGCATCTTTATCAAAGCCTACCGCAACAAGGTTAAGATCAGTTAACCAGACCGTCCAGCTTCCCACCTTGCCCCGCTAAACCGTGGAGCTTGCAAGCGATAGGGGCTGCGCCCCTCATGGCTGGGAGGATGTGTTTTTGATGGAGAGCCCGGTTTCCGGATCGCTCAGAACCAGAGGCAAAGCCACGCCACCAATGGAGCTAGTATTTGCTTGAGGCGCCTCGGCATTGTCCCCGGACGGGGCAATTTCTGACGGAACACCGGGCGCCAATATCTCTTCGTCAGATGGCACAACAGCATCCTGCACCTTACGCAAGGAAATGCGGGGCGCATCAAAGGAGCCGCTTAGAAGAAACGGGATTTCCTTTTCGGGAGGCTCCGTGGAATGGGTCGCTGGGTCAGAGCTTTTATAGATGGCCAGTGTGCCGGGAAAATTCAGTTCCCCCGATGCAAAGCCATATTGCGCCGCCCCCAGCAAGGCCCTCTTGCCCGAGGTCAGGCGCAGCCCCTCGACATCAAGCCTTTGATTGGCCAATTGGCCTCGCACCGAAAGCACATCGAAGCGGGCTTTTCCTGCATGCAGTTTTTCCCTGTCGAGATCCTTCTCCTGTTGCAGGGCTGTCTCGAAGACATCCATATCAAAATGCTGCAACTCGCCATCAGTCAATACCACCGACAGGGAGCCATGAGCATCTGCCAGAGCATCGCTGACAAGGGTACCCTCTGCCTGCAAGTCGACCTCCACCAGAGCCGTACCATTGACAAACTCGTTGCCAAACATTTCCCGCGTGAAACCACCAGCAGAGACGCCATTGGCCTTGGCGCGTAAGCTGCTGATCATGATGGATGGATCATCAGCGCTCTGTCGCATATCAAAGGTGGCTTCCAGTCGACCGCCATAGGCATAGGCCTCTCCGATGGAGAATGACACCTGATTGTCGCGCGTCATAAGGGACGCTGCGGCCTGCCCAAGATTGACGGAACCAAGCTTCAGATCGGACGACGAGATGCGAATGTCGAAATCAACCTTCGAGGCCTTGCTCTTTGTCAGATCATAGGCCATCAGGTCTTCAAGACTCTTGGGCACGCGCACGAACTGCCCCAGATCCAGATCATCACTGGCCAAAGTTCCCTGCACCATAGGGCGTTCCTGCCGGAAATCCAGCTGCAGAACCCCGTTGATCTGATTATCATCAAGCTTCAGGTCCAGATCTGATAAAGCGATGGATGCACCAATGAGATTGGCCCTCGCAGACAGGGAAGCTGCACCCAGATCGCGATCCGAAGGCAAGGGACGCTCCAACCACTGTGCCAGCTCGCCCAGCGCCGGAGTATCAAAGGAGAAATCCCCTTCAAACTGAAAATTCGAAATGGTCGCGGCCGAGCCATCGAAAGACACCGAGAACATGGGCGAGGATAGCTTGGCGGACAAAGGCGAAAGCCCCCCGGCAAACAGCTCCATCGGTTTGCCCGATTGGGCTCGCAACTCGATCTTTTCCCCGCGCCATGTGGCGCTGCCATTAATCGAAGCAAGATCTTCGGTGCTTGGCCAGTCAAACATCATGTTGACGTTGGAAAAGCGCTCTTCTTCGCCCGTTGTACGGTCTTGATAATGGGCGACACCTCCGGTTATGCGGAAATTGCCTAGGGTCACATCGGAAAGCGTCAACCGGCCACTGCCATCATCTGTCGTGAACAGCGACCCCTTGCGAAGATCCCAGGAGAAGGCTCCATCCTTATCCTTTATCAGTTCCAGATTCGGCTGCATGAGATGGAAACGACGGACCTCAAAATTGCCAAGCAGCAGCGGCAGCCAGTACATTTCGGCGCGCAGGGTCTGCGTGGAGACCAAAGGCGGCTCGTCACCCCCGAGTCCGGATGCAATTTCCACGTCCCTGAGCTTGACGGTCAGATAAGGAAAAACCGTAACAACCGGCTCGCCGCTCACGGTTACCGGAAGGCCCATCCAGTCAGAAATCTGCTCGGCAATCTGCTTCTTGACCACTTTCGTGTTGATCAAATAGGGCGTGGCCAAGACCAGCCCGACAATCAAAACAAGAAAGGCCAACAAACTCCACAGGATACGGATCCGTATGGTCTTTGTCATTTATAACCCGTTCTTTCAAAAGGGATCACATATCTGAAGCGCACATCATCCTTTGCCCAAAGCAGGCCAATGTGCCCGGCAAGCTGCTTCTGGTCCTGCGCGCCTGCTCCTGATTGATCCTCATAACCACCTGACATGCGACGCAGACACCAAGCTGGCATCATCGCCAGACAAAGGCCCATAGCCTGTTGCCGAAGAGCATTCGGAGCTCTGTTAGGTGGTGGCGTGACAAAATCACTGCGATAGTATTTAAATCCGACAGGCACCATAAAGTGCCCATAATTCGTGCACATACTATCCAGTCTGCCGCAAATTGTACAAACTAAAATGCAAGCTGACTCTGGTTAACAACAGGGAAAGAAACATGGCAGATGCTTTCAGAAATGGTCCCTGCGGCTTTCAGCCGTTTTATGGTGTATTGACGCGAAGAGGTTCCATTTTAGCATTTGATCAAAAGAAGCCTCTATGTTCATTTTCTCATACCCCACGAGAAAAAGTAAACTCACTTAGAGTAATTACACTCTCTTCTCTCAATTAATCCAGTTGTTGATCATATGTCCAAATCTATAATTCTCAATCTCAAACTCTTCAAACGCGCGTCATTTAAATTTTTCTCTAAAAATCTTATATATTACGTATATCTCCTAAATCATTTAGTTTTTTCCATTATTTATTCAATCAATCCTTGCCTTAACACACTCATCAGGCGCACAATCAATCAACAACACGTTGTAATTCTGAATATTTCCAGATAAGCACTTCTATGTATTAACTCTTCATTTTTAATAGAATTCAATTTAAGAAAATAATACTTCAAATTTGATGTAACTGCACTGTATACAGGTGCCTGACAGCTTCGGTGTGCATTCTGGTTCAAGCGCCTTTTGGACTGGGGTGACCCCGAAAGAAGCGGACGGTAATAAGTCTGCATATTCCGCCAACTATCCCGGCTTTGCCGGGATCTTTTATCCTTCCATGAGATTGTCAGGTTTTATGGCAGCTTAGCCATGAATGGAACGGCTTGATGTGCGGGAAAGAAGAATGACCGGCACCAGCCCCACCGCCACAATCGTCAGCGCAGCCAATGCTCCTTTCTCGAACGCTTCTAGTGACGCCTGCCCATAAACCAGCGTGGCCAACGTATCGAAATTGAAGGGCCGCAACAGAATGGTTGCAGGCAGCTCCTTCATGACATCGACAAAAACCAGCAAGGCACCGGATATCAATGAAGGCCGGATGAGTGGCAGGTCAATCTCCACCAAAGTGCGCCAGGATGAACGCCCTAGCGTGCGAGACGCCGCTTCCAGATTGGGAGATATGCGCTGCAGACCCGTTTCGCCCGCGCCATAGGACATGGCCATGAAACGCACGCAATAAGCATAAAGCATCGCAGCGCCGGAGCTTATGAGGATGAGGCCCGTCGCCAGACCGAACCAATCGCGCATGCTTGCGGCAATGAGATTGTCCAATTGAGCCACAGGTATGAGTATGCCGACTGCCAGCACGGTTCCGGGTACGGCATAACCGATGGATGACAGGCGCGTAACGGCGCTGACAAGAGCGCTCTTCTGAGTGCGGGCAAAATAGGCCAGAGCCGTTCCGAGCAAGGCCGTCAGCACTGCGGCAAAGCTCGCCAGAAAGAGCGAATTGCCCATCGCGGCGAGAAAATCGGCATTGAGATTATCGCGCCAATGAAAGAAGACCGACCGCATAAGGATGGACGCAGGCAACAGGAAACCAATCAAGATCGGCAAGGCGCAGGCCAGAAAAGCCAGCCCTGCCCGCCAGCCGTCAAGGCGGAAACTGGGCAAGGATTGATAGCGCCGCGTTGTGGTCGAAAAACGCTGCTCCCTCCGCCCGCGCCGCTCAAGCCAGAGCAACAGCAGAACCACCAGCAGCATGACAGTGGAGATTTGCGCTGCCCCTGCCAGACTGGCCCTGTTGAGCCATGTGTCATAGACACTGAAGGTCAGCGTCTTGACGCCGAAAAACTCCACCGCGCCGATGTCGTTGAGGCATTCCATCATAGCGAGCGTGACCCCGACGACGATGGCCGGACGGGCCAGAGGCAGAGCCACGGCAAAAAACAGTCGCACGGGTCCGGCGCCCAAAGTGCGCGAGACATCCAGCGCGCAGGCCGATTGCATCAGGAAGGTGGCGCGCGTTGTCAGGAAGACATATGGATAAAGCACAAAGCTCATGACCAGAATGCTACCGGGCAGTGAGCGCACTTCTGGAAACCAGTAGTCGCGTGCACTCTGAAACCCGAAGAGCCAGCGGATGAGGCTTTGCGCAGGGCCGGAATAGTCAAATAGATCCACTGCAGCATAGGCTACGATATAGGTGGGGATGGCCAAAGGCATCAGCAGCGCCCATTGGAACAATGCGCGTCCGGGGAAGCGGCACATTGTCACCAGCCATGCGGTCGAAACACCAATCAGCGCGGTCAACCCGCCTACCCCGAGCATCAGCCAGATTGTTGTCATGACCGAACGCGGTAGAACGGTTGATAACAGATGCGGCCAAACGTCACCGGCATCGCCAAAAGCAATCACAACAAGAGACAGGATCGGTGCAATCACCATCAACAGAATGAGGGCCAGCAGCACGAGAGCCACCCGCGATGTCCCCATGGCACGGGAAGACACCGAACCGGAAAGCCAGCGCTTTAACTGCGAAATCAGACCGTTGGCGGTGATGGCGGATGCGGCATCATCTGGCTTGGTCATTCATCCTCCCGAACCCCTTGGGGAAATTCCTTATTCTTGAAGATAATATCCATATTTTAATTTCCCCTCATTTTCAAGCGCAACCCTAACGTCTGCAAGACTTCACAAGGGGTGAGCCAATTGCATATGAGCCATGCTGACCGGGAAATCACCCAATCGCCTCTTGCGATTGATCGCAAATTAATTATTTTGCGTAAGTCTTGGGTCAAAGACCCGAAACTCCCCCTCCAGCTTCTATCGTTTCAAGCGCGTTTCGTTTCAAGCCTTTGGGGCTTTCCATCTTCCCTGAAATTGTCTCTCATGGCCGGCTTTGCGGCCATGCGATCCTGCAAGTGTCCATTGCCATGCCTAATCAATATCTCGTGCTTGTTCTGGTGTTCGTCGGTTCTTTTTCCAATGCTGCAACCGTGCCCTTCATGGGCTTGTTCATCATCGAAGACTTGCAGAAGTCTCCCATGATGATCAGCCTCTATTCTCTGGTGGCCACGGTGTTGGCGGTTACGGCAAATCGCTTTGTGGGCAAGAAGATCGATCAAGGCTGGGACATCCGCAAGCTGCTGCTAGCCTCCATTCTTTGCTATTTGGCGGCCATGAGCTCGCTGTTGGTGGTTACGAGCTATTGGACGCTGGTGACAATTTTCGCAGCCTGTCTGGCTATTGCCAACTCGGCCATTGGCACTATCCTGAGCTTTGCCCGCTTCTATTCAGAGCAATCGCATCTCGATTCAGCCAAGTTCAACGCCCGTGTCCGTGCCATGATGTCGCTGGCCTGGATGGTTGCCCCTGCGCTCTGTTTCGCTCTGGCCAGTGTGTATGGCCATATGATCGTGTTCGAACTGGCGGTCGCGGTCGGCTGCGTATGGCTTTTGACATGGAACATCACGCTCAAGCACCCATTTCGCCGCACCCATCCGGCCCATGCCAATTCCGCTGCTGCCAGCGCTGCCGCCACCAGCAACTTCAACTTCCCGCTCTGGGCCGCTACGGTTGCCTGCTTCTTCATTGCGCTTGGCAACTCGCTGGCCCTGTCCTCAGCCCCGCTGTTCATGATCAAGGAAGCCCATTTGCCTGACTATGCGCCGGGTCTGTCGATCGCGGTAAAATGCTTCTTTGAGGTGGTGGTTATTCTGGGCACGCCGGGCTTGCTGAAAAAGATGGGCGTGCGCAACGCCATGATCCTAGCAAGTCTCATGGCCGTTGTCTGCTATAGCTACCTCTCCACGATCAACTCGCTGACAGAGATGTCCATCGCGGCAGCCATCGAGGGTACCTATTTCGGTATTTTTGCGGCGGTCAGCATCACCTTCATGCAGTCCTTTGCGCGCGGTTTCATCGGCAATGCCATGGCGCTATACACCAACTCCATGTTCCTTTCGGGGCTGGTTGGCGGCTCGCTGATGGGGATCATCGCTAGCTATTTTGATTATCGCACTGCTGTGCTGTCTGCATCCCTTGCAGCTGTTGCCGGCATCATCACACTGGTCGCGACACGCCGCACCGATGCTGAAGCTGAAGAGCTCCCCGCCTGATAACAGGGCGGTCAAGGGGCGAAGGCCTCCCCCAAAACAAGAGTGCCACGACGGATAGGAACCGTCGTGGCTCTTGCCATAAAGGGTCAATCGGGCAAGGTGGAGAATGGGAAAGGGACCAGCTTTCCACATAAGTTTGGCCGATTGATTTTATGTACCGTCCCACATTCTTGTCTTTCCGGGATAAACCCGATAAGCATAAGAGTGTTCACTTGATGACGCATCACAACAAAGGGACCAGCTTTGTTATGGAGCCACCTATGCAGGACCGCTAGGGGATGCGCTTTTTGCCGTCAGTCGACGCGAGAGGACCAGTATCGCATCTGTCGACCGCCAAGCGCTTTATTGGCGAAGGGTCACTCCAAGGAAAAAGCAGTAGGACCAGTACAACTCACCTTGTTTGGCTGTGAAATCACGCTTGTTTCCCTTCAGCCAATTCGGGAAATTCTTCTCCTTAAAAATCTGTTCCTTTAAAAGGGCTTCCTGACTCGATGGCTAACTTCAGTTAGCGCCAGCGTCGAAATCAACGATGTCGACCAGTTCAGAGGCCTCTTTGCGTGCGTCGGCAATCTTGGATAGCTCAACCGAGTCCGGTGTAAAGCCACCCCAGCTCTTGACCAGTTCAGATGGCTCCACGCCTTCCTTGACCGGATATTCGAAATTGCCTTTCGCATAGATTTGCTGGGCTTCTTCTGACGACAGAAATTCCATCAGTTTGACGGCGCTTTCGCGGTTTGGTGCGTGCTTGGTCAGCAACATGCCCGAAATATTCACATGCGTGCCGCGCCCATCACTGTTGGGGAAGAGAATGCGGACTGACTCTGCCCATTGCTTCTGCTCAGGCTCTTTGTCGTTGGTCTGCATCTTGCCCATATAATAGGTATTACCGAGCGCGATATCGCATTCGCCGGCATAGACTGCCTTGACTTGTGCGCGATCATTGCCCGTTGGGCGACGCGCGAGATTGGCCTTGACGCCTTCCAACCATGTCTTGGTTTCCTCAGCGCCGTGATGCACGATCATCGAGGCAATCAGGCCGATGGTGTAATCATGTTGGCCGGAACGGGTGCAAATGCGGCCCTGCCATTTCGGATCAGACAGCTCTTCATAAGTGATACTGTCCTGCTTGACACGCTCTTTGGAAGCGTAGACGACACGGGCTCGCGAAGTGAGGCCAAACCACTGATTGTCGCCATCGCGGAAATGAGCCGGAATGTTGGCCTTCAGGGTGTCGGAGACCACTGGCTGCGCAATGCCCTGCTGGGCTGCCGCTTGAAGACGCCCAACGTCGGTGCTGAGCAACAGATCGGCAGGTGAATATTCCCCTTCTGCCTTAATCCGGGTCTCAAGCCCCTTGTTGGCGAAAATCAGATTGGTGCGAATGCCGGTTTCCTTGGTGAAAGCCTCAAGCAGAGGCTCAATCAGGAATGGCTGCCGATAGGAGTAGATATTGACTTCGTCTGCAGCAAAGCTCACGCTTGCAGATGATACCATGAGTGCGGCGACGCACACCGTCGCACGGAAGGACTTTTTCATTTCTATCTCCAATGTTGGGTTCAAGGCCCAGCTCGGTGTTCGTGTGCTAAAAACTGATGCGAATTGTTCGCAAAGTCAATCAAAAAGGCATAACAAAACAGTGTGTTATGGAAATGATTACTCGCAATATTTTTAGAATTTTTCAAAACGCAGCTAATAAGTCACTTTAATTGTTGCCTTTCATTCTCATAATTTAAATGCCGAATTCCTCCTATTTAATTGTTGAAAATTTGGCTCATGTTTTTGTTGTCCCCCTCAATTTGCAACCCGAAGCGATGAATTGTGTCCTGCGCACGCTCTGCATCATATGCATGGACTTGTGGAAAGCTGGCACAATTTTCCATACCATTGTCAGCCGCTTTGGGGTAAAGCTGCCCGCGACAGTTTGGAGATATCAATGCCCGTAAAATCTGAAGCCCCGCGCGCCTGGCAACGCATGCTCTCTGGCAGGCGGCTTGACTTGCTTGACCCTTCCCCACTCGATATCGAAATCGAGGATATCGCCCACGGCCTTGCCCGTGTTGCGCGCTGGAACGGACAGACCATCGGCGATCACCCTTTTTCCGTAGCCCAGCACAGCCTGATCGTGGAAATGATCATGCGGCAGAAATTCCCGTCTCTGCCGCTTGAAGCCTTGATGATGGGTCTGCTGCATGACGGGGCAGAATATGTTGTTGGCGACATGATCTCGCCTTTCAAGTCAGCCATCGGCGCGGACTACAAGCGCGTAGAAGAGCGACTGGAAGCAGCAATCCATATTCGCTTCGGTCTGGCGCCCCATCCCACAACGGCCCTTAAAAAGCAGATCAAGCAGGCAGATCGCATTTCGGCCTATTTCGAGGCGATCCATCTGGCCGGATTTGGCAAAGAGGAAGCGGAACAATTGTTCGGAGCGCCAAACGGTCTCAAAGACGCCGAGCTTCCCATAGCACCTTGGAGCACGGGGGAGGCTCAAGAGGCCTTTCTTGAGCGCTTCCACACATTGCGCAAAGCGCTGGAGGGGTGAAAAAGGCCAAGCGCAGACCATTCCAGAACGCTGCCCAGAGCCACTGCGGGCACGTGAGACGAAGGATCTGCGACCAAATGGTGATCGCACGATATGCCCACCAAAGAAGAAAAGCTGCTAGTCTTGCTATGGACCCTCAAGGGTGATTTGTCAGGACAAAGAAGCACAGTCTGCGCACATCGCGCCAAGACACCCCGGTCATGGATTGGAAAACCAGCAAATTCTCCAGTCCCAGATCGGCGAAAAAGGAACGGTCAGTTCAATGCTCTATGTTTGCTCTCTATCCAAGCTTGAAAAGGTGGTTGACGATGTCAAAGCCTCCCACCTGGTCAGCGTGGTCAACCCCGAGATGGAGGTCGAAAGGCCGCGACGTATCGCCAAGGAGAATCATCTTTTTTTGGGCATGAATGACATCGCGGCGACCATCCCGGGCTTTACGCTGAGTTCAGAGCAGCAAGTTCAGCAAATGATCGAGTTCTTTCGCCACTGGGACCGCAGCGCTCCCATGGTGGTGCATTGCTGGGCAGGTGTCAGTCGGTCCACGGCCTCGGCATATATTGCAGCCTGTGCCTTACGGCCCGAGCTTGACGAAATGCTGCTGGCGCAAGATCTGCGCAAAGCCTCTCCTCCGGCGACGCCAAACCGTCGGCTTGTGGAACTGGCAGATCATCTGCTCGGCCGCGACGGGCGCATGAGTGAAGCCATCAAGAGCATTGGCCGCGGCGCTGATTGCTATGAGGGCAATGTTTTTGCCATGCCTCACATCCTCTGAGCGGAAACTGTTTTCATTCAAACCTCTATGCTGTAGTCATAAGACAATGCCGGTCTGTTGTGTCTGCTCTTGAGGCCACAACAGCTGCGTCTCTGACAGCGCGAGGATATAGTGGATCAGGAAACCGACAACGCCTCAATGGTCTCTATCTCGGTCGGCCTCAACGCCGCCATTATTGCCGTGCGCGACCTGACGCCGGTGGTTCTGGAGGTGCATCTGCCCCAGACCATGCATCACAAGCCGGGCTCCTCCCTTGCTGATCTGACGCCCGCCCCAGCCTCCTCCTCCCCGAACGCACCCAATTCGGTAAATCGGCCCTATGACTCGCAGGCTTCCTTGCCTTTCGGGCCGTTTGATCCTGCCCGTCACCGGACGCTGGAAGCTGGCCTGCGTGGCTGGGTGCGCAGGCAAACGGGCCTGCGGCTGGGCTATGTGGAACAGCTCTACACCTTCGGCGACAGAGGCCGCCGGATGGAAGCGCATGAAAGCGACATACACGAGGTATCCATCGGGTATCTGGCGCTGACGCAACTGGCCGAGGCAACCGAAGACGGCCCGGGTGGGCAGCTGGAGCAATTCGGCGGGCGGTGGCGCAGTTGGTATAGCCATTTTCCATGGGAAGACTGGCGCGATGACCGCCCAGCTCTGCTAGACGCCCAACTGATTCCGGCCTTGCGCAAATGGGCAGCCGTTGCGCCCGATGATGGCAACAAGCCTTTGAGCCCCATGCAACGCTTGCGCCTGTCCTTCGGCATTGATGGTGCCGTGTGGGATGAAGAGCGCGTACTGGAACGCTATGAGCTGCTTTATGAAGCAGGTCTTGTGCCTGAGCATTACCGCGACCGGGGCATTGCCCCCTCCCCCGATGCGCTGCTCTTTGGCCAGCCGATGCAAATGGATCACCGGCGCATTCTGGCAACCGCCATCTCGCGTTTGCGCAGCAAGCTGAAATATCGCCCTGTGATCTTCGAGCTTTTGCAAGACAGTTTTACCCTGACCCAATTGCAGGAAACCGTGGAGGCCATTTCAGGCCGTCATTTGCATAAGCAGAATTTCCGGCGGCTGGTGGAACAAGGCCAGTTGGTCGAGCCAACCGGCGCCACTTCCACACGCACGGGAGGCCGCCCAGCCAAGCTCTATCGCTTCCGCCGCTCGGTTCTGGTCGAACGACCAGCCCCCGGCCTCAGGGTGGGCGGCGGCAGCAAGATGGATGCGAGCTAACGGACACCAGATGATGAAGCAAGTTCGCGGCAAAAGAAAAGGCAAGCAAGGCTCCCTGTTTGACATTGCATCAACCAGCGCAGGAACCGCAGCAGCCACCGGACCGGACTTTGCCCTTGAAGAAGCGGCAATGAAGCAGCATGGCGGTCTTGTGGCAGGCGTTGATGAAGTGGGGCGTGGGCCTCTTGCTGGCCCAGTCGTGACTGCCGCCGTGGTGCTTGATCCTGATGCGATCCCAGAGGGGCTCAACGACTCCAAAAAATTATCAGAGGCCAAGCGGGAGGCCCTGTTCGAGGCGATCTGTTCCAGCGCCCATGTGTCGGTTGCCTCGGCCTCACCGCGTCAGATTGATAGGCTCAATATTCGCGGTGCGACGCTCTGGGCCATGGCGCGTGCGCTCCGAGGCTTGTCTATTCCGCCTGCCTTTGCCTTGTTTGACGGGCGCGATGTGGCTCCCACCTCTCCCTGCCCCGGCATGCATGTCATCAAGGGGGATAGCCGTTCGCTCTCTATCGCAGCAGCCTCTATCGTGGCCAAGGTGACGCGGGATCATCTGATGATGCGCATGGGACGTGCCTTCCCCGGCTATGGCTTTGAGACCCACATGGGCTACGGCACCAAAGCCCATCTGGAGGCCTTGGACCGGCTTGGTGTCACGATCCATCACAGGCGCAGCTTCCGCCCGATCTATGAACGGCTCGGACCTGACAGCGCATAAGCACAACGTCAAACAGATGGGGCCTACCAGCCGCCGCCACCGCCGCCGCCACCGCCGCCACCGGAGAAGCCGCCGCCTGAAGAGCCAGACGAAGACGAAGCTGGCGGTGTCATGGCGCTGGAGAGATCCGTGCCAATGGCATCGGTCATCTGCGCCAGAGCTGCCGTCGGGTGGGCCGCACTATAGGCGCCAACATACCAGATCGGATGATAGGCCCGGGACGGTGGCAATTGCGAGAAGACCTTTTCCTCGAAAGTCTTGGACCATTTGCGTTCAACCCCGAGGGCAATGGCGTAGGGCAGCAGATCTTCATAGAGCTTTGGCGTCAGTTCCGGCATATCGGCCGCATTGGCCTCGTCCACCTGTTGGGCAACGGTCACCGTCATGAATAGCTTCAGACCTTCGATCTTGTCCATCACCTGTCGGCCAAGCTGCGTGGGGGCCTTCATCCATTGATAGAAGCCCAATGATAGCAGCCACATGAAGAGGATCAAAAGCACCGGTGCGATGGCCAGCTCACTCCAAAGGCCCGGAATGATATTTTCCTGCCCGACAGCCAGCACATAGAGGCTTGTTCCGGCCAGAGCCACTAGAATGAGCCCCTTTAAGCCATTCTCGAGCTTGTGGGGCAAAAGGGCCGTAACGCCCATGAACAGAATGGTGAAAAAGATGCCCAAAATCACCATGGCCACAACTTCAAGAATGGGGAATGCGAAGGGAGGAGCCCAGAAGCTTTTCAACAACAGATACATGGCCGCAGAAACGATTGTGACCAGCAAGCCGATAAAAGAGCGCCCCAGATTTTCGTGATAGTAGGTCTCGTCGGTTTCCTTATCCACGGCACTGGTGAAAGCAGACATGATTTTACTCATCTGCTTATATTCCATGTCAGCCAGCTTGACTGTGTCGCGCCCGTCAAACAGGGCCTTGAACAGGGCCTTCTCACCCACAGGCAGGCTTTTGACCGCCGATACATGCCGCTTTTTGCCTGCCACCGTAACAGCGGGCGCATCCTTGCGAATGATCTCGGCGCTCTTGCCGACTTCCCTGATTTCGATCAGCCCCTTGATTGCCATGGAGATCAGCGCTGCAATGAAAGTCTTCTGTTCGCCCTCTTCAAATTCTCCCATGCCCTCGATATAGCTGGCCATCGCTGGCGAGATCGCCTCTGGCGCGCGGTAAAGAGGAATGATGGCACCGGCATCCGGGTCGCGTCCGACTTTCACCCAAGAATAGACAAGCCAGATAAAGGTGATGACGGCCCCGAACAGAACCACATAAAGCGGACTGTTATCAAGAAAGACACCCACGGCCTGTTCGCTTTGGCTTGGTGCGGCAATCACACCCTTTGGCCAGGCAACAGCAACGGCCATACCCTCGCCGGGGGCAAATTGGCGCGTTGCTTCCAGACTGATAGACCGGTCTGATTGATCCGTGACCGTGTAGCTGTTGCCCCCTTCGCCATAACGGCCCGTATAGGCAGAATATTGCAGCACCGATGCCCCTTGAGGGAGTTGTACCGTTATGCGGGCCCTTTCGATAGGAAACGCCCATTCGGTGCCAATGGCATTCCAGTAGATCTCGTCATAGTCATCAAAGAAGCCAATCGAGTCTTCGACACTGTAGGAAATTTCGTAGGTGTGCAGCCCGTGTTGCAACAGAATATTGGCATCGCCAATGCGCAGGCGGAAATACCGCCCTTCATGGCTTATCTGATAGGGCTCATCCTGTCCATCGCGGCGGACCGTGCTGACCTGAGGGTTGATATTCACATAGCGTCCATCCTCACGCCGATAGGTCTCAGGAATATCGCGCAACAGGCCGCGCTTGATCTGCTCTCCCTCAACATACACTTCGATGGTTTCGGTAATATCGACGGAGCGATCCTTGTTGACGCTGATGGCCACCTGATAGTCGGCAATCCTCTCTCGGGCCAGAGCATCCGCTCCGGAGCCTGCGAGCATGAGAAAAGCGATGAATAGCAAATGAAGTGAGAATCGCAATGGCATATCTAAGTCCCTTTTCGGACAGCAGCATCGGCGCAAACATATAACGAAACGCACCTGGCAGCCCAAGTGCGTCATGTCAGATCAATAGGCAACAAGAGCCCGTGCCGGGCTTTGCTGCGGATCGGAGAATCAGAATTTCACCTGAGGTGTTGCGCGATCTTCTTCATTCTCAACCTCGAAATAGTCCTTCTTGGCATAGGAGAAGAAGCCCGCAACGATGTTGGAGGGGAACTGATCAATCATTGTGTTAAGGTTGCGCACGGTGCCATTGTAGTAGCGGCGGGCGAGCTGGATTTCATCTTCCACGCCGGAGAGTTCCTGTTGCAGATTGAGGAAGCCTTCGTTGGCTTTCAGATCCGGATAATTCTCGGCCACGGCCATGAGATTAACCAGAGCCTTGGAAAGATTGCCCTCGGCCAATGACCGCTCCATGGCCCCGCCCTTGGAGGCATTGGCTGCGCGGGCACGCATCTCTGTTACCTTTTCCAGCGTCTCGCGCTCATGGCCCATATAGCCCTTCACGGTTTCCACCAGATTGGGGATGAGATTGGCGCGACGTTTCAACTGCACGTCGATTCCCGACCAGCCTTCATTGACCATCTGTCTGGTCTTGACCAGTTTGTTATAAATGGAAATAGCATAAAGGCCCAAAAGAACCACGATCCCCAATAGGACCCAACTGATAGCCATGATCATGTCTCCTGTGAATTGGCCAGCCTTGCAGCGAACAGGCCTTTATGCGGAGAGTAACCCAGATGGCACAAAGTGCAAGCAAGAGTTGGCATGGAACACAGCAATTCCTGTGGCTCTCACTCTTTAGCCCAAGTCTTGCCCGAGATGGATGCAAGCATAGCCAAGATGCTTTAGGATAGTTCCAAAGACCAGACCATCGAACTCGAAACAGTTAAGGGGCACCATGCCATGACCTGCAAGAACAGACATTCGCTCTCTCTCTTGCGCGAGGAACTTATACTGTCGCGCAATCGCCTTCACACTGCAATTTTTCTGGGGCTTACCCTTGTGATTGCTTTTAGCGCATGGTCCGCACCGTCTCTGGCCCAAACCGTTACAGAGGAAAAGCCCATGTTGCTGAGAGAACATCCTTTGTCTGAAAGCCTTTGGCGCATGCAAACCGGGAAGCGAGCGACACCAGAAATGCTTTATGATGCCCTTGGCAGTGCTGATTACCTTCTGCTTGGCGAGAAGCATGACAATCCAAGGCACCATGGCTTGCAAGCGCACATCATCGATGAAGTCGGCGCGCTGGGCCGCGAGGCGAAAGTCGTGTTCGAAATGTTAGAGCCGTCTCACCAGCCCCTCGTGGATGCGGTAACCAGATTTGCATATCGCAATCACGCGGCCGATAACGCCAAGTTACCCGAACGCCTTGCGGCTCTGGGAGAAGACCTGCATTGGAACGATCGCGGCTGGCCCGACTGGAGCTATTATCAACCCATTTTTGCCAGCGCGATCACCCACGCCATGCCGATCTTTGCCGGAAACCCCGAGCGGACGGATCTTCGCGCATTGGGAAAGACTGGTAAGGTGCCCGAGCGTCTTCGGGAGGATCTGAAATGGGACATCACCTATGACAAGGCTCAGAGCGAGAGCCTGACAGATGAATTGGTCGCCGCTCATTGCGGCATGATCAGTCGGGATGCTGTTGGCCCCATGATGGAGATGCAACGGCTCAAGGATGCACATATGGCCCGCGCCATGCGCAGCAGCCATCAGGACGGGTCCCTCGCCATTCTTGTGGCTGGCAAAGGCCACACCCGCAAGGATCGAGGCGTGCCGATGTTTCTGGAAGCAGATGCCCGCGTGGTATCGATTGGTTTTGTCGAGGTTGCACGTGGAGAAGACAAACCTTCTGCCTATACCGCTTTTGACGCTGCTCTTTATGACTGGATCTGGTTTACACCAAGGGTGGATGAAAAAGACCCCTGTGACGAATTCAAAACCCAACTGGAAGCAATGCAGCATGGCAAAAAGCCGAAAGCCGAGGAATAGGTAGCCAAGCGCAGTGTTACGAACGGACAGTTATCCACGCAACTCATGAACGCACCTGTCCAATATATATCCCCAAGATTGGCTCTGGGCACCCTATTTGCCCAGACCATTCAAATGCTATTTATCCCGCCAATAATTCGTTAATACTACTGAGTGGAATTACCTAGAAACACTAGAAATAATATTATATCGACGTGCCTATTAATCAGGCATTTAGGCATCCTTGTCATTTTTGCTTTTAATAAAAATCTAAAGGCTCCGAGCCATTTAAAGACTGTCAAGGAAACGCATGCCATGCGGCGCATTCTATTCGCTTTCGTTCTTCTTTTCGTTCTTCCTTTGCACGCTCAGGCGCAATCCGGCGCAAGTTGGACCGTGCAGAAAATTATAGGCGTCGCCTATATCGCCCAGAAGGGTGAGAAAGCCATCAAGGTGCGCAAAGGGTCCGTTCTGCATCCCGGCCAGACACTATCGACCAAGAACCGCACGCGCTTGTTGCTCATCCGGGGCAAGGAGCGGATGCAGGTTGGACCAGGCGCGATCATGGCCATTCCGCCCGCAAAATACATCCAGTCTGGTAAAACCGTCATTCTGCAACAGAGCGGCCGCATCCAGTTGACCGTCAATAAACAGGACGTAAAGCATTTTGCCGTGAAGACGCCCTATCTGACCGCTGTGGTCAAAGGCACCGTCTTTACCGTCGATGTGGCACAGAACCGCGCAGAGGTATCGGTCAACAGAGGCCGTGTGGAAGTCTCTGACGGGGCAACGGGCAACACGACAGAAATCACGCGCGGACAGAAGGCGTCCGTTACCAAGGCCGCGTCCGGCAAGACGAACATGACAGTTCAGGCCAAGGGCAAGAAGCCAGCTATCAAACAGATCAAATCGAAGATCACGAAACCGAATTTCTATGCGACTGTTGAAGTGAAGGGCAAGACCCGGGCCTTGAAGGCTGGCAGCAAGACAGCGACGACATCGGTGGAGGAAGCCCGATCAGAACTCTCAAGTTCAGCCTCATCCGCCTCATCGAATGGCAACAGCAGCAATGGGCGCGGCGCGTCGACAGCATCGAGTAGCTTCTCCAGCGCCAGTGATGACGACAATGATCACAGCAGAAACAATGCATCATCGAATAACGCCAACGCCGCATCCAATCGGAACAACGCGGGCGGGAACAGCGATGGTGCAGGTAAATCTTCAAACAGCAATGCCGGAGGCAACGGATCCAGCAACAACGGCAAGAGCAATGCCAACAGCAACGCATCCAGCAACAATGGCAAGAGCAATGCCAACAGCAACGCATCTAGCAACAATGGCAAGAGCAACGCCAACAGCAACGCATCTAGCAACAATGGCAAGAGCAACGCCAACAGCAACGCATCTAGCAACAACGGCAAGAGCAACGCCAATAGCAACGCATCTAGCAACAATGGCAAGAGCAACGCCAACAGCAACGCGTCAAGCAACAACGGCAAGAGCAATGCCAACAGCAACGCATCTAGCAACAATGGCAAGAGCAATGCCAACAGCAACGCATCTAGCAACGCATCTAGCAACAACGGCAAGTCGGGCAAAAACAAATAGACCGATGCCATCGCTGAACAATAAAAAACCGGCCTCAATCATCTGAGGCCGGTTTTTTGTCTCAATTCTCTTTGCTTATATCAGTCGCGATCAGCTCTCGTAGCCAAGGCCACCGGCTTTGGTCTTGAGGAAGGCTTCACCGCAAGACTTGGCCAATTCGCGCACGCGCAGAATATAGCTCTGACGTTCAGTCACCGAGATGACGCCACGCGCATCAAGCAGGTTGAAGACGTGGGATGCCTTGATGCACTGGTCGTAGGCCGGGAAAACGCAGTAATGCATACCAGCTTCACTGCCTGCTTTCTCTCCCTGCTCAAGAAGAGACCGGCATTCGGCTTCCGCATCCTTGAAATGCTGGAACAGCATTTCGGTATTGGCATATTCGAAGTTATGGCGGGAATATTCCTGCTCGGTTTGCAGGAAAACGTCACCATAGGTAATCCGCTCGTCGCCATCGCGGCCGTTGAAGTTGAGGTCGTAAACATTGTCCACGCCCTGCACATACATGGCCAGACGTTCCAGTCCATAGGTCAATTCACCAGCGACAGGCGCACATTCAATGCCGCAGACCTGCTGGAAATAGGTAAACTGGGAGACCTCCATGCCATCGCACCAGCATTCCCAACCAAGGCCCCACGCACCAAGGGTCGGGCTTTCCCAGTCGTCTTCCACAAAGCGGATATCATGGATGGAGCTATCAATACCGATTGCCTTCAGCGAACCAAGATAGAGATCCTGAAGATTTTCCGGGCTCGGCTTCAGAAGGACCTGAAACTGGTAATAATGCTGCAGACGGTTAGGGTTTTCACCATAGCGTCCATCGGTTGGACGGCGAGATGGCTGCACATAGGCTGCGCGCCACGGACGTGGACCAAGGGCACGCAAGGTGGTCGACGGATGAAACGTACCGGCACCGACTTCCATATCATAAGGCTGGAGAACTGCGCAGCCGTAATCGGCCCAGTATTTCTGCAACGCCAGGATCATTCCCTGAAAAGAACGTTCCGGCTGCATGTGAGGGGCAAGAATGTCGGTCATCTTCCTAAGTGTCTCGTTTGAAGTGGAAAAATTTTATACTCGGTGTCCCGAAGGCACGAGCGGACCCTAATGCAATCGGAACCATAAGAAAAGCGCGATTTTGAGCTGTGATTATCTTCTCGTGCCCACTAGGTCATTCTGGTTCCCTTTAGGCAGGCCCAGTTTACGCTGGACCAGCACAAATATATTCGTTACGATCTCTTTACGGCAACACCTCTCCACCTTTTAATGCCAACATGAACACAAAATGAATGGAGCACTCAGGTTTCATTCAGGTTCGATGCATTATAAGGCCGCCAACGCGATCAGGAGATGCGGCATTTGCTGATCTGACAAGAAACTTACTCCCAAAAGCCACGAACTTTTTGGTCCGGTTGTCCTTGCTGACAGTCGAGCCAGCGATCCGCCTTTGGCTCCGCTTAGACTATGCAACAGCTTTCGTCGTCCCCAATGTGATAGCTGACGCGCACTGGTTTCGCGGTGAAATTGCCCTTCCAAGCGTCCCCCAAACGCGCAATGTTCTGAAGGTGGATCGCAACAACTCTTTTTGGTCTGCCTTGTCGCCCTCCCTGGCAGCTCGACCGGCCCCCTTTCCCGACTACACTCATTCCGATAGCCCGTTGTCTGCTTCGCCCGGCGTTTTGAGCAAGGCAGCAATGACGAACCCGGTTTTTGAATATTTCTTCTGGTATCCATTGCGTCTTTTCTTTAGATGCTCAGGAAACAAGTTCCATAAGCCCATTTCCACGGATGCCAATCGGCCATGACCAACAAGAAGCTTAGCGTAGATAACAAAGACCTCCATAAGAATAGTGAAAAGCACAGCTTGCTTGACGATGTGCAAGGGCTGACATTCGGGGTCTTTGCCTGTTCGCTGGGTATGGTGTTTCTAACCCATCTGGGCTTTCTGACTGGGCAGACCGCTGGGCTTGCGCTGCTGATTTCCTATTTGACGGACTATGATTTCGGCACGGTATTCTTTCTGGTCAACATTCCCTTCTACTGGTTCACCTATCATCGCATGGGCATGCGCTTTACCATCAAGTCTGTCATCTGTGTGGTTGGCATGTCGGCCATGATGAAATTCGTCTCCCCTGCCATCAGTTTTGAGCATCTGGATCCGCTTGTTGGCATTCTCGCATTCGGCGCCATGGTGGGGGCTGGGCTTCTGGCCATTATTCGCCATGAGGGCAGTCTGGGCGGCGTTGGCGCAATGGCTGTAACCATTCAGGAGTTTACCGGCTTCCGGGCAGGCTATGTGCAGCAATTGCTGGATCTGGCTATTTTCGCCACCGCGCTGTTTTTCTTCCCCTGGCCCATCATCGCCTGGTCGGTTCTGGGCTCCATCGTGCTCAATTCCATCATCGCCATCAATCACCGGCGCGATCGCTATATCGGGCGCTAGGTCGGCATCGAGTGGGCATCGGTTCTCGCTGGCCATGCTTTGCATCTTGACAGAACAAGCTGTTAGGCCATTCAATCGCCTCACGCTTGATGCTCCTTTGCCAAAGATCGACAGGAAAGACACCCATGGCCTATTCCCACTCTCCCCATTCCGATGCGCCCCGCTCTTTTATCCCTATGAAGATTGCCATCATGACGGTGTCTGACACGCGCACGCTGGCGGATGATAAATCCGGTCAAACCCTCGTTGACCGTTTGCAGGCTGCGGGGCATAGCCTTGCTGACAGAGCCATCGTGAAGGACGATGTCGAAGCGATTCAAGCCCAAGCCAAGGCATGGATTGCCGATGAGGGCGTGGATGTCATCATTTCAACGGGCGGCACCGGCTTTACCGGCCGCGACGTAACGCCGGAAGCCATGACCCCGCTGTTTGACAAACAGATGGATGGCTTTTCGTGGCTGTTTCACAAGATCTCGTTTGAAACGATCGGCACATCGACCATACAGTCACGGGCCACGGCAGGACTGGCCGGAACCACCTTCATTTTCAGCATTCCCGGCTCGAGCGGTGCCTGCAAGGATGCATGGGATGGGATCCTCGTCCATCAGCTCGATTATCGCCATCAACCGTGCAATTTCGTTGAAATCATGCCGCGTCTTGATGAGCATCTCAAACGGGCCAAGCTGCGCTCATGAAAAAGGCCCCGAAAGGGGCCAATCCTGATCAAGATTTACTGCTGGTGCTTGGGGCAGGTGGCGCGTCAGGCAACCTCGCGCAAGGCAGCGCCCATGCGGCGGATCGCATCAAAATCGCAGAGCGGCGTATTCACGTGCGGGAAGGCTTCCATGCTGGCTGCGGTCATGGCCACATAAAAACTGTCGACCTGTTCATTCTGCTCCAAATCGCGCAGGGTTTGCAGAGCTTCTGTAATATTCTGGCAATCGGAATAGCAGGGCGTACCAGACTGCGTGCACCATGCCAGCTTCACATAAGCTCCAAAGCGTGGCCCTGAAAGGTCGCCTTCATCGATCTGCTTTTTGGCAAAATCAGCGATGTCTGCCACCAATGAATCCAGTACAAGCAAGTCCGTCGACATTTTAGCAATCCTTCGTCCCCAATGCCTTTCAGCCTAAGGAGAGATGCTTAATAAAGCATTGAAGGATACCCATGCCTTGTATTTTTGTTAAGCATGGACCAAAAATAGAGGTGCAATTGGGAGTTTCCGCAACCGCACCAGCGCAAAAAGGCCATCATCACCAAAGAAGCGATAACGGCCTCATGCAAATTGCAACAAAAGTTGGCAGAAAAGCCAACTCAGGCGGGGAGAGCAAAGTCGGCATAGTCTGGCAACTCAACGCGCAAGGGCACACCACCTGCCGTTAGAGCCAATCCATCCTTGAGAGCATCGGCCACACGATCCAGTCGCACGATAGCCAGAGCGCGTTTGTCGAGCACTGCCCCGACTTCGCCGACCGGTTTTTCTCCGGCAAGGATTTTGGTACCAGTCGAAGGAATTGGCATATCCGCTTCAAGGCGCACGAGGCGCTTGCGGGCTGTGCCGCGATGCTGCATGCGCGAGACCACTTCCTGCCCCACATAGCACCCCTTGCCAAAATCAAGACCACCCAACGCGTCCATATTGATGTCATGGGGGAATGCGTCTTCAAGGGAGAAATCCAGACCGGCCTGCGGCACAATGGCCGCGATATGGCGCGCCAGATAGGCATTCTCCAACTCCGGCGAGGTTTGCCAGTTGGCCCCTTCGCCATAAAGCCTCCAGCCAAGTTGATCAGACCGGGTGTCGCGTAGCGCGAGCGCATCCTTATCAGCATCGGCCACAAAGGCGACGCCAACGCGCTCGCTGCTTTCTTCTATCGTCACATCGGAGCGCATGCGATAGAGGGTCATCTTTTTGGTGAAAGCCCCGAGTTGCTCCCTGTCCAGATCAAAGCGGAACAGTCCATCGTCTCGCGAGAGCAGAAAATCGATGGCGATTTTCCCCTGCGGCGTTAGTAAGGCTCCGTGGCGCAGCTCACCCTGTCTCAGATCGTCCAGATCAATCGTGATAAGCCGTTGCAGCAGCGTTTCCGCCTCGGAGCCGGAAAGATGAACCACAACACGATTAGCGAGATGAAGGATCTGATCCTGATGCATAACACGTTCCTTTTCCTGTCGGCGCACTGCGGCCCGATAGCCGCCTACTGAACAGGAATATAGGACAGGCGAACGGTCAATCCAACCGCCTGCGCAAAGAGGATGCCCTTGTTACCAGGCGAGGCGGGTCATGAAGCCGACCGTTTCAACGTCTTCATGGGTAAGGCGCAAACTGACACGATCATCGTCAGGCGCATCCATGGGACCGAAATCCTGCGCATGAATGCCCGCAGTGATGAACAGGGCGTCAATCTTCTGATAATGACCACCGCGCATATCCGTTGGCATGGCATCGCCAATGATCAGAATGTCGGACTTGGCGATCGAGGCTCCGTTGATCTCGGTAAATTTGGCAAGAGATGCCTCATAGATCGGGGCTTCCGGTTTGCCCGCCATGACGATCTCACCACCATAGGCCTCATAACGATCAGCCAGTGCGCCAGCGCAATAGACCAATTTGCCGCCCTGGTCGGCAATCCTGTCGGGATTGGCGCAGACGAAGGGCAGATGCCTCTTGGCAAGGCGATGCAGAAGGGCGTCGTAATCGTCAGGGGTCTCAGTGAGATTGTCCAGAAGACTGGTGCAGCAGATCATCTCTGCTTCGTCTTCCCCTACGAGTTCCAGCCCGAGGCCTTCAAACAGCGGCAAATTGCGCTCGTGCCCCAGATGGAACACCTTCTTTTTTCCGATTTTGGTAAGCTCGGCTCTTGTCACATCGCCCGAGGTGACGACCGCATCATAGCAGTCGCGCGGCACACCAAGGCTATCGAGCTGCTCGCAAATCTGGGCAGAAGGGCGCGGCGCGTTGGTGATCAGAATGACCTTGCCATAATCCTTTCGGAAGTTACCGAGCGCTTCAACTGTGCAGTCGTTGACGGTTTGCCCGTTGTGCAGAACACCCCAGATATCGGACAATAGTCCCTTGTAATTCGGCGCAATGGCTGAAAGGCCAGCGATGCGGGAAGACATGGCAGTCCCTTTAAATCGAGAAATGGTTTCAGGTTCTTCCTCTTGTCTCTTGTTAAAAATACAAGGTCAAGAGATAGATGAGGTCCTTGATCGCAAAAATGTGCGCAAAAATGCCGCGCCTCTTAGGTGTCATTGATGGGTGATCAGGACACCTCGATATATTGGCCGCGATCCGTTCCCGTTTGCAGGCCGAAATCATCAGCAGCAGGCAGACGCTCTGACTGGCCTGCGCTGCGTTGTAGCTGCATACGATCTTGAGACGCAGCGCGAACGGTTGGCGCGGCTCCGCCACCGGGCTGCCCTGATGCTTCGCCCGGAGCAATTAGCCCTGCGGCCTCGGCCAGAACAGCACGGAAATGATCGCGGGTTTCGCTGTTGTTGGTATCCTCGGCTGCCATGGCGCGCAGGGCCTCGGCTATGCGCGGATTTTCTCCCAGCGTGCGCTCTGCCCCGTTGGTCCCGGCTCCGACCGTTGGTTCATTGGCGTAGGAAGCAGATTGAGATGGGCGTTGTGGCGCGCGTGGCGCCCCTGAGCCATTTGGCATGCGCGATGGTGTGGCCGGTCTGGATGAAGGGGATGCAGGCGCTTGAAGCCGGGATTGCTCGGGAAACTGGGACAGGCGATCAACTGGCGAAGCCCGGTTTGGAGCCGGTTCATTGCCGCCCCCGGACATCCGCGCAACCTGAGAGGGGCGGATCGCCGGACGAGAGGCTGCGGCGGCCTGTTGCTGCTGGGAAACGGTTCCTGCCTGCAAGGGGCCGCGCACCGTGGCCGGATTGCCCTTCAGCGCCTTGGCTGGCGCGAAATGATCCCCTTGGGCCAGATGCACATTATAGTCGATCAGATTGACCAGATCGCGCTCGCTTTCAACATGGGTGACAATCAGATCCAAACCTTTACGCGACAGCAGGCGAGAGAAATCGGCAGGGTGAATATCCAGCCCGCGACCGGCTTCCCTATGGGTCAGGATCGGGGCGGCAACCTTTGCGAATTTGACGCCCTTCTGGGCAAATTCATCAAAGCCGGCAGCCAGATTGGTGACACGGTCCACCGAGAAGCGGAAGCCCATGGAGCTGAGCAGCTTGAGGGTCTCTTCTTCCATCAACCCGAATTTGCGCAGATCGGCCTGCGAGAATTCGAGAATCACATGGGGGGCCAAATCGCGGTTCTGATCAAACAGATCGCGCATCAGGGCAAAGAAATCGCTATCAGCAAGGCTTTCCAGCGCGAGATTGCAGAATAGCTCCACCGGATGGCCCCGATCTGACAGACGCCGCAACAGGCGGAATGCCTCATTGACGGCCAGTCGATCCAACATGGGCAGGAAGCCGTTCTGGCGACAGACCGGCAAAAAGATGTCTGGCGTGATCAATTCGCCATCGTCGGCCTTGAGCCGTGTCAGGGCTTCATAATATTGCGGCTTGCGCATGGGCAGGGCAACAATCGGCTGCATGAACAGCTCGATATGACCAAGAGCCAGAGCGCGCCGCACCTTGGCTTCGTCTTCCGACGTCACCGGTTGTTCCTGCGTCTCTGCGAATGGACCGGTCGGGGGCCCTTCTGTCGCTGTGGATTGCGGCGACGGGCGGTCACCCTGCTCCTCGGGCTCATCATACCGATGTGCGGGCTCGGAATAGCTCGGGGCAACGGGCTGGGCTGCTGGTTGGACAGACTGCTCGGCCTGTCTTTCATATTTTGCGGACAGAGAGCGCGCGTTGGCGCGCAGATGTTCCTCCAATTCCTTTACGGAACTGGTGGCGGCAATCAGCTTGGCGTTGACCTCAGCCACCTGTCCTTCGCCCTGCTGCATCCGCTCATCAAGATCGGCGCAGCTCTCTGCCAATTGCTTGACCAGTGTGCCAATCACATCCAGCTCTGCCAGAATGGGTTCCACCTCTTTTTCAAGGCGGCTCGATACAGTGCTATCCAGCTCACGCGCCATTTCGCGCACATCCTGCACTTCCTTGGTCAAGGCGAGTTTGAGGCGGGTGAGATCATCCATCTGCTCATCAAGCATCATGCGATCACGCACGCGGGAAATCTGGTAGTGCACCAACAGAAGTGTGAGCAGAATGCCAAAGGAAAAAGGAGAGGCCTCAGTAATAGACAAGCCGAATTTGAAATGCAGCATCGCACCAATAGACATGGAGATGGCGACCATACAAATGGCGATAAAAACGGCCCCTAGCCTTTGCATGTTTTCATCTCCGTTACAGGCATTTCGTGCCCCCGCTGCTTTACTAGTTACATCTTCAGCTTCGCGGGACGATCAATCGCCTTACTCGCTGCCGCTACTCATCGGGCATAAAGCCCATATTTTTCAAATTCCAGCCTGCTCAGCACTGCTGAAAATCCCTGTTTCTGCGCTCAAGGCGACGAATCAAACAGTTAACACTTCGTTAGCGTAGTATGCCGGAGGGGCGGAGAAAAGTGTTTCACAAGAGGGTGTGGGCTATTTGCGATTGCTTGCACGCTTTTTCGCGCACTTTGCGACATCAAGATAATAATCTAAAGCCCACATTTTTCGCTTCAACGCCAATGATTGACTAAGGCTACAACTCAAGGGATGCGGGATTAAGTCAGAATCAATAGGGTGGGCCACTATCACAGAAAATCTGCCATATTTTGAAAAAAATAGGCTGCCCCGATCAAACCGCCAGTCGGCGATCGAGCGGGGCAGCTGGAGGCGCAGTGAAGGGAAGCCACATTCACCGCGCAGCAGGAACGATGCGGCGTGTCCCTGCTATAACCCTTTTAAAAACCGGAGCATCCGGTTGATTAACCTAATTGGGTTGGCTCCTAAAGTGATTCCGTGAAGAGTACAAATGATATCTTTCTCCAAAGATAGAACATTTTTGATTTACTCACATTTATCCAAAATTATAACACTTAATCAGGCGTTAAAGACGCCTGAGAGCAAATATAAGCATTCTGAATACCGAGTATTGCCATGCATTAGAAACTTTAATCAGTGCTTCTGTCAGAATAGAGATAATTGGGCCTCGTTTCTTTTTGGGGCAGCAAAATGTTTCAAGGATAGACGTGTGCGTCTGGTGTTATAACCAAGCTTTCTACACACAACATCAACGCGCTTGTGAAGAAGCTCAGCAAAAGGCCCTGTTCCTTTCATGCGCTGCCCCATTCGACTGTCATAGTCCTTGCCACCGCGCATGGAGCGCAAGACATTCATCACGTGACGGTAGCGATCAGGATAGTGATGCAGCAGCCAATCCTGAAATAGCGGGCTGACTTCATTGGGCAGGCGTAGCAAAATGGTGCCAGCTTCTCGCGCCCCTGCTTCATAGGCGGCGGTAAGGATGGTTTCCACCTCATTGTCATTGAGCGCAGGGATGACCGGCGCCACCATGACGGAGGTTGGAATGCCCGCCTCGGCCAGCCGCGAGATGGTTTCGAGACGTCGTTTCGGGCTCGCTGCACGTGGCTCCATGGCGCGGGACAGGCGATTGTCCATCGTCGTCACAGACAGTGCCACCTTGACGAGATTGCGTTCATTGAGTGCCTTGAGTTTGTCCAGATCGCGCAGGATGAGCGCAGACTTGGTGACAATCGCAACCGGATGGCCCGTTTCTTCCAGCACATCAAGAATATCCGGCATCAGGCGATACTCGCGCTCCACAGGCTGATACGGATCGGTGTTGGTGCCTATGGCTATCGGGCGCGGTCGATAACCAGGGGCCGAGAGTTCCTTCTTCAGCTGGTTGGCGGCATCGGGCTTGACGAAAAGCTTGCTTTCGAAATCGAGCCCCGGAGAAAGCCCCATATAGGCGTGGGTCGGCCGGGCAAAGCAATAGATGCAGCCATGCTCGCAGCCGCGATAAGGGTTGATCGAGCGGTCGAAGGGGATGTCCGGCGAGTCATTGCGCGTAATGATGGTGCGAGCCTTCTCTTCCTGCACCTCCGTGCGCAGAGGCGGCAGCGGCTCTTCCCCATCCGGGTAAGACCAGCCATCATCAACCGGTTCTGTCTGGTAGGGCTCGAACCGTCCCGTCTTGTTGGAACGGGTTCCCCTGCCGCGAATGCGTTTGCCCTTATGCAGGTCGGGGTCGACCTGAAAACCGACAAACGGATCTGCGTCCTCCAAACCTTGTTTGCGAGCGTTTGCTTTGGCGGGGGCCATGCTCATCAGTCTCCATCGCTTCTCGCGAGCGCTTGCGAGCGCCCGTCGATTCTGTTAGCGTTTTGTTCTGTGAGAATGATGCGGCAGAAGATGGAACATATCAAGAACAAAATTATTGTCTTGCATCACTGACGCACAGCAGATGCGAAAAAAGGGGCCGCAGCCCCTCTCCTCGACAAGTCTTTATTCCAGCGAATATCTCTTATTCACCAAAGGTGAAAGTGCCGATCTTGCAGACATCGACATTTTCCTGTGTAACCCGGTCGTCATCTTCAAACACGGCAAGAAAATCGAACATGCAGTTTCCGGTTCCGTCATCAAAGTTGATTTCAACGGCTTCTCCATGATTGAGTCGCTGGCCTGCCAGAATATTTTCTTCCCATTCATTCGTGCCACTATTGGAGCCATAGAATTCAACGATGGCATATCCGGTCTGGTTTTTGATGGTTACGTTTCTGTCTGCCGCAAAGGCATAGCTTGTCGCAGCGAGGGTCAGGCCGGCAATCGTGGCAGCAAGAAAATTGACTTTCATGATTATACTCTCCCATTCCGGAAGAAGCGGTCTGCGCTGCCGCACCTTTCCGGATGTTTTCAAATATAGACAATCCGCTGTTCAAGAACAGATTTATACGTAGAAAAGCTCTAAAAAACAGAGATTTAGATTAGGGTGCACCCAGTAGATTCCACAAATCCGGCATTTCATCAACCAGTTTCTTACTTTTCATTGCAAGACGTTCATGGGCTCTTGTCCGTTCGAACCTTCATGCCCTTCATCCGCAAACAGTTGTGTATGGATGGAGCGCCATTTTGTTGCATCGATAAAAGGACTTGTTCACGAGTTGTTATTAAGGTGGGCGCGAACTATGTTTGATTCGACGCCCGGTTTGCGCCATATGCCAAAAGGGCAAAGTCAATTGCCAGATGGGAGTTCGCACCATGAGCGAAGAAAATGAAAAAAAGTCGGAAGACTCTATGGGCAAGGATGCGGCCGAGGCCCTGTTCAAATCCCGATCCGTCTTCATTTACGGTGAAGTGACGCAGGAAATGGCCCAGAAGGTGAGCGCCCAGTTGCTCGCCATGGCAGCCACAAGCGACGAAGACATCAAGGTCTTCATCAATTCTCCAGGTGGCCATGTCGAGTCTGGCGACTGCATGCATGACATCATCAAATTCATCAAACCGAAGGTCTGGATCATCGGAACCGGTTGGGTCGCCTCTGCGGGTGCCCTTATCTATATTTCCGTTCCGGTAGAGCGCCGCGTTTGCCTGCCAAACACCCGCTTCCTGCTGCACCAACCATCGGGTGGTGCGCGCGGTATGGCCTCTGACATCGAGATTCAGGCACGCGAAATCATCAAGATGAATGAGCGCCTCAACAAACTCTTCTCGGAAGCGACCGGTCAACCGATTGAAAAAATCGCAGCCGATACCGACCGCGATTACTGGCTTTCTTCTGAAGAAGCCAAAGAGTATGGCCTCGTTTCCAAAATCATTACCTCACACACCGAAATCGGCTAATGGGGGACTTGCATCGTGGGCCACCTCCGGCGTGCGAGGCAAAGATTTGATTTAATTGCTTTTCTGGCAGGTCTCAGGCCTGCCAGAAATATTTTGAGGCTTCCTTTTCCGCCTCTTGCCGGGTCATGCCGCAATCTTCCAGCACAGCATCGTTAAAGCCGATCGTTTTAAGATCGCGCCGCATCTGCTGACGTTCCTTGCGGCGGCCAAGCCACAGAGCCAGCGTCTGTCTCAGGCTTCTTTGTCGCTTTGGCCCATAGCTGGCGATCAAAGCCAGCGCCTCATGATGGCTCATGCGATTGAAATCGCCCTCAAAGCTCGTCTTCATGGCCTTCTCTCCTTCATTGTTTTTGTTATCTTTTGCTATCGGATTCGTCTCGCCCGAGCTGGTGCAATTATTGCGTCTTTTCGGCTGTAATAAAATTGAAAAATACGCACCTTATATGTGAGAAAAAGTGACATGATCCCATGCCCTCACATAAGCCGGAGCTTCCACAATCCATGGCGCAATTGCCACCCCTTGCCTCCCTGCTAGCCTTTGAAGCGCTGTATCACAGCGGCTCGGTGACGGGAGCGGCCAACAGGCTTGGCCGGACCCACAGTGCGGTAAGCAAGCAACTGCATCAGTTGCAGAATCATGCAGGAACGCCGCTCTTTGAAAAGAACGGATCGGGCATCAAGCTGACGCCTCAGGGGCAGAAATTTGCCTCGATTGTTGCGGATGGTCTGTCCGATATTCGCAAGGGCTATGACAGTTTGCGCCTTGAGCGGACGCAGCAGAAAGTCTCCATCAAGGTTAGTTCAACCTTTGCCCGCGTCTGGGCCATTCCCATTGTCGCGCGTTTCAACCGACATCATCCCGATATCGAGATCCAGATAACCCTGACCATCCCGCTCAATTCCCACTCCTTCGACGGCTCGGTAGATCTGGTGCTTTCATGGGATCGCTTTGTGAGCCCAGAAGAAGCCCACCCGAATGGCACCACATTGGGGGATGTCCATATCGGGCCGGTGCTATCACCTTCCTATCCGCATCATCTTGAAGACGGACATTTGGCCTTCAAGAACCGCCTTGACCGGCGCGGCTCGGAAAGTGGCTGGGCGCAATGGTCGGAGATGACCGGCCTTACGCTGTCCTGCGAGAGCCAGCAGACCTTCGAGCTGGCGGGGCTCGCCTATGAGGCTGCGGAACGGGGCATGGGCGTGGCACTGGCCCCCAAATTTCTCATCGAGAAAGAGCTAAAAAGTGGCACGCTGATAGCGCCAGCCGGCTTCTATTGTTTCAAGGAAGGCCTCATTGTGCGTCCTTCCTCGGAGCGCCCCCAGCCCAGCCAGAGTGCGATGATCTTTCTCGACTGGCTCGCCAGATATGGTCGTCTCGGTGACGATGGCTATCTGGCCGCCGATGTGCTCGACCCGCTATGGGGATAATCTGGTTCCCCCGCAGCAGCCGACCCGCTTCCTCCCATCACAGGGTTGGGTGGAACCCCAGATAGATGGCAAACAGCGCAAGGCTTACCACGGTGGACACCGCCAGCGCATTGATCACATAAGCCTTCTCACTTTCGGATGCCTTCTGCATGAAGAGTGGAATGATGAAAGGGGGTGGCAATATCAGCAGGGTGAAGAAAGCCATCTGGAAGGGTTCGCCAAGGCCGAGCAGGCCATCCAGCACAAACATATTGAGCAGAAGCGCCAATGGCACCAGAATGCCGTAGCGCAGGGCGACCATTTTCAAAACATCGCCCAGCCCCTCGCGATGGATGCGAATGCCATAGCCCACCACCAGCAGGATGAGCGGAATGGCCATACCAGCCAGCAGCTTCATTGTGCCATAGAGGCTTGAGAAAACCGGCGTCGTCTTGATGAAATCCGACAGGCCGAGGCCATTGCACACCAGACCAGCGACCAGAGCGATGACCACCGGCGAGGTTGCAAACATTTTCAGGATCGTTGCCGGATCGCTCTGCCCGTCGCGGCGGATCATCAGCATGGGTGCGAAAATGAACCAGATGAACAGCTCATGGGCCAGATCGACCACGGCGATATAGCCCACCGCCTGCAATCCATAAGCGCCACCAAACAGGCTGACCCCGAGCATGCCATATTCAAAGCCCGTCATCAGAAAGGGAAAATAGGGGTGGTTGGGAGCCAGTTTCGGCCCAACGATCCGCCCTAGCGCATAAAGTCCGCCGCAAATGGCCGCCGTTACCACGAAGACACCCAGATAGGAGGCCTTCATCGCCATATCCAGAAAGACCGTGAACAGCACACTGGGCAAAACCAGATTGACCACAAGCTTGGTCAGGCCTTCCATGATCTGCGGCGACAGGACATTGAACAAGCGTAGCGACACGCCCGCCAGAATGAGAAACAGAATTGGCAGAATTTGATCAAGAACCGACATGATGACGCCCCTCCCCCACAGGCGACGCTCACCCGCATGACGAGCGTGAGCCCATCAATGCTATTGGTCAGCCGGCCTTTTTGGCAAGAGCCTGCCATAGCCTATTGGTAGACAAAGCGCTCAGGCAGCTGTTAGCAGCAGGTAAAGGACCGGTTTCTCCATATCAGTGCTCACAAGTGCTTGCACAAACTGTGCATGCTTGGTGGAGAAACGGCGAAAAATCCACATACCCCAACAAAGAAAAAGGGAGCAAGCCGATATCGGTGCGCTCGCTCCCTTTTCCTTTGTTTCATGATTCATGACCGTGAGGATAAGTAAAAAACTTATCCCCCAGCGAGACTCGCCTGAAATGCCAGACGCGTCCTTGGAGCCCTATCGCTTTTCGCGGAAATCACCGGTTTCGGGATCCTGCTCCAGATCGATGATATCCGCCTCGCGCTTTGCCTTTTCGCTCTCTTGCTTCAGGGCTTCAGCTTTCTGGCGCATCAGTTCGGCCTGACGACGGCGGTTCAATTCTGTGCCCTGCGCGCGAATTTTCGTTAGCAGCTTTGAAAAGATCCAGAGGGCGGCCAGCGCGGCCAGCATTACCATTAATTTCGCGATCAACTGCCCTGTTCCTTTCAGCGCGCCCCTTCAAGGATCATAAGAATCCTTGGTGTGATTACAATCCGATGCGGGACCATAATGCGCGTTCTTCAAGGCTTGCAAGGATTTTGTCAGCTGACAGCCCTGCCGCGATGCGATCAACCGGATCGCCCACAGATGCGTTGTGACTTGCCCCCATGGAGAGCGAACTGGAATGGAACAGGCTGAAGAAACCGGAAGACTGGGAAATCAGTTTCAGCTTGGTATCTTCGCCAAAGCGGCGCTTGAGATAGCTGTTCATGTCGCCCAACTCATCAACGAGGCCATAGTCCAGCGCCTTGTTGCCGGTCCAGAAAGCACCGGTAAAGAGTTTGTCCTCGGATTCGGTCAGCTTGTCGCCACGGCGCCCCCGCACCAACTCCTTGAAGCTTTCGAATAGATCCTGAAGCAATTCATCCAGATGGGCCAGATGCTCTGGATTTTCCGGCTTGAAGGGGTCGAGCATCGCTTTCTGTGTGCCTGCCGTATAGATGCGCCGCTCAATGCCGAGCTTTTCGATGGCATCGACAAAGCCGAAACCACCAGACACAACACCGATTGATCCAACAATGGAGCTGGGGTCAGCAACGATAACATCGCCAGCAACAGCGATCATGTAACCACCGGACGCTGCCGCGTCTTCACAAAAGACGATGACGTCCTTTTTCTTCTCGATGGCCAACTGCCGGATGCGCTCGTGAATGAGACGGCTTTGCACCGGTGAGCCCCCCGGACTGTTGATGGCAATCGCCACAGCGGGCGCGTCCTTGATATCGAAGGCTTTTTGCAAAGGCCCTGCGATGGAGGCCATATTCAGATGCGACCGCATCGGACCGCCCTGATTGACCATGATAGGGCCAACCATGCGAACCACAGGGATGACTACCGGCTCTTTCGTCCATTTTTCAGGGAGAATGCTGTTGGGAATGGCTTTCCTGATATATTTCATGATTTTCACGGCAAACATCCTCTGGTTACTTGTGGTCGAGGCACATCAAATCTTTTAATAGCTTTTACTTAGGCTGCGGCCGTGGGTATTTCCAGCCCTGCCCTGATGATTCTTGTCATAAGCGCAGAGCTGTTGAGGTTTGGTTTCGAAATCTGCACATTGCATGCCGATTTCCAGCTTTTCCAACAGTTTACTGTGCTTTTCTCTTTCTTTTGCCGCAGTTGGGACTTTACAGTGCGCTTTGACAAAGCGGTCACCAAGGCACCGCAGCAAGAAGCAAACGTGGATAATTCAATATGAGCACACAGCTGACCAATGCCGAGATCGACCATCTGGTCGCTTTCCGGCAAGCGCTCCATCGTCGCCCGGATCTCTCGGGCTACGAGAAGGCAACAGCGCAAACGGTCATTGAAGAATTGCAGAGGCTGTCACCGGACAGCATCGTGACGGGGCTCGGCCCGTGGACAGAGCCGGACGGCACAGCGCTTGGCGGCACCGGCATCGCGGCGACCTTTGACTCGGGGCAAGATGGCCCCACCCTGCTTTTCCGATGTGAGCTCGATGGGCTGCCCATTCAGGAACAATCCGATCTTGCCTATCGCTCCGAGCTGGATACCAAGGCCCATCTGTGTGGCCATGATGGCCATATGGCCACTCTTCTGGCTCTGGCCATGCGGCTTTCCCGTCAGCGCCCGGCCTCGGGGCGGGTTATTCTCCTGTTCCAGCCAGCCGAGGAAACCGGCAAGGGCGCGTCTGCCTTGCTTGGCGACCCCGTATTTTCGGCAGATGTCCCCAAACCGGACATGGCCTTTGCCCTTCATAACCTGCCCGGCCTGCCGCTTGGCACGGTGGCGCTCAAATCGGGTGCCATGTGCTGTGCGTCTCGTGGCATCCGCATTCTGCTAGAGGGCAAGACCTCCCATGCGTCCATGCCGCAGGATGGCATCTCGCCGGTCGAAGCGATGATGACAATCGCCGCAGGCCTCAATGCCCTGACCAATGGTCTTGACGTCGGACAGGCCCTTGATGACAGCTATAAGCTTGTCACCATCACCCATATGAGCGTTGGCGAGCCCTGCTTCGGGGTTGCCCCCGGCACCGGGCAAATATGGGCCACGCTGCGCACCGTCAGTGACGATGTGATGGGCAGTCTGGTGGCGTCCGCCGAGCAGTTGGCAACTGTCGCGGCAAGAGAGGCTGGGCTTACCCTTCAGATTGAACAGGACGACATATTCGCAGCCTGCACCAATGCGCCCGAGACCACAAATCTGGTTGCCAAGGCGCTTGAGGCTGAAGGCATCACAACAGAAGAGCAGAGCGAGCCCATGCGCTGGTCTGAGGATTTCGGCCAGTTCGGCCATTATTGCCCCTCTACCCTGTTCGTGCTCGGGTCGGGAGAAAGCCAGCCACAATTGCATAACCCGGATTTCGACTTCCCAGACAGCCTGACGCCCATCGGGGCCCGCATCTTCGAGCGCATCCTCCGCGACCGGTTGGGCTGATGGCGATACGCATGGCAAACAAGGAGGATGCCGGCGCACTGGCGGCGCTCTGCATCGAGGTCTGGCTGCATACCTATTGCCGCCCCGGTATTCCGCCGGTTTTTGCGGCTTATGCGCTGGAAACCTTCACGCCTGCTAACATGGCAGCGCTGATTGCGGACAAAGACCAGCATTTGCTGGTTGATGGGGTGGACTATGCCGGACAGGAAGGATTGCGTGGCTATTTGCGCTGGTGTTGCCCTTCAAAGCGGCCGCTCCCAGCCTGCCCCGCAGCGGAAATTGACACGCTTTATGTGCGCGAGCGCCATAAGGGGCAAGGCATTGGCTCAGCACTGCTAGAGGCAAGCTACGCTGACATGCGCCAGGCCGGGCATAAAGAAGCCTTTCTCAGCGCCAATGCAGAGAATAAGGAAGCGGTTTCCTACTATCTGGCCAAAGGCTTTAAAACGCTTGGAGAAAGCTGGTTTGAGATTGAAGACGGGCGCTATCTCAATTTCGTCATGCAGAAAGAGTTTGGCATATAGAGCCTATCTGATACCTCCACGATGCGATCAGAAGTGCGGCTCTCCTGCAGTCCCATAGAAAACAAATGCCCTTTGTTGGGCAATCACCCCAGATCAATCGCCGCCCCATGGCGGTGAACGGCTTCTATCTGTGCGCCGGGGGTGTCTGAGCCAGCATCATGCAGGGCGATGGTTGGCAACAGGCGGAACGGTGCGCGGGATTGCTTCCTGCCCTGAATAACCACCCGATGGGCAGCCTCGCCTTCTCGCGCCAAGAAGGGCTGCACAGTGATGCCTCCGAAGCGCCCTTCCATCAGTTTAAGCAGCGTGGGCAATTCATCTGCCCGCTGGACAACGGTGAAAGTGCCTTTGCTCTTGAGGATGGAAACAGCGGTTCGAAACCACGGCTCCATACCCTCGTCGGTTAACATATGCGCCGTGGCGCGTGCCTCGTTGGGGGAGGTCTGGAATTTCTCAGGCCGATAGTAAGGCGGATTGGCGATGACATGGTCGGCGAGATTTTCGACAAGCCCGGCCGCTTTGCGCGGCTCGCCCCGCAAGGCGACATCGCAGCTGATGGCCGAAGCCTGAGCGAGAAAGGCCTTGGAGCGGGCCATGTTGGCCGCAGCGATGGCCGCGATCTCTGGATCGATTTCAACCGCAAGCAGTCGAAGGCCACCGACCCGCGCCGCCACACAGAGGCCCGCAGCGCCCACCCCCGAGCCCAGATCGACCACCAGATCGCCCGGTTTTGCGGGCGTGCAGGCCGCCAGCAACACCGCATCCGTGCCCGAGCGATGATGCCCCTTTCTCGGCTGCAGGAGCGAAATGCGCCCACCGAGAAAATCATCCTCACTCATTGCGACATCTGCCGGGACGCCAGCGGCTGGTACCGTCGGCACGTTGGTCAGCAAGGGAGCGGGAGCGGATGCGGGCACGGCTGAATTGGAAGGCATGGCCTGTCTTTCTGATATGTCTTTGCAAAAAGCGTTTTTGCGAGAGGATTACTCGCCGAGCGACCAGTCCGCTTCTTTTTCCAGATCCGCATCGCGCAACAACTGGCGCGCGCGC
The DNA here is from genome assembly GCF_963678225.1 of uncultured Cohaesibacter sp. Lineage (NCBI taxonomy): Bacteria > Pseudomonadati > Pseudomonadota > Alphaproteobacteria > Hyphomicrobiales > Cohaesibacteraceae > Cohaesibacter > uncultured Cohaesibacter sp. Next base: position 2,537,472 of record NZ_OY782764.1, on the reverse strand, counting down.
TCCAGATAATCGGAATCCACCAGAATGCGGCGCGCAATGGAATTGAGGGTGTTGCCGTAAAGCGTGCTCATATTGTGATCGAGAGACTGATAGGGAATACCGGCATCCTTGAGCAGGGCTTCCACGAAGGAAAGGGTCACTGGATTGTTCGTCTTGATGAGTTCTTCCACGCCAGTATCCTTGTGCTAGGACCATTGAAATCAGCTTTGCAGATGGGCCGAACCATAAATTGAAAAGCTTGGAGAGAAAAGAGACTTATGGGCTGGCAAAGGCCCTTTGCAGGATGTTCTCCAGCCTGATTGCCCGAGATCCAATACATTGGTCCAAGAATGCGAAAGAAAAATGCAGACAAAGGAATAATTTTCAACGTGATTCAGTAACATTTCTGCGCCTGCCCCTTGTCGTTGTCCGGTGACCCGCCTATTCTCGCGACCGAAAAGAAAAGTCACAAAATTGGAGCCGCCGCGTGAGCGTTGTCCCACCTCTCAATGAGACAAATAAATCCCAAGCCAGCATTCAGCCGCTTATCGACCTGGTGAAACAGGATATGAGCCGCGTGAATGATCTGATTCTCGAAAAAGCTGGCTCGGATGTCGAAATGATTCCGGAAGTGGCCAAGCATCTGATCGATTCAGGGGGCAAGCGCCTGCGCCCGATGCTGACCCTCGCCGCAGCCAACATGTGCGGCTATGACGGTGCCAGTGCGGCCGGTCACGTAAAGCTGGCCATGGCCGTTGAATTCATGCATACGGCCACCTTGCTGCATGATGATGTGGTCGACGAGAGCGACATGCGCCGGGGCAAGCTTGCCGCCCGTATGCTCTGGGGCAATCAGGCCAGCGTTCTGGTTGGCGACTTCCTGCTTGGTCAGGCCTTCCGCGTGATGGTGGATGTCGGCTCCATCCGGGCGCTAGATGTGCTTTCTACGGCAGCTTGTGTCATCGCCGAGGGCGAGGTTTTGCAGCTGTCCGTGGCTCAGAACATGAAGACCACGGTAGACGATTACATGCAGGTCATCCGCTCAAAGACTGCAGCCCTGTTTGCAGCCGCTTGCGAGGTGGGCCCGATCATTACGGCAAGCGATGAAACCAAGATCTCGGCCCTGCGCGACTATGGCATGGAACTGGGCAACGCCTTCCAGCTGATCGACGATGCGCTGGATTATGGCGGATCGGCAGCCGCACTTGGCAAGAATGTCGGCGATGATTTCCGCGAAGGCAAAATCACTCTGCCGGTGATCATGGCCTATGAGCGTGGCTCGGAAGAGGACAAGGCTTTCTGGAAGCGGGTGATGGAAGAGCGCAAGGATGTCACCGACGGTGCGCTAGACTTTGCCATGGGGCTTCTGAAGAAAACCAACGCGCTGGAAGATACACTGAAGCAGGCCCGCACCCACGGCGCCACGGCCATTGCCGCTCTGGATGTGTTCGAGGATAGCGCCTATAAGTCAGCGCTCATCGATGCGGTGGAATTCTGCATTGCGCGCGGGCACTGATTTGCTCGGTGAGAGGTGAGCCTTTCCCTTTGCAGACCGCAAAAGCGATGGAACGGCGCTTGACTGTAGCGTCTTTCCAATGATCGGACTGATCTCTGGCCCAAAGGGCAAAAGCCACACCGTCCGCATCGACGAATGCAAAGGGTATCCGTTGCAGATCAAACGGTAAAACGGCGATGAGGTTGCCCCTTGAAGACCAATCCGCTAGCAAAAATGAGTATACTTTTTTGAAAAGGTCAAATTTCTGCCACCCGGGTGGGGCATTTTGGTTATTGATTTTTAACATTCTTTATTATGTACAGGGCTAAAGAGTGGGGCTTGCGACAGGGCCTCAAAAAAGCCATGCTACATTCCTAATTCGCTATGAGCCGCATGAATATCGGGTCACAGCCATGACTGAGCGAACCGCGCAAACAATTGCTGTTTGATTGCTCCGGGCGCTTCTTTGCTTGCAAGCAGCAAGAAAGCGCATTGCTCGCCGTCGTCATGGCGCTATGGTTACAATCGCTTCGGATTGCGCAACAACAAGGCTGACTAAATGCACTTTCGATTTTCCCTCAAGATGTTTCGAAAACACCTCCTGACTGGCGCTGTAGGATTTGCCTTGTTGATAGGACCGGCCTCACTGGCCGGAGCGACCACCGAAGCGCCCGAGAATACGCCGGTATCCATTCCAGAGGCTTTGTCTGATGTGCCGACCACCCTGACGGGCACTTATCTTTCAGCGCGCTTGGCACAGGATGAACAGGATCTGGAGCTGGCGGCGCATTTCTATGCACAGGCACTTGAAAAAGATCCCGAGAATTTACTGCTGCTGGAGCGAAACTTTGCCCTGATGCTGGCAACCGGTCGCCATGATGAAGCCTTTGCGCTTGCAGACAAGATGGCCGCCATGAGCAACCATCCTGCCGCCAAGAAGGCTAAAGACGGCGTAGAGGCACAAGAGGAAGAAGTCTCGGCGGAGACCAGCGAGCTGACCGCACGCATTGCCCCCATGATCCATCTGGCACTGGGTGTCAAAGCCCTCAAGGGCCGGAATTATTCCAGTGCGTCAATCCAGTTTCAGAATGGCGTGAAGATCATGCAGGACAATCCAGTCCAGTTGATCGCGCGTTCGCCCCTGCGGCGGAACCTCAATGACCCGCGCCTGCTGAGTGCCTCCGCGCAATATGGCCCCTTTGCCCTCATCTCACAGACCGTTCTGGAAGCATGGGCGAGCATCGGGCAGGATCGGGGCAATCTTCCCAAAGCGCTGGAAATGCTCAAGGCTGATGAAGAGAGCGAGGTCAACCAGTTCTTCTTCTCGCTTCATGCTGGCCTCGTGGCGTCTTATGCCAAAGATTACACCAAGGCGACATCCCTGCTTCAGCAGAGCCTTGATGCCGACCCCAATTCTCTGGCAACGGCCACCGCCCTCGTCAACAACCTGCTTAAGGCAGGCAATGAAAAACGGGCCAGCCAGGTTATCGAAGAATTTGCTGCCAGCGCCGCTGACGTGGAAGAGAAACAATGGCTGATGACCACCTTCTCTGCCATGAAGCCGATCGCTAGCACCATTCGCACACCACAAGACGGTGCCGCAGAATATTTTTCGACCCTTGGCAATGCGCTGACCGAAGAAGGCGCCATTGAAGGTGGGGCGCTCTATTTGCAATTTGCCGACTATCTGCGCCCGAATAATGATATGACCAGTTTTTCTTTGGCGCGCTTGCTCGAACGCGTTGAGAAGAATGAACTGGCCCTTGCCCGCTATGACACCATCAAGACCACCAGCCCGGTCTATCGCAAAGCCCAACGTCGCGGAGCCTTTGTTCTGGCGCGGCTGGATCGCCCCGACGAGGCCATTGATCGGCTCAAGACGCTTCTGGAAGGGGACTATTCCGATCTGGAGACCGTCTCGGTGCTCTCGCGGATCTATCAGTCAGAAAGACGCTTTCAGGATTCGGTTGATATCCTGACCCGTGGGCTGAACAGCATCAAGGTCAAGCGAGACATCCACTGGTCGCTCTACTTCCTGCGTGGCTCTGCCTATGATCAACTCAAGGAATGGCCAAAGACCGAGGAAGACATGCTGGCGGCGCTCAAGCTGTTCCCCAATCAGCCAACGGTGCTGAACTATCTGGGCTATAGCTGGGTGGATCGCGGACTGAATCTCGACAAGGCCATCGAAATGATCCGTCAGGCTGTGGCGTTGCGCCCGTTTGATGGTTTCTTCGTGGATTCACTCGGCTGGGCCCATTATCGCCTCGAGCAATATGAAGAGGCGGTCAACTTCCTTGAAAGGGCGGTGGAACTGCGTCCTGAAGACCCGACCATCACGGACCATCTGGGCGACGCCTATTGGCGGGCTGGCCGCAAGAATGAGGCCACCTTCCAGTGGCAGCGCGTCAAGACCATGCAGCCTGATGAAGACCTGCTTAAATCGGTCGATGACAAGATCGCCAACGGCCTCGCTGACTGACCCGCTTGCAAGTTGAAACACCTGAACGCTGCGCCGAATTTTCCGCGCAGCGTTTTTCTTTGCCCTGTTCATGCCTTTGATCTTATCTTCGACAGCCACAGTAGCAAGCAGGCAACAGCCTCTGGTCGCACACAACAATTATGCTTGTGTCTAATACGTATTTGGCCAGGCTTCTGCAAACGATCTGGACAAGCTCAATTGATGTCCATATGCTTGTGATTTGAAGGGAAAATTCATCTGGCGCAATGGCTTGTTCGCCTTGGTCTGAGAGGTTCCAAGTTATTTGCCTATCAGATTGGCGACAGCGGGGTGAGAATCATCTTATGGTTGCGCCGGGTGAGCAGATCAAGCCAGATGCTTGGAAAACGCAGCGATACCGGACAGGCTCACACAGCTTAACAGCGCCGGCCAAAAGCGCCTTCAGGCACGGCAGAGATCTTTTCCCCAGCAACAGCAATGGAACCCAGAGAACGCGCACCTTCAAACCGCTTGAGACAGACTGCTTGTAATGACCAAAACGGCAACAGACCAATCCATCCTCACCTTGACCGCACCAGCGAAGATCAATCTCGCGTTGCATATCACGGGTCAGAGGGACGATGGTTATCACTTGCTGGAGTCACTGGTGGTTTTTGGCGGAGCTCAAGATCGCATCCAGTTCAAGCCTTCGCGGCATTTGCATCTGTCGGTCAAGGGGGCCTTTGCCGAAGGGCTGCGACAGGAGCCGGACAATCTGATGGTTCGGGCTGCGCGTTTGCTGGCTGCCGAACTCAAATGCAGGCCGGAAGCGGAGATGACGCTGGATAAATCCCTGCCCATTTCCGCTGGTATCGGCGGCGGCTCTTCGGATGCGGCGGCGACGCTGCTGGGTCTCTTGCGTCTGTGGCAACGGACGATCAATGATGACAAGCTGCGCATGATTGCCCTTAAGCTGGGCGCGGATGTGCCCATGTGTCTTGAAGGTTCCTGCCTCATTGCAGGCGGTGTCGGCGACGAGCTGAGCGCAGGCCCCCGACTACCCAGAGATCTGGGCATGGTGCTGATCAATCCGCGCGTGCCGATTTCCACGCCAAGCATATTCAAAAGCCTCAAGCGCAAGGACAACAAGCCTATGGGACCTGTGCCCTCTGCCTTTCTCTCGGCAGTTGCTCTGGCAGACTGGCTTGACGATCAGCGCAATGATCTGGAGATGGCGGCCATCGAACAGGCCCCGGTCATAGAAACGGTTTTGCAGGCACTGGAAGATGATGGCGACTGCCTGTTTGCGCGCATGTCAGGCTCGGGGGCGACCTGTTTTGGACTATTCGCAAGCGTCAAACATGCCGAATATGCAGCCCGCCGCCTCGCCTTTTCCCACCCCAACTGGTGGGTCAGCCACGGCGGCGTGCAATAGACATTTCTGAGCGGACAGAAGCCAAGAGCCGAACCTAATCGCCCTTGCCTGTTTTGCGAATAAGCCGTTTTTTGAGCCGGTTCATCGAAAGCCAGATGAGGGCTACGACAGGGACAACGAGGGCTGCGGCCATCGTGGTTTTCTCCAGATGGATGGCCTTGGCCAAGGGCGTGAGCAAGTAGGTGAGCAAGCTGACGGCATAATAGGAAATGGCCACCACGGACAGGCCCTCCACCGTTTCCTGCAAGCGGATCTGAAGCGCAGCCCGCCGATCCATCTGGGCCAGCAATTGCCGGTTCTGGTCGGTGGTGGTCACCTGAACCCGCGTACCCAGCAATTCCGAAGCATGGGCGGCACGAAAGGTCATGTCGTCGAGCTGATATTGTGCCGAGCGACAGGTGCGCATGCTGGGCATGTAACGCCGTTTCATGAATTCGGAAAAGAGCTGCCGATCCAGAATGCGCTTCTCGCGCAAAAGCTCGATACGCTGCATGACCAGGTCTTCATAGGCGCGACCGGCATTGAAGCGTGAGGAACTGCTGGTGGACAGGAGCGAAAGGTCTGCAGAGATGCCCAGCAATTCGTCAAGCACCACCTTGTCACTTTCCTTCTCGTCACCGATCCGGGCGACTGTCTCGCTGAGCTTTATATTCAGATCCTTGATGTTGCCAAGCACATGGCGAGCCGCTGGCAGCGTCAACATGGACATGGCGCGGTAGGTTTCCACCTCCAGAAAGCGCTGGATGATGCGCCCCAGACGGCTGGAACTGACTTCGCTGCAAGCCAAAACCACCAGCCTGATTTGCCCTCTGTGGTCCAGATCGAAATCAGCCGCAATAGCCGCATCGCCATCGCTGACATAGGCGGCGGCAAAGCTTGAAGCCGAGCCGAACCAGCTATGAGCCACACCGGAGATCTGTTCTTCAAGCGCGGTCTGATTCTGCACCTGTTCGATGCGAGCCGATACCGAAGAGACAATCCGGCCCGGGAAGGCCTCCAACCATTCGATGGTGAAATGATCATGCAGATCCGTGGCAAAGCTGTCCGGCCCCAGATGATCGGGTCGGGGTGCGTAGCTATAGAGTGTATAGGTGGCGAATTCTGAGTGGTTTTCCCACTTCAGAATCATGCCCCCCTCTTCCTCGCCGATTTGAGCGATGTGATAAACGGCATCATCGCGCGGATGCTCCACATCGAATTGATCGAGAAAGGCAATCAGCTGCTCGCGGGCCAATGCCGGTGTGTGGATGCCATCCTCTTCCGGCTTAAGCGCAATGAAGGCCAGTCGGCTGGGAGCTCCCAGTTTGAGGAAAGGGCGTGCATGCATCTCGGCAATCATTGGCGCGCGCTGGCTATGATTGAGGCGCGCCTTGGCCAGTCTGGTCTGTGTGTCAGCCACGGGTTTGGTCCTTTATCCCTGATGTCTGCTCCCTGCTTTCAAGTAAGCCGATCACCGCTGCTTTGGTCAAGACAGAATAGCAGTCACCCTTAACAAGTCTTGGGGCAACGCGCGCAAGGGGCCGCAGACGGGGCCTTCCGGCGCAGACAGTCCTGCCCTATTTTTGTTCAAGCACCAGTTTGACGAGCGGCAAGACGAGAAAGACAGCGAGCAACTGACACACGGCAAAGACAATTCCATCCTGTAGTCGGAGCCCTGCATATGTATCCGAGAAGGCCCGCCCGATGGAAACAGCCGGATTGGCAAAACAGGTGGATGAGGTAAACCAGATCGCCGCCGTCACATAAAGCGTAACGGCTGGAGGGATCGATTGAGGCTTGGTTTGCATGCAGACAAGGATCGTGAGCAACAGCCCTCCTGTGGCAACCAGCTCGCCCACCCATTGCTGAGGGCCGAAGCGTTGATAGGTTGCCATGGAAATAAGCGGTTCGCTGAACATGAAGTTGGCCAGCATCGTTCCGGCCACGGCACCAAGAAGCTGCATGGCGACAAACATCAGCGCCTTGCGTGGAGGGAATTCCTTACGCACGACAAAAGTGAGCGTCACCGCCGGATTGAAATGCGCACCCGAAATGGGGGCAAAGATAGTGATGAGGACGAACAGGATCGCAGCCGGAGGCACTGTGTTGCCAAAGAGCGCGACGCCTGCATTGTCTGGAGAAAGACTGCCGGTCATGATGCCGGAACCGATGATGGTACAAAGAAGTATTCCTGTGCCCAAGAATTCAGCCAAAAGCTGAGCCCTCAGAGTATAAGCCATTAAATGTGGTCTCCGGTTGCTCCCGAAAGATTGCCGATCTCTTGCATTGCCTGACGCAGGGTTTCTGCATCCATGCTTTCGATGGGCAGAGCGACAAAGCGGCCGATGCGATCGGACAGGTGCGCATAGGCCGTCAGGAATGCCAGTTGCATATCCTTGTCGTCCCCCACTTCAGCAGCAGGGTCGGCAATGCCCCAATGCGCGGTGGAGGGGTTGCCAGGCCAGATGGGGCAGGTTTCACCCGCCGCCCTGTCACAGACCGTGATGATATGATCCATCTGCGGACATCCCGGACGGCTATATTCGCTCCAGTTTTTCGAGCGCAGCCGACAGATCTGATAGCCAAACTGTTCAAGTAACTGGATGGCCCACGGGTTGGGCTGACCAGCTGGCTGACTGCCTGCGGAAAAGGCCTTGAAACGCCCCTGCCCCATACGCCCGAGAATGGCCTCGGCCATGAGAGAGCGGGATGAATTGCCAGTACATAAAAATAGCACATTCTGCATTTGGGGTCCTTCACAGGGGCGCTCTGAGGGTGACACTGGAGGCGTCACAGGGGCGGGATCGTCCCTTGCTACATTAGAAAGATAGGCAAACAAACACCACACTTTTTTGGCGAATGAGCTGGATCTGGTGGATTAGATCACGCTTCTTTTACCACCATCTCGTCTTCCCCTGTGGGCATGGCTTGCGGGCATTCATCCTGCAGAAAGGCCATGAGGTCGGTGAGGCAATCCTGCAGGCCAAAATAGATGATATTCCGGCCTTGACGTTCGGAGCGGATGAGACCGGCCCGTTGCAAAATGGATAGATGAGTGGAAAGGGTGTTGTGTGGAACGTCTAGCGCCTTGGCGATGGCGCCAGCGCCCATACCGTCTGGCCCGGCCTGAGACAGGAGACGAAAAACTTCCAATCGTGTTTCCTGCGCCAATGCGGACAGAATGATTTGCGCGCGCGATTGCGCATTCCAGATGTCGGACGCCGTATACATTGCAAACCTGCCTGAAGCCCAAAGAATGAAAAATGACACGATAGACAATCAAGGCCCTTGGAAAAGAGGACCGAATATTGGTCGAAAACTATCGACAGCTAATGACACTGCCATGACAGCGAACAGGAAAGTTACGCCAACGCACCGCAATTTTGACACTTTCAATGCACCAGCACGCAGAAAAATAGAGGTGTACCCCAGTTTCACCTTGATCTGAGCGTTGGGAAAGGTACTAAGGACTCATAACGCAGAAGGAATGGAAGAAAATGGTTCTGGCATCTCATTGGGTTTACAATTTTGGCGGCAGTGAAGCAGACGGCAATGCGCGTATGCGCAACCTGCTGGGCAGCAAAGGCGCGAACCTGGCTGAAATGACCAATATGGGCCTGCCGGTGCCCCCCGGCTTCACCATCACGACCGAACTCTGCAACAGCTACTTTGCCATGGGGCATGTTTACCCCTCCAGCCTGAAAGGCGAAGTGGATGCTGCAATTAAGCGCATTCATGCGCTGACGGGCCGTCGTCTTGGCGATCCGGACAAGCCGCTTTTGCTCTCCATCCGCTCGGGGGCTCGCATTTCTATTCCCGGCATGATGGAAGCGATCCTCAATCTGGGACTTAATGACCAAACGGTGGAGGCACTCGCCCGCGAGACCGGTGACGAACGCTTTGCCTATGACAATTACCGCCGCTTCATTCAGAAATACAGCGATGTCGTGCTGGGCATCGACCAGATCGCCTTTGAAGAAATCATCGAGGATTACAAGGACGAGCGCGAGATCCTTTTCGACGCGGACCTCAGCGCTAAAGACTGGAAGACCATCATCGAGCAGTTCAAGGCCATGGTGCAGGATGAACTGGATGAGCCCTTCCCGCAGGATATCCAGAAGCAACTCTGGGGGGCTATCAGTTCCGTCTTTTCATCATGGATGAATGCCCGCGCCATCACCTATCGTCATCTTCATGATATCCCGGAAGACTGGGGCACATCGGCCAATGTCCAGGCCATGGTGTTCGGCAATCTTGATGACAAGTCCGCGGTTGGGGTTGCCTTTACGCGCAGTCAGGAAACCGGTGAGAAGACCCTTGGAGGCAGCTTCTTGCTCCGTGCCCATGGCGAGGATATGGAATCCAGCTCCGCCAAGCCCCTTCCCCTTCTCCACTCGGAAGGGTCTGACGTCAAAAGCATGGAAGAGCTGATGCCAGACATCTTCAGCGAGTTTCTTAAGCTTTGCGATCGTCTGGAAACCCACTATATGGACATGATGAAGCTCGGCTTCACCATTGAGAAGGGCAAATTGTGGATGTTGCAGGCCCGCGCGGCAACACGCACCCCCAAAGCAGCCCTTCGGGTTGCAGTCGATCTGGCCAAAGAAGGGCTCATCACGGAATCCGAGGCGGTTGCCCGCGTCGATCCGCGCTCGCTGGACCAGTTGCTGCATCCAACCATTTCCGACAGTGAAAAGCGCGTGGTCTTTGCCAAGGGCATGGCAGCCTCTCCGGGTGCGGCCTCCGGTCATCTGGTATTTCGCACGCAAGACGCAGAAGAATTTGTCAGCCATGGGCGGCAAGTCATTCTGATGCGGGTGGAAACCAGTCCGGAAGACGTGCACGGCATGCATGTGGCCCGTGGCATCGTTACCGCACGTGGTGGTATGACGAGCCATGCTGCCGTTGTGGCGCGCGGCATGGGCATTCCCTGCGTCACCGGCGCTGGCGCGATGCATATCGATTATAAGGAAGAAAGCGTCACTGTTGGCTCAGTCGTGCTCCGCAAGGGCGATCTCATCACCATTGATGGCAGCTCAGGCGATGTGCTCAATGGCGATGTGCAGATGCAGAATCCAGAGCTAAGCGAAGAATTCGCCACGCTGATGGGGTGGGTCGACAAGATCCGCCGCCTCAAGGTGCGTTGCAATGCGGACACGCCACAAGACGCCAAGGCCGCCCGGGAGTTCGGCGCCGAGGGCATCGGCCTTTGCCGCACCGAGCATATGTTCTTTCAGGATGATCGCATCTTCGATATCCGCGCCATGATCATTGCCACCAGCGAAGAAGATCGCCGCCGCTCGATGGACAAGCTATTGCCATTGCAGCGGGCTGACTTCGAAGCCCTGTTTGAAACCATGGCCGGGCTGCCGGTCACCATCCGCCTGCTGGACCCGCCGCTGCACGAATTCCTGCCGAATAATCGCCATGACATTGCGGCCATGGCGCATGCACTCAAGATTGACGAAGACAGCCTGACGAGCCGCATCCATGCCATGCATGAGTTCAACCCGATGCTCGGCCATCGCGGTTGCCGCCTTGCCATTTCCAAGCCCGAGGTGGTGGAAATGCAGGCCCGAGCCATTTTCGAGGCAGCCGTCTCGGCGGGAGAAAAGACGGGCGCTCCGGTTCAGCCGGAAATCATGGTACCGCTGGTCTCCATCCGCGAAGAACTGGAATTCGTCAAGGCCCGTATTGATTCGACGGCCAAAGCGGTGATGAAGGAAATGGGCCACGAGATTGATTATCGCGTCGGCACCATGATCGAATTGCCTCGCGCAGCACTTCAGGCCCGCAAGATCGCGGAATCGGCCGAATTCTTTTCCTTCGGCACCAACGATCTGACGCAGACCACTTACGGTATCAGCCGTGATGATGCTGCCCGTTTCATTGCGGACTATATCAAGGCTGGTGTTCTGGAACAGGATCCCTTCATCTCGATTGATATCGAGGGTGTAGGCGAACTGATTGAAATCGCCTCTGAGCGTGGGCGCTTTGCCCGTCCGGATATCACGTTGGGCATCTGCGGCGAACATGGCGGCGACCCGGTATCCATCGAGTTCTGTGAACGGGTCGGGCTCGATTATGTTTCCTGCTCGCCCTATCGCGTGCCCATTGCCCGTCTCTCTGCCGCGCAGGCCACCCTGCGGCGCCATCAACGGATCTGAGCTCAGTGGGGGAAGGTCTCTTCCCCCATTCTGACACCAACAGCACTTTTGGCCTTGTATGGGCGCCGTAAATTATTCGGCCAGACGACAGTGATCCACAGGCACTTCCGCAACTTTTGCGGAAAATTTTTCAATATCCGTCATAATTATTGCTCCAACAATATCCACCAATAATCTATTGTTCAAAACTGAGTTCCAGCCCTAAAATATCCGGTACAGCGTGCCCATTTACACCTCTTTCTGTGGCAAGACGCAAAGCAGAAAGAGGCCTTTTAGTGCCGGATTTTCATGATGAGCAGCGTTTATCTTCAGGGGATTGTGATTGGCCTTGCCATAGCGGCACCCGTTGGCCCGATCGGATTGTTATGCATCCGTCGCACCTTGCGCGAGGGGCGTTTGATGGGACTTGCCACCGGCATGGGCGCGGCTACTGCTGACGGTTTATATGGTATTCTCGCCGCCACCGGGCTTGCCGTGTCTGGCCTGCTGGTCAGTCACGGTGACTGGATGCGGCTGGCCGGTGGACTGTTGATCCTTTATCTGGGGGTGACAACCTTTCGGCGCGGTTTTGAGGCCCAGCCTCATGATCCGGCTGCGGCCCCTTCCGTGCACGCACCGCTCAAGGCTTATGCAACGACCTTTCTGCTTACGCTTTCCAACCCGGCGACCATCATCGCTTTCATCGGCATGATCTCGGGGCTTTCCAAGGGAGTCGAGAATGGCCCCGATGCGGCTTTCTGGCTGGTCTTCGGAGTTTTCTGCGGTTCGGCGCTGTGGTGGTGCATCCTTGTCGGATTGACGGCGCTGGTACGCGAAAGGGTGCCGGACCGCTTCATGCAGGCAGTCGATTTCATTTCCGGAGGCATTCTCTCCCTTTGGGGCATGCACCTCATCTGGCAGGCCGCACAGATTCTTTTCTGAAGGGGCAATCTCTTTTGAAGCAGGGGCTTGCGCCTCTGACGCCTCCCCTTACTGGCTCTCTCTTTTCTGACCCTCTTTCTGTTGCGTTGAATTCTCCTAGCCTTCCCGCCTAAGTCTAACGTCTGTCTGGCGACATAACGTGCGTGTGCTAAGCGATATGGAACGGTTAAATCATCAACGGAGCCCCATGCGCAACCAGTCCAGCTCGAGCCAGAGATCTCCCCTTTCCCTTTCGGCCATCCGCGATGGGGGCAAGCGCGCATTGGCGCGGGCACTCAGCGCCTTGGAATCTGAAGAAGGCAATGAAGCCATCGCACAGCTGCTTGATGAGGCTGCCCGCAATGCACAAGCGCATGTCGTAGGGCTCACCGGCCCGCCGGGCGTGGGCAAATCCACATTAACCAACAGCCTCATCCGCCATTGGCGGGCAAATGGTGAACGCGTGGGCGTTGTCGCGGTAGACCCCTCTTCCCGTTTTTCCCTTGGAGCATTGCTCGGAGACCGGACACGCCTGGATACGGACCCGACCGACAAGGATGTATTCGTCCGCTCAATGGCAGCGCGCGACCGGCTGGGCGGCCTTTCTCATGAGGCGGTGGCAGCCATTGTGCTGATGCGCGCCCTGTTTGACCGGGTGCTTGTGGAAACTGTGGGGATTGGGCAATCAGAATCAGACATTGCCTTTGCCACCGATAGTGTGGTGCTCTGTATCCAGCCCGGTTCGGGCGACAGCCTGCAATTCATGAAAGCAGGGGTTATGGAACTTCCTGACATCATAGTGGTTACCAAAGCGGATGTCGGTCCTCTGGCAAGGCGAGCCAAGGCCGATGTGGAGGGAGCCCTTTCACTCACCATGCGCAAGGAAAAGACCTGGTCCGTGCCGGTCTTACTGGTCTCGGCCATGGACGATACAGGGTTACAACAACTTATAGAGGCAATCGATGATCACCGTGGCAGTTTGCTGGAAAGCGATCAATTCATGTCATTTCGCCAAGATCAGGCGACGGTTTGGCTAGTGGATCGCATCAGAAGAAAATTCGGAGAGATAGGCTTGGCCCAGATCAACCCAGCTTCCGAGATCATGCGGGCTGGAGGTCCCTTCATGGCAGACCACATCATCACAAAAGAATTGGAGCGCCGCCTGACCGATACAATCAGGACTAAATAAAACACGCCAACAACAATTCACCTGAAACGCTTCCATACATAGACTATATCGAGAATTATTGATATGAAACAAAACTGACCAATTGTTAATAAACTATTCGCTACGAACACTTGCGTCTGGTGATGTAAGAGGCAAATCAAATGAAAAATTTTTCTATTCATAACTTTTTCCTATTGGGCATTTGGTAAATTGGATAAATTAAAAAGCGAAAAACATCACTTTTGGGGTGATTTAATATTCATTTCCAGTTAGATTTAGATTGCTTGTATGTGTGCTCAGGAGAGCGTCACCTTATTTGGCTCTAGGTGTAGTGCGGACATTCTGCGGGGACTGTTCTGACATTCGCCTCCTACGTTTTCGGTTCTTTGCTGGTTTGAACCAAACGGAAGGGCAGATATACAGGTATTACTTGCCCGGACCCTTCATTGGGCTCCGGGCATTTTTTTATGCTCACCCGAGAGGTATTCTGTCCGCTACCCGTTTGATAGCACGCAGCAGCCACAACCAGAAATGTGCATAGGCGACTAGAACGGTCTTGGGTTTTTTGCGGAGCAAACCGTTGCAATTTGCCCCACTCCTCCACACTTTCCCGTAGCCAATTTGGTCATATTGTCAAATTTGCTTAGAGAAAATTTTTCCTGCCCAAGCTTCGCCTCAATAACGCTTTACCGCATCTTTACCGCCGAGCGTGTCGTTAACGCTCTCTCAAGGTTAATGGTGCATTATTCTCTCTTGAACCGGTCAGTTCGCCGGTTGTTCTGCGTGCGCGGTCCTGTATGCGAGTATCAACGGGATACGCGATAGAGTGTAATAGTTGCGTTGTGTAATTGGTGACAGAATGTCGAAATCCCTACTGGGCCAGAAGAGCCTTGGTCTGACCACCTGTCTGATGATAAGCACCGGTCTGGTCCTTTCTTTCACTCAATCTCTCGACGAGGACAGATCTGCAGCCGTTTCACTGGCTGACCTGCGCGAGCAGGGCTGGACCGGAGAGATCTTCACCCAGACAACCACTCCAGAGCAGACTGTGGCGCGCTTGCATGCAAGTACGCAGCCCACCACTCCTCCGGTTCCCAAGGCGCTGAGTGCTGCAGGACAGTTCAATAAGGGTACCTATATCCAGATGTCTGAGCCATCCGGCAAGGATAAGCTGCTGCAAACGCGCGAAACCTATCAGATTGCGAAATATTCAGATCTGGAGGAAACCTTCAACGTCAACAATGAAGGCAAAGGGGATCGCCGCCGTCGTTGGGCATTCGAACCATTCAAGGTTTCTCATGGTCGGCGCAACATTGCCATGAACTGGTCCGGCTCCGTATGGCATATGGCCAGCCCGATGGCCGAGGAAAGCAATGACGCCCTGCCCAAACTGGCCTTTGCGCCGGCAGACGATTTGCGTCTGGTGATGGCGGATGCGCACCAATTCCTGAAGACGGAGACCATCTCTGCTGGTCCTGCCGTCATGGTCGCGCAGAATGGAGCCATCGATCCGCTGGTGCAGAACACCGATCCAATGGTTACTGGTTCGACTGCCATGGCCTATGCCCCAACAGGGGACAGTACCGAAGCGCCATTTGAAGCCATTCTGACAGAACAGCGCAAGGGGGCTATCAGCGAAGAAAATCAAGTCACAGTGCTTGATGCCATTGACGATATCAACTCTGAGGACGAGAACGAAGCAACGGAAGAGGAAACCACTCAGGCACCTGTGTTGGCCTCCATTGCCCCGATCGATGCCCTGCCTCGCGTGCGCGTTCCCTTCTCGGGTTCGTCCGATGACAGTAGCCAGAATGCCAAGGTCAGTAAGCCGCTTGATATTTCACCTATTGTCGCAGAAGCAGAAAAGCGTGAACAGCAGGTGGCCGAACAACAGGACGAGGAAGACATTCCTCCAACTCTGGCTCTCAGCCGCGAACGCCACGCCGAATTGAAACTCGCCAAGCTTGCTGATGATGACAAGGAAGAAAAGACCAAGAAAAAGTCCCGTTGGGCGAGCTGGTTCAACTTCTCCAGCAAGAAGGCCAAGATTGATGCCCGGGGCGAGCACGCTTGGGTGACGAACAAACTGCCGAAATCGTCCTACACGAAAAAGCAGAAGACCTGCCTTGCCAATGCAATCTATTTCGAAAGTCGCTCCGAGCCGGAGGATGGTCAGATTGCAGTCGGTCAGGTTGTCTTGAACCGGGTTAAGAATCCGGCTTATCCGAATTCGATCTGCGGTGTGGTTTACCAGAACCAGCACAAGCGCAATGCCTGTCAGTTCTCCTTTGCCTGCGATGGCATTCCAGATCGTGTCCGCTCAAAGAAAGCCTGGGATCTTGCCTGGAAGCTGGCTGGTGAAGTCGTGAATGAAGAGGTCTGGCTCAAATCCGTTGGTTCCTCCACCCACTATCACGCCACCTATGTTCATCCCAAATGGGCGCGCACCATGAAGAAGCGCAAGAAAATCGGCTTGCATATCTTCTACAAGACCTATGGTGGCGGCTGGAGCTGATTACGCTTTCAGGATTGGCTCCCAAACCAAGACACGGAGCACATAGAAGTGCCTATTTAGAAAGGCGGTCCTTTTGAGGCCCGCTTTTTCTTTTGTCGTGTGACAAGAAATCGCACTAGGAGGCATCGCTTGGGTATTTCGGCATTTTTATGAAAATTTGCATTTTTTCCGATGCAGCAAAATAGAGTTGCAATACAACTATAACCAACACAAGCACAACTATTTGTAGTTTTCACAATGCTAACAAAGAAATATATTCCAATAATGCCCCAAACCGGGAATACATTATAATATTCCTATTTGTGTCGTAAATTATTTTTTTAGATCCTTCTGACAATATGCAACCCGATCCACGTCTCTCGAATTTTCACAATAGTTCGGTGTTCCCATGTTTAAGAAGTCCGCTCGGTTTCTCAAATTTTCTCAATCGTTGAAAATTTCCCATCGCATCATTGCCCTCACAGTCGTTTGTTTGCTGGGCGTCGTGATCCTCGGTACGACCAACTATGTTGGTTCGAATATGCGTACTGCAGCCATCAAGGAAGGGGAAGTTGCCAATTCCATCAAGGATATTGTGCAGCAGGTCAATCTGTCGGTTTTGAACATGCGCAGCAACGCCAGCTCTTTCCAGACCGTGAATGACCGCAAATTTGCCGTCCGTTTCGATCTGGCTTACGAGGACGCAGTCAACCTGCTCGACCAGATCAACGAAGTCGACATTTACGGCACGACCAACGAATCCGTCGCAGAATTGCGAGAGGCTCTGGCAGACGATCAAAAGAGCTTTCACAAGATCGTGGAAAAGACCAAGGAAATCGGCTTTTCCGATTATAGCGGCATGCGTGGTGAGCTGAACACAATCGCATCGGATGTTGACAAAACCATCCGCAACACACGGAGCCAGCAATTGCTGGTGCTTCAGCTCGAGATGCGCCATCTGGAAAAGGACTATCTGAAAACCGGTGCTGCCGACATCCTTTCCGATCTGAAGGACAAGCAGAAGGAAATGAACAACACGCTGGCGACAGCTATGTTGTCTTCCGAGGTCCGTGCGTCCATTACCAAGGATGTTGCAAGCTACACTGAGACGATCAGCAACATTCAGACCGCCAACAATGATCTCTTCAGAATGACTGCAGAGATGAACTCGCTCTATAATACCATGTCGTTCAAGTTCGCCACCATTCGCGAGCTGGCTAACAAGAGCAGCGAACTGGCCGAGCAGAAACTAAGCCAGATCGACAAACAGGTCACGCTGATCTTCATCTCTACCCTGTTTGGATCTGCTGTTCTGACCATTCTGTTGGCCTTCTTCCTGGGCCGCAGCATCGTGGTACCGATCCGGAATATCATCAGCTCCATGAACAATCTGGCAGAAGGGGACAGACAGTCTGAAATTCCTTATGCCGGTCTGCGCAATGAAATTGGTGATATTGCGAAAGCCGTGGAAGTCTTCCGCCAGAATGCAATCGAGCGTGAACGCCTGAAAACGACCACCGAGAAAGAACAGGAAGAACGTCTGCGTCGCCAGCAGCGCATGGAAGAGCTTATCGAGCAGTTCCGAGAACTGGCTCAGCATGCTATGCAGGCCGTTGCCAACAAGACCAAGGGCATGGAAGAAATCGCCAGTACCCTTTCGGCAAACTCCACCCAGACCTCGACGCAGGCCGACACCGTGGAACGGTCCTCCAATGAGGCTCAGGAGCATTTTCAAGCTGTGGCTGCCGCTGCAGAACAGCTCACCGCTTCGATTAACGAAATCGGCCGGCAGACCGAAAGCTCCTCAACAGTCATCCAGAAGGCCGTCAGCACCGCTACGGCAGCCGATCAGAAGATTTCCAGTCTGGCCAATGCTGCCCAGCAGGTTGGCGAAGTGGTGACGATGATTCAGAATATCGCCGAGCAAACCAACCTGCTTGCGCTGAACGCCACCATAGAGGCTGCACGCGCGGGTGAAGCAGGACGCGGGTTCGCCGTTGTTGCCGCCGAAGTCAAGGAGCTGGCCAACCAGACCAGCAAGGCGACCGAAGAAATTTCCGGTCAGATTTCCGCCATCCAGTCGGAAACCAATGAAGCGGTGGAGGCCATTCGTGCCATCACTCAGACCATGACCGAAGTCGGCTCAACCTCGAACACCATTGCAGCCGCCGTCGAAGAACAGGGCAGCGCAACGGAAAATATCAGCGAGAATGTCCAGCGCGCTGCGGCTGGCGCAGCCAACATTACCGAGAATATCGGCAGCGTGGCAGAAGCTGCCAGTGCCAACTTGGACTCGGCCCAGAATGTTTTGACAGTTTCCCATGAGATGCTGCAACAGACCGACGAATTGCAGACACTGGTCAATCAGTTCCTCGATGATGTCGCTGCGGCGTAACGCCATTTCATAAAGACAAACAAAAAGGCCGTGCCGGAGCGTTCCGACACGGCCTTTTCTTTATCTGGATGCTCCGAATAACCGGTAAGGAAGCACTAGCCAAGAGCATCAAGCTTGGCGGCCACTTCCAGCAAATCTTGCCAGGCGGCGCGCTTTTGCGCAGGGGTGCGCAGCAGAAAGGCCGGATGCAAGGTGGCCATGACGGGAATATCGCGCTGGGGCTTATCCTGCCCGCCGATGGAATAGCTTCTCCAGCGTCCGCGCAGACGCATGATGCCATCCTTGCTACCAAGCAATTGCTGGGCAGATGTGCCCCCCAGAAAGACCAGAATCTTGGGGTTGACCAGTTCGATATGCCGATGAATGAAGGGCTGCATCAGGTTCTGTTCATCAAGGCTCGGCTTGCGGTTACCCGGCGGGCGCCATGGCAGGATATTGGTGATGTAGCTATTGCTGCGGTCCATATTGATCGCCGCCATCATCTTGTCGAGCAGTTGCCCTGCCCTACCGACAAACGGCACACCTTGCAAATCCTCGTCCCGCCCCGGCGCTTCGCCGATGAACATGACGTCAGCATTGGGATTGCCATCTCCGAATACGAGATTTTTCGCGGAGAATTTGAGACTGCAGCCTTCAAAGGATGCCAGTGTTTGGCGCAATTGATCCAGACTGCTGGCCTGCAGCGCCAGTGCCCGTGCATTTTCAACGGCGCCCTGTGCATTGGTGGGCAGCCCCCCCGGCGCTCCGGCGGCCGAAGCATTGTGCGCTGCAGCATTGGACGAAGGACGGGATTGATTGCCCGCACCCGCTGGCGTAGATCTATTGGAAGGACTTTGAGGGGGAGAAGGCCTGTTTTGCTGAGATTCCTGTGCTGGTCGCGCCTTCTGGCGCGCTTGGGCCTGTCGTAGGCTTTCAGCAAAGCGATCTTGCGGTGCAGCATCAACAGCACAATCTACGCCCATCGCCTCGTACCAGTCGAGGAGGGCTTTCAGATCATGAGATGTTGTCACCACGTTATGCATATTGAACACTTGGATTCGGGCTTCTTTTTCCGCTAATGATACTCCTTATAGGGCCAACTGCGATAAGTGTCGATAGAAAGCCTGTCGACCGGATAATGAAAAGGACCTTCACATGACAGAGTCGAACGGAACTGAAGTGAGCGAACTTCCTGAACGTGAAAGCATGGAATTCGACGTGGTGATCGTTGGTGCAGGGCCTGCCGGGCTGTCTGCCGCCATTCGCATCAAGCAACAGGCAGCCGAGAAGAATGAAGATATCTCGGTGGTGGTTCTGGAGAAGGGCTCGGAAGTGGGCGCGCATATTCTTTCCGGCGCGGTGATTGATCCGGTGGCGCTCAGCCGCCTTATCCCCGACTGGAAAGAAGATGAAAGCTGCCCGGTGAAAGTGGCTGTCAAGAAAGACAAGTTCCGCCTGCTCGGACCTGCCGGCGCGATCAGTCTTCCCGGCTTCATCATGCCGCCGCTGATGCATAACCATGGTAACTATATCATTTCTCTTGGCAATCTGTGCCGCTGGCTGGCTGAAAAGGCCGAAGAGATGGGCGTGGAAGTCTATCCCGGTTTTGCCGCCGCAGAATTGCTCTATGACGACAAGGGCGCGGTGCGCGGTGTGGCCACTGGCGACATGGGCCTTGGCAAGGATGGCCAGCCCAAGGACACCTACATGCGCGGCATGGAGCTTCTGGGCAAATATACGCTGATCAGTGAAGGCGTACGCGGGTCTCTGGCCAAGCAGTTGATTGGCAAATATACGCTGGACAAGGATTGCGATGTGCCGAAATTCGGCCTTGGCATCAAGGAAATTTGGGAAGTCGACCCAGCCAAGCATCAAGAAGGTCTGATCGAGCATACATTCGGCTGGCCGCTGGACAGCTCCACAGGCGGCGGCTCCTTCCTCTATCACATGGAAGACAATCAGGTTGCCGTAGGCCTTGTGGTCTATCTCAACTACAAGAACCCGTATCTTTCCCCGTTTGAAGAATTCCAGCGCTTCAAGACCCATCCGACGGTCAAGCCGCTGTTTGAAGGGGGCAAGCGCCTTTCCTATGGCGCCCGCTGCATTGCGGAAGGCGGCTATCAGTCCGTGCCGCGCCTTACCTTCCCCGGTGGAGCGCTGATCGGTTGCGCCGCGGGCTTCGTCAATGTTCCGCGCATCAAGGGCATTCATAACGCGATGGATTCGGGCATATTTGCCGCCAACGCCGTGGTTGATGCCTTGGCGGAAGGACGCGCCAATGACGAGCTAGTCGCCTTCGAGGAAAGCTGGCGCAAGGGGCCGATTGGCAAGGATCTGTTCAAGGTACGCAACGTCAAGCCGCTTTGGGCCAAACTTGGCCTGTTTCTTGGGGTGGGCCTTGGCGGTCTTGATATGTGGACCAACACACTGTTCGGCTTCTCATTTTTTGGCACACTGGCTCATGGCAAAACGGACGCGAAGGCCACCCTGCCCGCAGCCCAGTGCAAACCAATCGACTATCCCAAACCGGATGGCGAGATCACCTTTGATCGGCTGAGTTCGGTTTATCTATCGGGTGCCAACCATGAGGAAGATCAGCCCTGCCATCTGGTGGTTGCCGACGAGGCCCTGCAGAAAAGGTCCGAGCATGATGTCTATGCCGGTCTTTCCCAGCGCTTCTGCCCGGCGGCGGTTTATGAATGGGATGAAAGCGGCGATGAACCAAGCTATGTCATCAACGCCGCCAACTGCGTCCATTGCAAGACTTGTGACATCAAGGATCCGAACGGCAATATCACATGGACCGTCCCGGAAGGCGGTGGCGGCCCCACTTATCCGAACATGTAAGGATGTCACAATCCCTTTTGCCGATAAGCTTATCTCGCGGGCGAGCCTCGCGAGGCTTATCTGGTGACATCAAGGACCCGAACGGCAACATCACATAGACCGTACCGGAAGGCGGCGGAGGGCCGACTTATCCGAACATGTAACGGTCCATGCTTTCCTGACGATAGGCTCATCATGCGGGAAACCCCGCATGGCCTATCTGCTGACCGGTCGTGAAGGCGGCGGCCCCACTTTTCTAAACATTTTAGGATGTCGCGGCTTTCGTACAAAGAAAAAGCCGAGCTCATTGCCCGGCTTTGTAAGTCTTACCTGAAATCATAGCCAGCAAAGCAAGACCGCTTAGCCAAACAGGGCGTCGATATCGTCTTGGCTGCTGTCTTCTTCGTCCTTCAGTTTTTTATTACTGAAGTCCAGATCCGCCAGCATGGCATCCACTTCATCCTGCTCAACCCCTTCGCCTGCATGCTGCGGACCATGAAGGATCAATTCGCGCTTGCGGCGATCTTCATCGGATTCAACTTCGACATAGTTGGCATCCTCGAAATCCGTCATCTTCATGCGCTCAACAAAAGTGGTGACCCGCTTGTCGATCACATTGAGAGCGTGTACGACCTTGGAGATACGCTGGCCCGTAATATCCTGGAAGGAACAAGCCTCGAAAATCTCGATGACCTTGTCATTGACCAACGCCTGATAGGCCTCAGAGTCGCTTGGATCAGCGCCCATGATTTCTTCAGCGGAGGACATGATGATGTTTGTTGCATTTTCCGTCGCTTCGACGACGGCGTCCAGTTCGCGCCCGGCATCAGGGATGGCGGCATGGCGCATTTGCGAGGGACGCAAGGCGGCAATTTCATCTTTCATGGATGAAATCTCAGTCGCGAT
The DNA here is from genome assembly GCF_963678225.1 of uncultured Cohaesibacter sp. Lineage (NCBI taxonomy): Bacteria > Pseudomonadati > Pseudomonadota > Alphaproteobacteria > Hyphomicrobiales > Cohaesibacteraceae > Cohaesibacter > uncultured Cohaesibacter sp. The sequence goes on along the minus strand of NZ_OY782764.1, from coordinate 2,515,309 downwards.
GGACGTAAACTCTTCATAAAGGGTCTTGTCCATGGCTTGCAAATAGGAATCAAGGCTGTTCGCCATGACCTCTGCCAGAGCCATGATATCATTCAGGGAGACGGCTTCTCCCTTGTTCTTTTCTAGAAAAGCAACGAGTTGTGCGACTTTTTCCGCACTTAGCTGTTCTGCTTCTGCTGCCATTTCATCTTCCCCTTGGGTCTGATTTCAGAAATCTGATCGACTTGATCGCCCAACCATTTCAAAATGTTTCTGCAACCTCATCGCTCAAAGCGCCTATATGTTTTATTTCCCGTCAAAGGCGAGATTTGCGGTAGGCGCTACCGTAGACCGCGGGATAGATCCTGCGGCGAAGTCCCCTGTCATCATTTTCAAGGGAGAATTGCGTGGCTTTTGGCACTCATTGCTTCAAGCCCATTGTCTAGCCGAGGAGCTCGCCGGGCAAGAAGCCCGGCACTGCGGCCCAACCAAACAATCATCATCCTGCATTCCTCTTCCCTTTCGGGAGGATAGCAATGCGAGTGATCGACCTAGCTATCGAAGACAGCGTCAATCTTGGTTTTGAGCGTTGCGGCGTTGAATGGCTTAACGATGTAGTTGTTCACACCGGCCTTCTTGGCTGCAATCACGTTTTCGGTCTTGGATTCGGCTGTCACCATGATGAACGGTGTCTTGGACAGGGAATCGCTTGCGCGAACCTGCTTGAGAAGCTCGTAACCGGTCATTGGCTCCATATTCCAGTCGGAAATGACAAGGCCATAACGGCGATCCTGCATTTTCGCCAGAGCTTCGGTTCCATCAGCAGCATCATCTACATCTTCAAAACCAAGCTGCTTGAGCAGGTTCTTGATGATGCGGATCATGGTTTTATAGTCATCGACTACCAGTACCGGCATAGAAAGATCGAGGGCCATTTGTTTACTCCAAACTCACACTGCATTACCGCCTTTATCAGCGGAATTTTCGACTTTTCAGACTGTTGGTTTTTTGTGCTCGGGAATTCTGAGTTCCCTGACATGGTGAGCAGACTATCTCAAGGGTTTAAAAAAGCGGTTAACTGGCAAAAGGCGGGGTAAGTCCAAATTCCTAACAAACGGCCTGTTTTGTTAGGAAATCATCGAAATTTGCTTCAATATTTACCTAGCTGCAGTATTTTATTCAGCCTTTACTAACCTTTATATCGATTAACCATAAAGAGACCGGTTTGATCACAGCCCTGAGAGCCGCTATGGGGCCAGCGCGTCTTGACACAGGATCTTAATACACGCCAGCACGTGCATTTCATCGATCTTGGTAAAAGTAACAAGCCTGTGAATGCTTCTGCTTCCAGCCGCTTTCTTCCCCTCTTTTCTTCCACTTTGGCTCAATAGACCTATGCCGTGTTGACGTCAGTGCGTTTGTTGCACATGCTCAATTTTGCTGCATTGCAAAATTTCACGACCGGATGTAGACCTCTTCAAAATGGGATTTTTGCCAAGAGCAATGAGTCAGCCCATGGCACAGAGATGGCACAGAGGATACAGAGCGACAACAGACGGCGCGTGGCATGAACAGGAAAGTGAGCCACCGGGGGATTATGGCTCAAATGGCCAGGGGAGGAAGAAGAATGACCGCACCACTTGCAGGCGTCGCGCCACGGACAATCTATTATGAGGATATGCAGATCGGGCAGCAGGAAAGCCTGACCCACACGGTAACTGAAAGTGATATTTCAGCTTTTGCCGATCTGACCGGCGACCACAACCCCATTCATATAGACAAGGCTCACGGCGCGGCTAGCCGATTTGGCAGCAACATAGCCCACGGTATCTACACCGCCAGCCTGCTTTCGGCCATTCTGGGCATGCGCCTTCCCGGGCCGGGCTCCATCTATGTTTCCCAGACCCTACAATTCAAGGCGCCGGTTCGACCGGGCGACACGGTGACGGTCACAGCCACTGTGAAGGACCTGCAAGACAAGGGCCGCCGCGTTACGCTTGATTGCGCTGCCGAAGTCGATGGCCTTGCGGTGATGTCCGGAGAAGCCGTTGTCATGGCGCCCAAGAAGCCGACAACCTGATTAATCCAGCATATCTTTCTTATAGCATTTTTTGGCCGCATCTTTGCGCGGTGGCTTCCGGACATGCGTTTTTGATCATCCTCCCACTAGGAGGATAGTGTGCCCACGATAGAAAGCGTTTTCCCCGAAGTTTGCCTGAGTTTTCTTGCGACCCGGTCACATAGAAGCTCAGGCCTCTTTTTATGTTCTTGCATATGTTGGCATTTAAAGTTTGGAGGCGATGCCATTAGGTAAGCTATGCAATAGAGAGACCGGTGCGCGTCCAGTCAAAATCCATTTGCCGCGCGGTCTTCTTTGCCAGATCTTCAGACCCCAGCCGCGCCACCATTTGCAGGGCCATATCGATGCCAGCGGAAATACCTGCCGAGCTGATCAATGCCCCATCTTCCACCCAACGCACATTCCGGACGCATTCGATAGAGGGATAGCGTTCGAGAAAATCGGGAATGTCTTCCCAATGGGTGGTCATTGTCTTGCCGGAGCAGCAGCCCGCTTCAGCCAGAATGAAGGCGCCGGTGCAAACGGATGTGAGCAAAGAAACCTTAGTGGCCTCGGCTTTGACCCAGCCCAGCAGTTGATCATCATCAAGCAGCGGCTCATGCACCCCGCCGGGCACAAGCAGGACGTCCAAAGCAGGATGCGACGCAAAATCACGATCTGGCAACACCCTGTAATTCGCCCGCGCACGCACCGGCTGCAAGCTTGAAGCAATCAGCAGGGGCGCATAGGCAAAGGTCTCGCCATTCTTTTCGGCCACCCGCCGCGCGGTCGTGAAGACCTCGAAGGGACCAGAAAAGTCCAGCACCTCAACACCTTCATAAAGAAGGATACCGATATACCGTTCCTGCATTTGCTTCTCCCCTGTTTGCCAAATCACTGCTCTAGCTCAGTTCTGGAACCTCCAGAATCGCTCTGTTTGAAAATTTGACCAACCCCAAGCGCTCACGATTGATAAAGCGATAGGTCAGCGATGCAGCCGTAATGGCAAGGCCGGATGCCAATCCCAGCCAGATCCCCTCGCCTTCCCAGCCCAGAATGAAGCCGCAGAAATAGGAGATCGGCAAGCCGCAAACCCAATATCCGACAATGGCAATAAGCATCGGCACATTTGTGTCACTCAGCCCGCGCAAGGCCCCTGCCATCGTGGCCTGGAGACCATCAACCAACTGGAACAGGCCGGCATAGGCCAGATAACTCACAGCCAGCGCGAAAGGCACGCTGTTGGCGGCAACAGTCGGATCCAGATAGAGGCCAACGAGAAAATGCGGGAACAGCAAGAAGCTGGCGCAGCTGATCGAGTTGAACAGCGCCGAGATCAGCACAGACACCCAGCCTGCCCGGTGGATGCCTTCAAGGCAGCGGGCGCCATAAGCAAGTCCGGTGCGCACCGTTGTAGCCTGACTAAGACCAAGGGGCACCATGAAGGCCAGCGAGGCCAGCTGCACAGCAACCGTATGTGCGGCCAGCGCATCAGTGCCAATCCAGCCCATCAGGAACACAGCGGCGGCAAACAGCCCCACTTCCACCATCACCATCAGGCCGATTGGAATACCAATACGGAACAGCTCGAAAAAGCGTGGCCAGTCAGGCTTCCAGAAACGCGCCAGCAGATCATATTTGCGATAGCTCTTTTTGAAGACCACATAGAGTGCCAAAAAGATGAAGACAAATGTCTGCACAACAGAGGTGGAGATACCGGCGCCCGCCAGCCCAAGGGCTGGAAATCCGAACTTGCCGAACATCAGCAGATAGTTGCCTGCGAAATTGACAAAGAAGCTCGCGATGGTCGTCACCAGAATGATGCGGGTTTCGCTATGGGCCGTCACCAGAGACCGCAAGGCAACAAAGCCCAGCGAGGGGAACACGCCGATGGCAGCGAAATTCAAATATCTGGCAGCCTCGGCAGACAGGCCGGGCATCTGGCCGCCAAGAGCGTAAATATGCTGGCTCTGATACAGCAAAATCATGATCAGGACCGAGATGACAAACGCCACCCATATGCCCTGACGGGCAGACCGACGCACAGAGGTATAGTCCTTCGCGCCAATTGCCTGCGCAACCATGGGGCTCACGGCAGACAGGGCCCCGATACCGAAGACGACAACCGGATGCAGAAGCGCAGCAGCCAGCGAGCCGGCCGCCAGCGCCTCGCGCCCCAGCCACCCCATCATGATAACATCGGTGATCTGAAGGGAGAATTGCGCCAACTGCGCCAGAACAAGCGGCCAGGCGAGCGCCAGCGTGGCTGCGATTTCTTCGCGCCAGGAAATAGGCGTTCCCTGTTTTACGATGGCTTGGTCAGAGACCGGGCTCTGTCCATCCAGCACCGGTGGCTGGTCTTGCATGGTATCACCAGAATTATGAAAATGGTCCGGTCCCCAAAAAATCGGGATTTGCAGGTCGCCCTGGGGGCATTGGTCCGCCATGCCTATTCTTGTCCCCGCAACAGAGGCTTAAGATGAAGGCTTGACGGTGCGCCATAAGCGTTCCGCACCGAACGGAATTGTTGATCGGACCGGCACCCTAGCCTCGCCGCTCGCATAAGTATAGTGTGAATCTTGCCTCATGGTGCTTTTCCCTTAGGTGCCCCGCATGTTGCTGCCAGAGCAAGATCATGTCGTGCTTGTTTTAGCATCCTAATGACATTCCCATTTTGGCTTCTCATTCCTTTTAGGGACACGCGCCCACCTTTTAAGGTCTGACAACGCCCTCAGCGGCTTTTGATCCGGACTGATGAAAAAGAACTGGTCACAGCTCCGGTCCCGTTATAAAACGGGGCACGCACGCATTGTTTTTTGCATTTCCAACGACGGGGTCATTTCAGACCGATTTTTCAGGCACACTCTTTCGGTGTCTCTCTTTGCGGTTTGGCTCATGTCTTTCGGATTGAGTATCCGCCTGCCCTTCCACGCGTACCTTGAGAGGTTGTCATGATTGACTTCAAGACCGCATCCTTGCCCGCCCTGTTTCTGCTGACCGCACTTGCCGGTTGCCGCTCTGTAACAATGGGGATGGATGACATCAGCGAGATGCTGCCGTCCAGCGAAGGGGTCTCCGGCGAAGTGCAATGGGACTTTGCGGCAACAAATGGCGATGTGATATTGGTGGGTCTGCAAGATGGCGCAGGCATACTCAAGGAAACCAAAGTGATCCCGACCCCAGGTGTCAAACATGTTGATTTTGACCTATCCGTCACCAAGAATGACCGAACCAAATGCGCGTCCCGTGGCTCATGTCGTTATTCGGCGCAGCTGGTGTCCGGAGAAAATGTCAAAGCCAGTGGATTTGCCTACTACACGCCCACGTCGCATCCAACAATTCTACTGAATAGCGCAGGGTCTGCAGCGCATGGTGCGATGACAGCATCAGGCCAAGCCATAGCGGCACAGCAGCCACAAGCCACGCAGGGCGGACAGGCTGTGACCCGCCAAACTTTGCCAAAGCCGGTCTATCGATGACGTAGAGATCATTTTCGTCATGAAGCACCGGCAAGAGAAGGTCATGCCATGAAGCACGAACTCTCTTGATGTGGATTGACCGGGCTCTATATTAACGAGAGAACTTGACCTCATCCATGAGGTTGGGCACCCTCCCGCCAAACCTTTTACGCATATCCACCTGGCTATGCTTGACTATTTTCAACCCTGCCGGACTTTTGCCGGTTACAAGGAGTTGCCTTAAAATGATGACCCCAGCCGCGTCCTTTGTTGACATCCGATATCCTGAGCAGCCTTTGCCGGATTCGCTCAGAGGCGGCGTTGTTGCGATTGGCAATTTCGATGGCATGCATCGCGGGCATCAGGCCGTGTTGGAAGATGCCGTCAAGGAAGCGCGCGCCTCTGGCCTCAAGGCCGTGATGCTGACCTTTGAACCTCACCCACGCACCCTGTTCCGGCCCAACTATCCGGTCTTTCGCCTCACCCCCCACGAGGAAAAAGCGATGATAGCGCGGGCGCTCGGGCTCGATGGCATGGTGTCCCTGACCTTTGATGCGGCCTTTGCCAGCCAGTCTCCGGACCTGTTCATCACCGACATGCTGATCGACAAGCTCGATGCCAAGAAGGCCATTGCGGGCTATGACTTCCATTTCGGCAAGGATCGCACGGGCACGCCGGACTATCTGCAGGAAAAGGGCGAAGCGCTGGGCATTGGCGTTACCATCGTCGATATGAAAACCGATCGTTCTGGCGATGCCGTATCTTCGACCCGCATCCGGCAGGCACTGGAAGATGGCGCGGTCGCTCCGGCCAACCGGCTGCTGGGCTATCGCCATTTCTTTTCTGGCGTGGTGGTCCACGGTGCCAAGAATGGCCGCAAGTTGGGCTACCCGACGGCCAACATGACCCTGCCGGACAATAGCCGCCTGCGCGAAGGGGTGTATGCAGTCAAGTTTGTTCGCTCCGATGGCTCCCAGCATGATGGCGTGGCCAGCTTTGGCCGTCGTCCGATGTTTGACAATGGCCCCCGTGTGTTCGAGGTGCATGTCTTTGACTTCGACGACAATCTTTATGATGAAGACGTACGCGTCGTGCTCTATTCCTATTTGCGCGAAGAAATGAAATTCGATGGTCTTGAGGCTCTGATCAACCAGATGGATGCAGACAGCGTTCAGGCGCGAGCCATTCTGCGGTATGCCGAACCGCTCTCGGAAGTAGAAAGCCGGATTTGGGACTAGCAGCCCAACCACGCGCTGTTTGGGCTCAGATCTCTCAACATGACATTATAAAGAGGCTCCATCTGGGGCCTCTTTTTTTGTTGGTGGTCATTTTATTGCGATCAGGCGCTCTAATCCAGATCGATCAGAGTGCCGTTAACCCAGCCTTGCTGATCGCCAGCTTCGACCAGATGCCACAGTTCGGCATGGCCCAGCGGCTTGTAATGGCCCGAGCGGATGATGGTCAGAGGCGTTCCTTTCTCAAGCACGCGAATGACATTGTCCGCATAGGAGGGCCAGCGACGCAGATTGGCGTCGGCAATCACCATCGGGCCACCCTGCTCGCCCTTGGCTCCGAGCAGCGCATTGCGCAAGGGCTCAAGTGGAAAGAGCGGGTTTGGATCGATCTTGCGCCCCGGAGCAATCTCCCAATGGCCCGCTATGAAGGAGAGCTGATATTTTTCAATGAGGCTCTGGGCGATCGCCGTCACCGTTCGGATCTGGGCGGCGGTATAATCCAGCCACCAGCCCTTGCCATGGGCGCGACTGGCAGCAAAGGCAAAGTGAAGCCCGTCGGTGCCATCACGATAATCGCCCTTGAACCAAGGCTGAATGGAGCCATCACGCAGTTTGTTGCATCTGCCCAGATTGACCATCTCGATGCCGAAGGTAAAGGCGTTAACGCCTTCTTCGCCGCGATAGCAGCTCTTGCCCGCATGCCAGGCGCGACGATTGAAGGCCACTTGCTGGGTCACCGAGCCATCCCGCTCGATGGTGAGATGGGCAGATGCCTTTGCCTCGGGTTTGAGAAACCAGTTGACCGCATTGCCCTTTTCAAGCCGGCCGGCCGTGTCATGCAGAATGATGCCGCGTGGCGCGAAATCACCAGACTGATTGGGCGAGCGCACAAAGGCCACCGGCGCCTCATTGGTATAGAGCATATGGTTGCGGATTGTGTAGGCAGCGTGCGGAGAAATATCAAACATGGATGGTCCTTCCTTGTTGTTGATGCATCGCCCTGCGGGCTTGGAGAGCATTGCCAGCAGGAAGCATCGCAACAGGGTTGCATGGCTTTCACGGAGGGGGACTGGGGGGATTTGTCGAGCATCTCTCCGCCGCGTTATGATTGCGCAAGGGTGCAAAGGGCCGACGAGGGAGACCCGCGCGCCCGAAGCTGAATTTTTCAGGAAAGTAACGCTCTGGGGGGGCTTGTACTTGGCTCGGGCTTGAATTAATGTCGCGCGCGAGAAAAAGGCAACCGAGATGCTTATGAGACATGCCCTGCGCATGAAACCAGATATGAGATTTGCCACGTTACGGTATTTCGCACCACCCGCCCGAGGCTGTATTGGGCCGATAGCCAGTCGAATTACTGGCCCGGCCTTCGTGTGACTGGCGCAACTGACGCGCCCACGAGGGACCGGGACGACCACGAGGCCGGGCTGCCTTTCTGCTGCCTGATGCCTTTTCCCACGAATTCAATAGCTTGACCGATCCGGACCAAGCCGCAAACCATATGCCCAAGGCATATTCCTCCCCGCGGCTTTTGCTCTCAAAGAGCCCGTTACGATGGCCGAGCTTCACGGAAGTGATAGATAATGACTGAAGAACGCGATTATTCCGAAACGCTTTATTTGCCCAAGACCGATTTTCCCATGCGTGCGGGGCTGCCCAAGAATGAGCCAAAGATCCTGAAACGCTGGGAGGACATGAATCTCTACAAGGCCCTGCGTGAACGCTCTGCTGGCCGCGAGAAATATGTGCTGCATGATGGCCCTCCCTATGCCAACGGCAACCTGCATATTGGTCATGCGCTCAACAAGATCCTCAAGGACCTCATCACCCGCTCTTTCCAGATGCGCGGCTATGACTCCAACTATGTTCCGGGCTGGGATTGCCACGGTCTGCCGATCGAATGGAAGATCGAGGAAAAATATCGCAAGAAGGGCAAGAACAAGGATGCCGTGCCAGTCAAGGAATTCCGTCAGGAATGCCGCGAATTCGCACAGCACTGGATCGGCGTTCAGTCTGAAGAATTCAAGCGTCTTGGCGTGGTGGGTGATTTCGAAACCCCATATCGCACCATGACCTTCGATGCCGAAGCTCGCATCGCCAACGAGTTGATGAAATTCGCCATGTCTGGCCAGCTCTTCCAGGGCTCCAAGCCTGTCATGTGGTCCATCGTCGAGAAAACCGCTTTGGCTGAGGCCGAAGTGGAATATCACGACCATACCTCCTTCACCATCTGGGTGCGCTTCCCGATCACGGGTCTGCACGGCACGGTCTCTCCGGACAAGATGGATGATCTGCTGGATGCGGATGTGGTGATCTGGACCACCACGCCATGGACCATCCCGGGCAACCGCGCCATCTGCTTCAATCCATCCATCAGCTACGGTCTTTATGAAATCACCGAAGCAGCCGATGACAATTGGGGCAAGGTCGGCGACAAGCTGATCATGGCTGACACGCTGGCAGCCGAAGTCTTCAAGGCCGCCCGTGTGGATGGCTACGAACGCAAGTTCGATGTCGATCCATCCCAGATTTCCGAATGCGCCCATCCGTTCGCCGAAGAAGAAGGCGCTGACGGCTATTATGATTTCGACGTTCCGATGCTGCCGGGTGACCATGTGACCGAAGAAGCCGGTACCGGCTTTGTGCATACCGCTCCGGGGCATGGCGCAGATGACTATGAGGTCTTTGTTGCCAACCGCGAACGCTTTGAAGAATGCGGCACGCCGGAAATCCCGCATACCGTGATGGAAGACGGTGCTTACTTCCCGCATGTGCCTTTGTTCCAGGGCAACTATATTCTCAACCGCAAGGGCGGTGAAGGCACCACCAACGGAGCCGTCATCGACAAGCTGGTTGAAGTGGGCTCCCTGCTCGCACGTGGCAAGATCAATCATAGCTACCCGCACAGCTGGCGCTCCAAGGCGCCGCTTATCTTCCGAAACACGCCGCAATGGTTCATTGCCATGGATCGCAACATCGATGGCGAAGGCGATACTCTGCGCAAGCGTGCCCTTAATGCGATTGATGCCACCCGCTTTGTTCCAAAATCCGGCCAGACCCGTCTGCGCTCGATGATCGAAACCCGCCCGGACTGGGTTATCTCCCGTCAGCGCGCATGGGGTGTGCCGATCACCATCTTCATCAAGAAGGATGATCCGACGGTTGTTCTGCAGGATAGTTCTGTCAATAGCCGCATCTTTGACGCATTCATGAAGGAAGGCGCAGATGCATGGTTTGCCGAAGATGCCAAAGAGCGCTTCCTCGGGGCAGACTATGACGCTGAAGACTGGACGCAGGTGACTGACATTCTCGACGTTTGGTTTGACTCTGGCTCAACCCATGCTTTCTGTCTGGAACAGCGTGGCGACATGAAATGGCCTGCCGATTTGTATCTGGAAGGCTCCGACCAGCATCGCGGCTGGTTCCATTCCTCGCTGCTGGAAAGCTGCGGCACACGCGGTCGTGCGCCTTATGATGCAGTTCTCACCCATGGCTTCACCATGGATGAACAGGGCCGCAAAATGTCCAAATCCATCGGCAACACCATCGCGCCACAGGATATCATCAAGCAATATGGTGCTGATATCCTGCGCATGTGGGTGGCCAGTGCCGACTATTCGGACGATCAGCGCATCGGACCGGAAATCCTCAAGACCATCGCTGATGCCTATCGCAAGATGCGCAACACCATCCGCTGGATGCTGGGCTCTCTGGCGCATTTCGATGGCACCGAGATTGCTCCTTCCGATATGCCTGAACTGGAGCGGCTGATGCTGCACCGGATCCACGAGTTGGATCACATGGTCAGGGACGCCTATGACAATTTCGACTTCAAGCGCATCATGCATGAACTCAACTATTTCATGGGTATCGAGCTTTCAGCCTTCTATTTCGATGTGCGCAAGGATGCTCTCTATTGTGATGCACCAAGTTCCATGCGCCGCAAGGCAGCGCTCTATGTCATCCATGAGCTGTTCATCCATCTCACAGCGTGGCTGGCTCCGATCCTTCCCTTCACCATGGAAGAAACATGGCAGAGCCGCTATCCGAATGCAGATGATTCGGTTCACTTCCGTCAGTTCCCTGAGGTTCCGGGCGACTGGAAAGATGATGAGTTGGCAGCCAAATGGGATAAAGTGAAAGCGCTGCGCCGCGTTGTCACCGGAGCGCTCGAAGTCGAGCGTCGGGAAAAGCGCATCGGGTCTTCATTGGAAGCAGCTCCGAAGGTCTATGTCTCCGATGAGGCTATCCTCAAGGCGATGGACGGCATCGATCTGGCCGAAATCTCCATCACGTCGCAGGCCGAGTTGATCAAGGGCGAAGCGCCTGAAGGGGCCTTCACCATTGAAGAGGTGGCTGGTGTAGGTGTTGTTCCGGCTCTGGCAGAAGGCAAGAAATGTCAGCGCAGCTGGAAGATCCTGCCCGAAGTTGGTACGGATCCGGCTTATCCAGACCTGTCGCTTCGCGATGCAGCAGCCATCCGCGAAATTGATGCCGCCTAACGGCCGCATTTAGAGCTATAGTGAAGCCGGGGTCTGGCGCTGTCCGGACCCCGGCTTTTCTTTACAGGCCCGAAAGCGGGCTGGATATAGGTCCAACGTGGTTTGGAGAACAGGCTTGTCTGCACGGTCTTTGGGATATCTCGTTGCCTTGATTGGCTTTGTCGTTGATCAGGCGTTCAAGCTCTGGATGCTTTTCGGCTTCCAGATCGATGCGGTCATGCGTTTCGAAGGGCCAGTCAGAATCACGCCATTTTTTGATTTGGTGCTTGTCTGGAACCGAGGCATCTCCTATGGCCTGTTTCAGCAGGATGATGATCTGGGGCGCTATATGCTTATCGGCTTGGCGGCTGTCGCTGCCATTGCGCTGGGCATCTGGATCTGGAAAGGTCATGACAAGCTGACGACACTTGCCCTCGGCCTTATCATGGGCGGCGCTCTTGGCAATGGCCTTGACCGCATTCTTCATGGCGCCGTGGTCGACCTGTTTCATTTTCACGTAGGGAGCTTCAGCTGGTATATTTTCAATCTGGCTGACGTCTGGATCGTTGTCGGGGCGGCTCTTCTGGTTCTGGAAAGTCTGTTTGGCGGGCGGAAAGCAGGAAAGCTGAAAAAAGCGCCCGATTCCAGCCGCAAAGATGCCGCAAATGAATGATTAGTGGCAAAAGCAGCAATATTTCCAGCAATCCAGGGCATTTGTCTTTGCCCAAAGACAAGCTTCTCTTGATCTACTGCCCCATTAGGAAGTATGTCTAAATCTAATTGGCACATTTTTAACGATGTGCCCGAGGTGGTTTGCGTAAGAGCATTCATGAGAATGCCCGAATATCAAAAGGCGAGATCGTCATGACAGTCAGCAGGTGCAAGGACATTTTCCTTTCCGGTGCCGAAACTTTCAAAAGCCGTGCGGCTCAGCCTTCAGGCCTGATTGCCATGGTCATGCTGGGGACCCTCAGCATGGGGCTTTCAGCATGTTCAGGAATTTCCTCTTCAACCTATGGCACCGGCGAAACCCACGAGCGGGAGTTGCTGGACGATGTCACAGGCTTGCTGGGCGCTCTGCCCAACGACAAGAAACGCCAGACAATCGACTATTCTGCGCGTGCTGGGCTTGTTTTGCCCCCTGATGGCGCACCTTTGCCAACGCCTGAAGATGGCAAACGCCTGCCCGCCTATGCGCAAGCTGGCTGGCCGCAGGACCCGGACAAACTGCGCGAGATCTATAATGAGCGCATGGAAAACATGAGCGACGAAGAACGGGCACAATTGCTGGAAGCCATTCGTCGTCTGCCGCCGGAACAGCGTGATTCCATTATCAAGAACAACACCGCCTCAGCCAACTTTGCACGACAGATCAAAGAACCTGATTATAGCAAAGGACCGGTCAGTCCTGCAGAGTTGAAAGAATATGATAGGCAAGTCAAGGAGCGTCTTGCCCTGATCCGAGCCCAGAAGCATGGAGAAAAAGGCAAGCGCACCTATCTGACCCAGCCGCCAGAGCGCTTTACCGATGTAACCCCAGAGGTGGCATCGCAGATGGAACAGCTCAGGCAGCAGGAAAATTCAGGCAAGAAGAAACGCTTCTTCTCGCGCATCTGGCCATTCGGCAAGAAAGATTCAGATTCGGACTCGTAACGAACCTGTGTTCATCGCGCGCTCTTAAATATAAAACGGCTGCCTCTGCACCAGCAGGAGCGGCCGTTTTTGTTAGGGCTACAGATAAGAAGAATCATCCACTCCATCAGCGCAACTCGCCTCTATCCAACAGAATCGATTCTCTGGTAACCAGCCAAACAGCATCGAATCCGGTTTTCGTTGTCCCTGCTTGATGCATTTTGTGCTCCGAACGCGTGGAATTTGAGTCCCTTGACGCCGGTTTCCGGATCGAACCACCCGAATAAAATTCCTATTTGCCATTTCATTGCTCACTGCAAACGCAGCAAAAGCACGAAAATGCACATAAATCCCGTTAAGAATTCAGTAACGAATTGGCAGAAATCCGGGGCATAGAGCCTGTTTTGTGTTTTTTGTGCAACAGTCCTCGCAAAGTGATCTCGGCGAAGACGAGAGTCGATTGAACCCGCCGGAGAAACGAGTATTGTCAATCTTGTCGCAAGCAGTGAACTACAGTTCTGACTGGACTGGTCACTGCAAAAATATTTTTTGTTATGACAATGAAGGTCAGAAACATGAACATCAAGAGCCTCATCCTTGGCTCCGCAGCTGCTTTGGTAGCTGGCGGTGCAGCACAGGCAGCAGACCTGCCAGTAGCAGAACCAGTAGATTACGTTAAAGTATGTGATGCATACGGCGCTGGTTACTTCTTCATCCCAGGTACCGATACCTGCCTGAAGATCTCTGGTAAAGTTGAATTCGGCATCCAGAACGGCTTCGTTGACTACCGTGGCGTACAGCGCAACACTGTAGACGAAGTTAGCTACTACACCGAAACCACCATCGCTTTCGATGCTAAAGAAGAAACCGAATTCGGTACTCTTGCTGCTCACATCGAATATGATGACAACGTAGGTGCTGGCGCAACTTCTGGTGCAAACGCTGCATTCGATAAAGCTTACCTGCAGCTCGGCGGCCTGTATGCTGGTCTGACCGACTCCATCGTCGACTTCAACGCTGGCCTGTACTATGATGACTTCGGCATCGGCCACGGTGACCTGCAGACCATCGGTTATGTTGCTTCCCTGGGTAACGGCGTATCCGCTACCATCGCTCTGGAAGAATACAACGGCACCGGCATTGCTGGCCTCGCTGGCATGACCGCTCCTTCCCTCGCTGCTCGCTTGGCTGTTAAGCAGGGCTGGGGTTCTGCAAACGTAGCTGGTGCTGTATACCAGTCTCGTTACTGGAACGGCGCTTTCTCTGCTGACGTTGGCTACATCATCGGTGGTGAAGCTTCCTTCAACCTGATGGAAGGCCTGACCTTCGGTATCGCTGGTGGCTACGAAGATGGCTACACCAACGACGGCCTGGGCAACACCTGGAGCAAATGGGCTGTTAACGGTGGCTTCGAATACGCCTTCGCTGACAACCTGGTATTCGGTGTTGACGCTGGTTACGTTGATTTCGACGAAGCAGCTTACAAAACCTGGGGTACTTCCGCTCAGATCACCTACACCCCAGTTGCTAATCTCGAAATTGGCGCTCGTGTAGGTTACGAAAAAACTGACTTCGACGCAGCAGCTGCAACTGACTGGGACGACGTAGCAGGCAAACTGTACCTGAAACGTTCTTTCTAATCTAAGCTTAGCTTAGACTTGAAGTCCAAGAATTCTGGGCCCGAGAGTAAACTCTCGGGCCCTTTGTCATTTTGAGTTGTCACAGCTGGTTTGGCTGTTGGAAAACCGCCCTCCATCATAGCTCACAGTGACAACACAGTCGAGAACCGGACACCCATCTCCTGGAAAAGGCTCCGTTTCGACTGTATCCTTCAAAAAAGATCCAATTGGGTATCTTCTTCAGGCTTCCTTTTGGTGATCTTCTGTTCCTCCTTCTCCTTGAAAGCCTTTCCCTTCTTCTCTTGTGTGCTATCGCATGCTGTGGTCACCTGCACAGTGTTTCCCTGTGGGGCCTTAAGCGGTTCAACCAAGGACGCATCGTCAATGCTTGGATTATTGATGCGACAGGAAACAGGGTAAGCCATCAGATCGTCTGGTGGAGCGCTCCTAAGCAGCGGACGCGCTTCATTAAAACGGCCAGAACGGGTGTTCAACCACGTATCATGGTCGTCAGGTGGGATGATGAGGGGCAACCTCTCGGAAATCGTGCGAAAAGGCTGCTTTGCTGGCGCAGTCAACAACGCGAGCCCATCAAATTCCTCGCCATTGGGACCCATCCATGTTTCCCAGATACCAGCAAGGGCAAATAGAACCTCATTGCTGCGCCGGAAGAAATGCGGTATCCCCTCTCCGCTCTCCTTTTGCCGTTGCCATTCATAAAAGCCGGTCACAGGCACAAGACATCGGCGGTATCGAATTGCATTTTTGAAGGATGGCTTCTTCTCGACGGTTTCCATGCGAGCGGTGCTGATTTGCGTGAAATCACGCGGATCTTTTACCCAATCAGGCACAAAAGTCCATTTCATCAGCCGAGCGGTGCGCTTGCCATATTCATGAGTAATTGTCAGAACCGGAGTGCTCGGTGCGACGTTATGTCTAGGCGGCATTTTGTGCAAACCGGGCAAAAGCTCCGCTACACCGAAAAATTTAATCAATTCAATCTCTTCTGCCACAAGATGCAGTCTACCGGTCATGATTGTCCAATTCGATTTCTTCTAAGGGGTTTGCTAAATCTTTATCCTGTTTCATCTTTTTCACCGACGCGAGCCAACGTCAAGTATTTGGAAACTATAGCACCTTATGGTTAAGTTGGACCGTCTTTGAAAACCGCTTATTGCAAATATGCGGCAACTTTGAGCGGGGATTGCATGTCTTGCACACTGCCGTGACACTTGCGGTAATTGGCATGAAGATATCACTTCCTGGTTGCCCATAGAGCTCTTTTCGTAGACTGGTCTCGTCGCCTGAATGCCAATGAAGTTGCGTTGAGAGTCACACGATGTCGGAAATGTCTACCCTTCCTGATGCGAATTTGTTGCTGGACGCCAACATCAACCCGTCGACTTTGCTCGCGACTGACTATCTCAACCATTTCAATGAAGTGCTGATGCTGATCGAGATGCTGTCAGCCATGCCCGAATGCGCCGAGGATATCGTGGCTTGGCGCCCCATGGGCTATGCGGACTATTTCCAGCAATCCACCTTCAAGGAAAAACAACTCGCAATTTCCCTCTATGACTCAGTGCGACCCGAGGTGCGTGACCAACTGGAATCGTTGGTGCATGAGATCGATGTCAAGATTGAAGGGCTGATCGAACGCATCGTGGATCTGAATGGCGATCTCTCAAACGAGTTTCTCGATAGTGTCGCCTTCATGGCTTCCACCGAAGTGCGGCCTCTCATTGATCGCGTCAGTGCATTGATCAACGATACAGCTAGCGCAACCGATTGGATGCTGGCCATCGATCACCCGACCGCACAGGACGAAGTCGACCGCCTGTTCGACTAACCCGATACGGGCCAGTCTATTTCCGCAGAATTTGGTTGCTTACTGATCTCCGCCATACCGAAGTTCAGAGCATCAGGCTTCGTCTTCTTCAACGACCCAAGGCTCCTTCAGGGCCTCCTCTTCCCATTCTTTCCAGGCAGGCAGGGTTTTGATGGCAAAGCGATAAGCATGAAACACCTCGCTGTCGGTGAGTTCATATTTCTCAAAACGATTGATCACCGGGGCAAACATGGCATCCGCCGCGCCAAAGGAGCCGAACAGAAAAGGGCCGCCAGAGGCATCAAGGCATTCACGCCAGATCTGCTCAATCCGTTCTACATTCTTGACCACGGCAGCAGCACTGTAGGGATCCAGATCGAGCCGTTTAATCTCTCGCCGGATATTCATCGGGCATGAGCCTCTCAGCCCGAAAAAGCCTCCATGCATTTCGGCGGCAAAGGCTCGTGCCTTGGCGCGCTCCATGACATCGACGGGCCAGAGCCCTGCTTCGGGGAATAGATCTGCAATCACCTCGAGAATAGCCAGGCTTTCGCAAATGATCACAGGCTCCTTGCCCTCTTCTTCGATTTTCAGAGCCGGCACTTTCTTGGTCGGTGAATATTCGATGAAATGGGCGTGGCCGGTGGCTTCATCAAATTGCAACAGATGCTCGGTGAAGACGATATTTTTGGTCTTCATGGCAATCCAGGGACGCAAAGACCAGGATGAGTAATTCTTGTTGGCGATATACAGCGTCAATTTGAGATGATCAGCGGAAATTTGGTCGGTCATCGGCACACCTTCCCTATAACAATCGGTTTCCTAAAGACTAGGCACAAAACCTTGCGCTGAAAAGTGTACATTCGCATTCCTTGTGCCTTGCTTGCGCCCTGTGAAAGAGTTATCCATAACGCACTTTCTTTTATTCAGCATGACATGCCTGCGCCTTTAACAAGAGCGCGGCCTTCCACCCAAAAGTCCCGCCATATGGCCGGATGGGTTTTTGTATCCCAATTCTACCTGCTTTTGCGCGCCAACAGCTTGGCGCTCAGTATGGATACCCTGTCATGTATGACCTTCTTTGCACTATGGCCGAACGTCCGGCCCCCTTTTGCCAATATACCGCTCCAGACCTCTGGACCCGCCCCCATATCGCGGCCAGCATGCTCGCCTTTCACATTGATGGCAGCAATGATCTGGCCTCCCGCAAGCAAGAGAGCATCATCTCGATTGTCGACTGGATTGCCGAACGCTTTGCCATTGATGGCAAACGGGTCTGCGACCTTGGCTGCGGCCCGGGGCTTTATGCCAATCGGCTGGCCCGAAAAGGGGCGCAAGTCACCGGCGTGGATATTTCAACCCCGTCGCTTGCCTATGCACGCGGCCATGCCCCGTCAGCCGCGCCAACTGGTGCACCAAGCTACCGTCTGGCCAATTATCTGGAAGATCCCCTGCCGCAAGAGCAGGATCTGGTCCTGTTGATCTATGCTGACTATTGTGCGCTCTCCCCCAGTCAACGCCGCACGCTGCTGGCCCGGATGCGGGCACAGCTTAATCCCGGCGGGGCCATCGTCTTTGATGTCTTCTCCGACCACATGTTCCAGAAGCTTGCAGAGAGCACCGTTTTGGAAGCAGACCTCATGGGTGGCTTCTGGGCGCCCTCTCCCTATGTTGGCCTCAAGAAAAGCTGGCTCTGGCCTGAGACAACGACTGGGCTTGATCATTATCTGATCGCATGCCCTGACGAGACATTCGAGATCTATAACTGGATGCAGTATTTCTCGCCCCATAGCCTCAAAGACGAGCTGCAACAGTGCGGTTTTGATGCTCCGGCCATGATCGATTTTCAGACGGGGTCAGTTCTGGGGGCTGACTATGGCGATGCCTTTGGAGCGATTGTTACAGTCTAGCTGACATTCCTGCCGCTCGGGCACGCGTGCGATATGCGCTGAAGCCTGAGCGGTGCATCAATTTCCCTTATGGATGAATTTGCACGATATGTTGGACCCTTGCTGCCCGATGACGCTATAGTCGCGGCGCAAGAATAGCATGCAGAAAAGCAGGAGACATATCATGGATGAAATGCTGACAGGTCGGTGCCTTTGTGGTGCCGTTGAATTCGAATTTCCCGGTCATGCCAATCCCATGGTGATGTGTCACTGCAAGCAATGCCGCCAATGGGGAGGCCATGCCTGGCCCAGCATCACGATCCAGTTCAGCAATCTGGTGATCAAAAAGGGGCAAGAGGCTCTGGCTTGGTATCAGTCGTCCGAATTTGCGCGTCGTGGCTTCTGCTCCAAATGCGGCTCGTCGCTCTTCTGGCATGCGGATCGACATCCTGAATGGCGAGATGAAATTGCTGTCTCCGTGGGTTGTATCGATGATGTACATGGCCGGCGCCTAACCAAGCATATTTTCGCTTCGCACAAAGGCGATTATTACGACATCACCGACAATCTGCCACAAGAAGACGACTAGCGCAGATTTTCATACTGAATGACAGGGGCACTCAAATGGCACGTTCTATCGCCCCCCCTCAACACGGCTAGTGCAAATCACATTTACGGCTGCGGGTAACCCGGCGGCACGGTGGCTATGGCTGCGCGGTTTTCATCTTCTGCGATCAACTCTTCCGCCGCTTCCAGATTGACGGAAACAAGCTGCGAGACGCCACGCTCGGCCATGGTCACGCCGAACAGCCGATCCATTCGGGACATGGTGATCGGGTTATGCGTGATGGTGACAAAGCGGGTTTCCGTAAGCGTCCGCATTTCTTCCAGCAGGGCGCAGAAGCGCTCCACATTGGCATCATCTAGCGGAGCGTCAACCTCATCGAGCACGCAGATGGGTGCCGGGTTGGTCAGAAAAACCGCAAAGATAAGCGCCATGGCCGTCAGCGCCTGTTCTCCGCCTGAAAGCAGCGTCATGGTCTGGGGTTTCTTACCCGGAGGACGTGCGATGATATCAAGGCCAGCCTGAAGTGGGTCATCGGCATCGGTCAATGTGAGTTCTGCCTCACCGCCGCCGAACAGTTTGGCGAACAGGGATTTGAAATGACTGTTGACCACGTCAAAGGAAGAAAGCAAACGGGCGCGGGCTTCCTTGTTGAGGTTGAAGATCCCCGTACGCAGCTTCTTGATGGCTTCAATCAGATCGTCCCGCTCGGTTTCCATGGTGACGAGCTGTTCGGAAATCTCGCCCGCCTCTTCGTCGGCACGCAAGTTGACGCCACCGAGCCGCTCTCGTTCATTCTTTAGGCGCTCCAGCCGCCCTTCAACCGATGCCATGGCGGGAAGCGGCGCATCTTTCTTGAGGCCAGACAGGCCAAAGGTGGCGGCGGGGGCACAATCCATGGCATCGTCGATCTGGCGGGTCAGTTCGTCCTTGCGAGCCTTGATGCCATTGATGCGTTCGTCGGCACGGCTGCGTTCTTCGCGGGTCGAGCTCAGGGCTTCCATGGCGCTCTTGGCGGCCACACCTGCCTCGAGAGCGGTGCGCTCTGCCTCGGTGAGCTTGTCTCCCGCTTCCTTCTGCGCCTCCTCGGCCTTGGCGATTTCAGACAAAAGGGTGCGGCGCCTGATGGCGATCTCATCCGGAGTGTCCGTGAGCTGCTCCCTCTCCTTTTCGGTCTCGGACAAACGGGCATCGAGTGTGGCGATCTGGGCGTCGGCATTTTCTGCGCGGGACACCCAACTTGAGCGCTCGCGCTCGATTGCGGCCAGCCGCTTGGCACGCATGATAGCATCGCGCACAAGACTATCAGCCTTGGCCCGCGCCTCGGTCAGCAAGCTGCGTTTTTCACTCTGGATCAGCCGAGCATTGTCCCGCTCACGCTGGAGATGATCGATGGCAGGCAAATCCTTCTGCTGCTTCTCGGCATCTTCGAAGGCGCTCCTTGCCTCGCCCTCTTCCTCAGTCAACCGGCCGATGGTGGCTTCCAGCGTCGCCTTGCGCGCCAATATCTGGTTGGCGTCGCGCTCGGCTTTGGCCAGGTTGTCACGCAGGGACGAAAGGCGTTTCTGGGCATCTCGCCAGCGATTGCGCTTGGTTTGTTCTTCCCGCGCCATATCCGAGGCGATGGTGCGCTGTTCCTCAAAGGCATTGCGTGCATCATTGAGGCGCTCCTCAGCTTCGTCCAGACGGCCTTCCAACTCTTCAAGGCGATTGCGCTGTTCAAGGCGCTGGGCTGCGGGCGTGGGCGCTCCGGCGCGGATGACCAGACCATCCCAACGCCACAAATCGCCTTCGCGGCTGACCAGTCGTTGGCCCGGCTTCAGGTGTTTCTGCAAGTCAGCACCAAGGCTGGCATCAACAATCCCGATCTGATCAAGGCGGCGGGTCAGGCGTTCGGGGCCGGACACATAGGCGCTCAGGCAAGGCAGATCATGCGGCATGGCCGGATCTTCAACGTCGCCCCCCATCTCACCCCAATGACGCGGTGCGGCTGCATCAAGCGGTGCATCAAGATCTTCGCCGAGCGCGGAGGCGAGCGCCACCTCGTAGCCAGCATCCACCTTGAGACTATCAAGCACTGGCGGATAGCGTTTGTCCTGCCCGCCCTCGACGATCTTGGCCAGCGTACGGGCTTCGGTGTCGAGCCGGTTAAAGGCGCTTTCAGCTTCAGCACGCGCACGACGGGCAGTGGTTTCTGCCTCGCGTGCGTCAGCAACGGCGCTGGTGGCGGCTTCCGTCTCCTCTTCAAGGATCGCCAACACTTCGGAAGCGCTTTCCACCTGCTCGCGCAAGTCATCCAGCCCGGTATCCTTGTCCAATTGTTCGTTGACGCGATCCAGATCACGCTCACTCTGGGCCTTCTGGCTGGACAAGCGCGCCAGACGCCCTCTTGCGGCTTCCGTTGCCTGCTGCAATTGCCGCGCAGAGCCTTCGGCTTCGGCCAGACGGGAGGTCCAGTCGCTGGCAACACCCTCCGCCTTGGCCAGATCCTCTTCGGCCTTTTTGAGCGCTTCATCTGCAGCTTCTTGTGTCTTGGCTGCGCCCTCATCCTCGGCGGTCAGCTCCGCCCGCTCGTCATCGAGGGTCTTGAGCAGATCCGCATTCTCGTCAAGCATTTGCTTTTCGCGCAGTTTGTCGGCCTTGAGCTGCTCAATGCGACGGGCGAGGTCGGCGAGTTTTTCTTCAACGCGCTTTTCCTCGTTGTCGAGTTCGCGGGCCGCCAATGTCAGGCGCTGCAAAGATGCGGCTTTGGCTGCGGATTCATCGCGCAGGGCCGGTAGGGCATGATTGACCACGGCTTCTTCGCGTGCGGCCGCAGACTGGGCCGTGGTCGCCTCGGCGACCTTCAGATCGGCCAGACGCAGGGCTTCCTTTGCTTTTTCCTCTTCGGCCAATATTTCCTGCCAGCGCAGATGATAGAGCGTTGCTTCTGTTGCGCGGATGTCGGAGGAAAGATTGCGATAACGGCTGGCTTGACGGGCCTGACGCTTGAGGCCCTCAAGCTGGGTCGATATTTGCGCCATGATGTCCTCAAGGCGCTCCAGATTGGCTTCAGCGGCCTTCAGACGCAGTTCCGCTTCATGACGGCGACTATGCAGGCCGGAAATGCCTGCAGCTTCTTCCAAGAGGCCACGGCGCTGTGTCGGCTTCTGGCTGATGATCTCGCCAATGCGCCCCTGCCCCACCATCGACGGCGAGCGGGAGCCTGTGGAGGCATCGGCAAACAGCAGCTGGATGTCGCGCGCGCGCGCATCCTTGCCATTGATGCGATAATTGGAACCATTCTCGCGCTCGATGCGGCGCGATATTTCCAGCTCGTCGCTATCGTTGAAACCGGCAGGTGCGGTGCGATCGCTGTTGTCGAGATGAACGGTCACCTCGGCGGTGTTGCGGGCCGGTCGGTTGGTGGAGCCAGCAAAGATGACGTCATCCATGCCGGAGGCGCGCATATTCTTGTAGCTGTTCTCGCCCATCACCCAGCGCAGAGATTCCACCAGATTGGACTTGCCGCAACCATTGGGCCCGACGACGCCGGTGAGCCCCGTCTCGATAATAAAATCCATCGGCTCCACGAAGGATTTGAAGCCCAATAGGCGCAGCTTGGTGAATTTCATCGCCGAGCCCCCTGAAGGACGGCGAAGGGGAACGACAGACTGTTCAACGCAAAAGGGCGCTGCCCTTGCCCCAGCATGCTCAGCATGAAAGGGGAAAAGGCAGGCGCCCTGAAAGGGTCGGCGGGGGATTCCCCGCCAACGGATATCAAATTACAGCAATGGCTCCAAAATCTTGTCGAATTCGTCACTCGACAGGGCTCCGATATGCTTTTCACCATTCACAAAGAAGGTTGGCGTTGAATTGATTCCGAATTCTTTCTGTCCACGTTCACGTACTGCTTCGATGTCGTCCAGCAATTTATCGTCAGAAACGGCTTTCTCGAAGCTTTCCTGTGAAAAACCGGCCAATTTGGCAAAACGCTGAAGGTTGCCTACAGGATCATCGGTGAAGGCCCAGTTGCGCTGCTGACTGAGCAACAGATCAATCATGGCCGTTGCCTTGCCACCGGGCGTGCGGCGGGCCAGCATGGCACCTGCGGTTGCCAGCGGATCAAGCGGGAACTCACGCAGGATGAAGCGCATCTTGCCGGTGTCGATATAGTTTTCTTTGAGATATTTGTAGGTTGTGCCGTGGAAATGGGCGCAGTGACTGCAGGTCATCGAGAAATATTCGATCACCGTGATCGGTGCATCTTCCTGTCCTACGGCAATCTCTTCCAGATCGCCCGGTTTCTTGAGCATTTCTGCCAGAGGGTAGGATTCAGCGGCTGCGGGCGCGGCCATTGCAAGGGGAAGTCCTGCCAGGGCAACGAAGCCTGCGGTTGCTTTTGCGCCGGTGATCAGAAATTCTCTACGGTTCAAAGCCATGATTTATTTCCTTAAGGGTTGCGTTTTTGGTCGTTGGGGACATTTGCCAGCATCATAGCGAGAATGCCCCGGCAGTCCTGTTACTGAGATACCCTATCCAATCACATTTTGGCGATGAGAGGGCAAGGCGCGACAAAATGCCGTTCGTTACAAATTTGTAATTTTCAACATTTCGAAAATTGCCAATAAACTCTATAGTTTACGCGCTACAATGAAGCGCGTTTCCGCTGCTTTGGGGAAGGTGCAAGACTCCAGAATCTCGAAGCCCTGGTCCACCATTACCGCCTCAAGGCGTGCAGCTGAAATATAGCTCACATGGGGAGCCTTGCCCAGCCATTGCATGATCGTAATAGGGATACGCAGCAGACTATAACGTCCGGCAAGACACCCCGTTTTGGAGATAAGCACACCACCGGGCTTCAACAGCTGGTTCATATGCTTGATGCCGGCGGGAATATCTTCCAGCAGATGCATGAAGTTAAAAGCCCAGATGCAGTCATAGGGGGCATTGGCGGCCAACGCTTCGTCATACATGTCCGCATGCACGAAGTCGACATTCTCCACCTTTTGCTCTTTGGCCTTTTCCCTGCCTATTTCCACCAGACGGGACGACAGATCGCTGGCCCAGATATGGCCCACATGACTGGACAGGAGCAAGGCAGTCGAGCCAGATCCACAGCCAAGCTCCAGAACAGCGTCATCGGGATGAAGATAAAGGCGCGTGCGCTCAAGCGTCTTTGAATAGGCATCCATATTCTTGATGGGCTTGGCGGCGTAATCGCTGGCCATCTTGTCCCAAAACTGCTCCGACGTCGGCATTGATGGTTTCCCCTTTTTGCTGGGCCTCGCTTCTTTGGCGTGATGATTTCAATTGCTGCCCTCAATAGAATAGATGGTACTACTTAGAGGGAAAGTAAACAGTCTGCATTACAAGAAAAGGCGCGCCTTGTATGACGCACCTCTTGTCAGGTCATTATTATTGGTCTTTTTGTATTCCAAGCAGGCTGCGCTTGCTATTTGGCCGCAACGCTTACTTCGATATTGTTGCGCGTGGCGTTGGAATATGGGCAGACCTGATGAGCCTTCTCGACCAGCTTGGTGGCCGTTTCCGCGTCGACGCCCTTGAGATCTGCAACCAGATCCACTTTCAGAGCGAAACCTTCACCCTTATCGTTGTTACCGATACCGACTTCGGCAGTGATGGTCGGATCTGTCAACGTCACCTTCTCCTGTGAGGCGATCAGTTTTACGGCGCTGAGAAAACAGGCTGCATAGCCCGCTGCAAACATCTGCTCGGGGTTGGTGCCGTTACCGCCTGCACCGCCAAGCTCTTTTGGTGTGACAAGGGTAACGTTGAGCAGGCCATCTTCAGATTTGGCGGAGCCTTCACGGCCTCCGGTGGCTGTTGCGCTGGTGCTGTAAAGAACTTTCATAGCTGTTTCCTCTCCTATGGTTTGTGTCGCAATTCATCGGTCAGACGCCCTCAATTTAGTTATTGCGATAATTATTTTCAAGTAGCACATAGGTCTAAGCCAGACGGTATCGGCTTTTTCTGAAAATTGGGGGGCGGGCTAGTTTTGGGCTTTCAGCAGATTTTTGCGCAAGACTTCCAGCTTTGCCTTCAGCTCCACAAGCTCCGGAATCGGCATGCCGCAGGCTTCGGCCACACAGGGGCCAACCTTGGCAGCCTCGATACGCAGCTCCTTGCCCTTCTCCGTCAGTCGGATGTTGAGGGCACGCTCATCCTTTTCATCACGGACGCGTTGGACCAGTCCATCCTGTTCAAGGCGCTTGAGCACAGGAGTCAAGGCGCCCGACTTCTGGCCAAGCTTTGTCCCGATGTCCTTCAGGCTCACTCCATCATGCTCCCACAGGATCAACATGATCAGATATTGCGGATAGGTCAGCCCGAGCGGCTCCAGCAAAGGCTTGTAAAGCTGGGTCATGGCCAGAGAGGCCGAATAGAGCGAGAAGCAGAGTTGCCTGTCGAGAGGCATGATATCGGTCATGATGTATTCCTGAATTGGTTATCGCGCAAGGTAATCGCTCCAAACCAGAAACACAAGGTCGTCTTAAGTGGGTCGCGGGCTTCTGGCGTGCCTAGTTGCGCGCCAGCACTGCGTGGCCGAGACGACGCAAAGCTTCTGCCATCTTGTCATCCTTGACCCCTTCGATCTGATGCTCGAGCGCATCGGCTTCCGTAAGGGTCAGGGGGCGGAGCGGGTCCGGGCGCTTTGGAGTTTTGGCATTGACCGGGCGCTGCAATATCTGGATTCGATCAATCGCCGGATAGCCGAAATAGGCGTTGACGCGCTGGATTATGGTTGCCTGTTCATGCTGCAGAAAAACCGACTGAGCTCCTTCGCAATGCAGAACCAGCGTACCGGGTTTGAAGCCTTGCGCTTCATCGCGACGTGGCCAGCGAATGCGCTCAGGCTCGGTGCATTCGGCAAATTGCGGTCCGACGATTTCGCCCCAGAAGCGCAGAATATCAGAGGAGGCAAAGCCCTGTTTGCGGCAAAGCGGCGTCAGGGTTGACCCTATAACGTCGCGCAGTTGCACCGCTCCCTTTTTGCGGAAGCCTGTCTGGGCAGTCTTTTGCAGCCGCGTATCAACGGCACTGCTTTTGCTGTCTTGTTTCTTCTTCATGCCAACAGCCGATCCTGTTTATCCGACTGATCAACCAACAGCACCCGGTAACGGCTCTTCTGCCGAATAAAAAAGGTGCTGCTTATTGTTTAAGCTGATTTGCAGAGTTAATCCAGATTAACTGCGCAAGATTAACGAGATAGAGTAAAGATTGCGGCAAATTTACGATTCTTTTCATGCAGTTGGCCGCTTTCCATAAAGAAAGATCAGTAGAGCTTCAACTTGTGCATGATTTTCCATAGTAGTCCCCAAGACGGACGGGAAAAGACTGATTACGCGCCCCTTTCAGCTCCAAAGCGCAAGGCAAGCCTCAAAGAGTGACTATTAACCTTCTGTTATCTATAAATTTTCGACTCCGGTTGGGAAGTTGGATCAATTTGCGCAAAAATGCACAAGTTGACGCTTTTGTTTAACCGCTGGTTTACCATGATGGCTCAGGATAGCCATGTCGGAAGGATGATCGCGTTTTGATCATTCAAGATATTTCCAATCTGGTCGCTGCCTTACAGGTGGTCTGATCGGGTGTCACTCCGGCAGTTTGAAGCATGACCGCCGATGTCAAAATCGCGGGATTTGCTCTTGGGTGTAATTCAGTTGAGTAGAGTATGCGTATGCGTTCGAATGTATCCCTACGGTCGGATTTCGACCAGACCGAAGCGGGCCTCGCCGATAGGCTTGATACCATCATGAAGGGCGACTGCGTTGCCCAACTGGAAAAACTTCCCAAACATTCCGTTGACGCGATTTTCGCCGATCCGCCCTATAATCTTCAGCTGGGCGGCGGCTTGACCCGTCCGGACCAGTCCGAGGTGGACGGGGTGACCGATGCATGGGACCAGTTTGAAAGCTTCGAGGCCTATGATGCCTTTACCCGCGCCTGGCTTCTGGCCTGCAAGCGCGTGCTGAAGCCGAACGGCACCATCTGGGTCATTGGCTCCTATCACAATATTTTCCGCGTTGGCGCGATCATGCAGGACATCAATTTCTGGCTCCTGAATGACGTGGTCTGGATGAAGACCAACCCGATGCCGAATTTCCGCGGCAAGCGCTTTACCAATGCGCATGAAACCATGATCTGGGCGAGCCGCGACAAGAATTCCAAATATACCTTCAATTATGAAGCGCTGAAGGCCTTCAATGATGATGTGCAGATGCGCTCTGACTGGACGTTGCCGATCTGCACCGGTCATGAACGGCTCAAGGGCGACGATGGCAAGAAAGTGCATCCGACCCAGAAGCCGGAAAGCCTGCTCTATCGCGTGCTTTTGTCTTCGACCAATCCGGGCGACGTTGTGCTCGATCCCTTCTTCGGCACCGGCACCACGGGTGCTGTGGCCAAGAAGCTGGGCCGCCACTTCATCGGCGTC
Organism: uncultured Cohaesibacter sp.; assembly: GCF_963678225.1. Taxonomy (NCBI): domain Bacteria; kingdom Pseudomonadati; phylum Pseudomonadota; class Alphaproteobacteria; order Hyphomicrobiales; family Cohaesibacteraceae; genus Cohaesibacter; species uncultured Cohaesibacter sp. The sequence goes on along the minus strand of NZ_OY782764.1, from coordinate 2,488,130 downwards.
GAGCGCGACCGTGATTATATCGCAGCCGCTCAGGCCCGCATTGATGCGGTCGAGCCTGTGGATCTGGATGCGCTCAAAACCACCCAGAGCAAGCGTGCAGCTCCACGCATTCCGTTTGGCCGTCTGCTGGAAGAAGGCCTGCTCAAACCGGGTGTAGAGCTCACCGACAAGCGTGGCAAATTCTCCGCCATGGTGCGCGCCGATGGCTCGCTGATCTCGGGCAGCCATACCGGCTCCATTCACAAGGTAGGCGCGCTGGTACAGGGGCTGGATGCCTGCAACGGCTGGACCTACTGGCATTTTGACAAGGATGGGGCACAGGAGCCGATTGATAGCCTGCGCCAGATCATTCGCGACGCAGCCTGAGGGCGCTGCGTAACAGGCGGCTTTTCAGCTGCCCGTCGAGTTTAACCAAGGAGATGTTCGAAGTTCCGGTTTTTCGGTGAAATCCATTCAAGCCCCACCGTCGCCTGCCTGATGTTTTGCGTAGCAGGTGACCTCGGCTTGATCTGACCCAATTGCGACCTCAGACATTTCACCCACCTGAAGGCGACCCGATGGTCGCCTTTTTATTTGTGGTTTATTGGGGGCTGTCAGATGCGCTTCTCAAAGAACAGATCCGGATAGGGATCTTCATTGAAGCGCTCAATCTCGGTCCAGCCAAGTTTGTTATACATGGCCACGGCATCGCTGAGCACGCTGTTGGTATCCAGCCGCAGACATTTTATGCCAAGGCTTTTCGCCTCATTCTCCGCCTCGGTCATCATGCGCTGGGCCAGCCCCATGCCACGGGCCGAAGGGACGATCCAGAGCCGCTTCAACTCCGCATAGCCCTTGTCTGTTCCCTTAAGGCCAATGCAGCCGATGGGCATGCCATCCAGCATGGCCAAAAGGAAGGCGCCGCGCGGATGCTCCATGTCGCAGGCTTCCGGATCGGCCGAGAGGTTGACGTCGAAGCCGCTCTTCAGCTTCCGTCCCAGTTCTTCATAATAGGCTTCAAGGCATACCACAGCACGAGGGTCTAGCGGCGAAACACGCTCGATCACCGTGCGCTCGAAGCCAAGTGCCGTGGCCACCACATCCATGGCCTGCAGCAGCACTTCCGGATGCGGATGGCGGGCCACGATATCGGCGGCCTGCTTATCCGAGAGAGCCTCATAGGCGGCGAATTCCTCCTCGCCAACCTTGGTCAACATGGCGATCCGACGGCGGGCATCACTTTCGCTGGCTGATACGGTGATCAACCCTTCGTCCTCCAAGCCGCGCAGAATACGGCTCATCAGCCCGGAATCGAGCCGCAAATAATTTCGGATTTCAGCAATATCCGTGATCCCGCGACCAATGGCGTTGAGCACGCGGGCAGGCCCCAGCGGGCGCCCTCTCCCCAAAAAGGATGCATCAAGCACCCCTGCTTCCGTGGTGACGGCGCGATGAAACCTGCGTGTGCGGGCAACCGGATCTGTCAGCATCCTGATGACTCCCTTGCTAACTTATCTTCTGGCTCTCCCTTGGCGAGGGCAGCCTTATCAGGCATTTGAATTTACCTGACTTTAGTCAGAAAATAATCCAAAGACAATTGCGGCTTGTACGATCCCACGGATTTTTCACAGCCACGCAGCAGCGCATCGGTGAGCCCTAGAGCCCTTCGCCTCTGCCTTCCGGACCGGAATAGTCGCGCTCAATCTTAGCCACGCGCAGTTCGTAATGGGCATACCAATCCTTGATCCCGTGGCGCTGGGCGGCCAGATGTTCGGCATTGCGCTTCCATTCAAGGATGCTTTGCTCATCTTTCCAGTAAGAAACGGTGATGCCGAAAAGCGCACCATCGCGGGTGCTTTCTGCCCCCAGGCAACCGGGCTGCTCAAGGGCGAGTTTATACATGGCATCGCCCATCGCTTCATAGCCTTCATGCTCATCCCTGAGCTGGTTGGAGAAGATCACGGCATAATAGGGCGGCTTGGGCGTTTTGGCGAAACGGTCTGTCATATAAGATCCTTTCAACAGGCAGGAAGGCGGAAGAGCGTGGTATTCGCCCCGCTAAAAGAGGACCAACAGGGCTACTCATCAGGCACCGATTGATTTGCGCATGGTGATGGAGGTGACGCGATCATACCCCGGATGGGCAGTCTCAGCGGTTTTGATGAAGCCGAGGGCGGCGAAGATCTGATGATTTTCGACCAGTTCGATGCGGGTTTGCAATTCCAGTGTGTGATAGCCCAGCGCAAGCGCTCTCTGCGCGGCAATCTCAACCAGCTGCTTCCCAAGCCCCTGCCCGCGTGCTTCAGAAGCAACCGCCAGCTTACCCAGATAAAGGCAATCGGGCTTTCTGGTGAGAAAGACGCAGGCTTTCACCGGAGCACCGATAGACCAGACCTCGCCGCTCTCACATTGGCGGGCGATATCGGCGATGGTCAGCGCCAGCATGGAGCTGGGCGGATCGATGCGCCCGTCCATATAGGCAAAGCTCCTCTGGATCAAAGCCAGAATATCGGCCAGCGCCGGATCATCTGCTTGACACTGCCTTGCTCCCTTTATCATGGGACAAACTCCACGACCTTTCGAAAGATGGTCGGCAGAGCTTCGCCCTTGATGCTTTGCGGTGTTGACCACCACCCCTCTGGCGTGGGCCTCGCGTCATCGCTTGCTGCTTCATAGATATCCAGCAAGAGATGGAAATGGGTAAAGGTATGGGTCACCTGTCCCGTCTTCTTTTTGAATGCGAGCCCGTCAGGTGCCTTTTCAAGCGCGGTTGCAGGGTCGAATCCCTCACCGGCCCTTTTGTCAAACCAGTCGGTGGTTGGCACGGCTGCCATGGAAGCCAGCAGACCCTTGTCCGGTCGCTTGATCAGCCAGAGAGCCCCATCGCCGCGCCGGATAAGAAAGGCCGCACCGCGACGGGTCGGCTTTTCCTTCTTGGGTGCTTTCACCGGATAACGCTCCATATCGCCAATGGCTTCGGCAGCGCAAGCACCGGTAAAGGGACAAAGAGCACAGGCCGGTTTCTTGGGGCTGCAAAGGCTGGCTCCCAGGTCCATCATGGCTTGCGCGAAATCCCCCGGACGCTCTTGCGGGGTGAGGTCGCCCATCCTCTGCTTGATCGGCTTCTTGGCGGCGGGCAGCGCTTCGTCTATGCGATAAAGGCGCGCGATGATGCGCTCGATATTGCCATCGACCACGGCCACCGGTTCATCAAAGGCAATGGCAGCAATGGCAGCAGCGGTATAATCGCCGATGCCGGGCAGAGATTTCAGCTCGGGGACTGTTTCGGGGAAGCGTCCGCCATACTCGTCCACCACGGTGCGGGCACATTTGTGCAGATTGCGAGCGCGGGAATAATAACCAAGCCCCGCCCACGCCTTCAGGATGTCGTCTTCATCGGCGGTCGCCAGATCAGAAACCGTGGGCCAGCGCGCAAGAAATGCCGTAAAATAGTCTTTCACCGCTCCCACCGTTGTCTGCTGGAGCATGATTTCGCTCAGCCAGACGTGATAAGGCTCAGGCAAAACGCCAAGCGCAGCATCCGCCGGTGAGGTACGCCAGGGCAACGTGCGGTGATGTCGGTCATACCATTCAAGAAGCAGGGATGCATCTGCAGCGGCAGTCTCTTTGCAGGCAGGATCGGTCACAATGGTCTTATCATCCAACGCGGTCTGGTCCTTTATTTGGTCCATATATGGTCATTGCGGGCTTGCCCCACTCATGCAACGGCCGTTCATGCGAAGAGCACTGTCCGACGTTTGGCCAGAACAGAATGGGTAAATGGAGTCGAGCGCCTAGAATCGGGCCGAAATGCAGTGTGCTCACCAGACCGCATGAAATCAAGCCTAATGCCCAAGGACGCCAGCAGCCCATACAGATGCAACCTGCTAAAGAAACAAATTCACTGCGCAGAATATATTTCCTTTCTTTTCCAGTAAATTTACTTGAGTAAACAAAGGTAAATATCGATAGATTTACCCATTTATTTTATACGGAAACAAAATACACAAATATAAATCTGAAAATATAAACTATTACGCATTCTTTAACTTATATATTGCTTACTAGTTTAAGTTTCCCACTCAGACACTCCCCTATTTTAAGTATACGGGAATGTGCTTATCTACTCTCCAGGATTAGGCCATGTCCACCAAACATCTCTCATTCTTGCCAAAATGGATAACATCCATAAAAGCAAAGATTTTTTCTATTGTTTTGCTTTCGGCTATTGGCATCGCTGCATTGGCAGTGCAGTCCGGTCTTACGTCCAGAGATGACCTGATGGCCAGCAAGGAAACGGAACTGGCGCATCTGATAGAATCAGCCACCAACATTGCTGCAAAATTCAGCGAGCAGGCGAAAGCCGGGCAATTATCGCAAGAAGAGGCCCAGCAGCGCGCCAAGGAAGCCATCTCCATGATGCGCTATAATGGCGGTGACTATTTCTTTATTCTCGACACCAGCGGACACATGCTGATGCACCCGTTCAATCCGGACCTGATTGGCGCGGATGTAACGGGCACCAAAGACACGAACGGAGTGTATACCACCCGCAGCTTTATCCAGATTGCCCGCGAGCAAGGGGCCGGTGCACTTGAATATGTCTGGCCCAAACCGGGCGAAACAGAAGCCACGCCCAAAATGTCCTATGCAGAAATGTTTGCTCCATGGGGCTGGATTATCGTGACCGGCGTCTATATCGACGATGTGAACACGATTTATCATCACAATGTCCAGAAGCTGCTGCTTTCCGCTGGATTGATCGCACTGATTATCGTTGTGCTGTCCGCACTCACTGCCTTTTCCATCACCAAACCGCTTGGCAAGGCCGTGAACACAACCCGCAAGCTTGCTGACGGCGATCTCAATGTCGATATTCCAAATACCGAACGTGGAGACGAGATCGGTGCGCTTGGTCGTGCGCTGATTATCTTTCGGGATGGCGCAAGACAGAGAAAGGCCATGGAACGGGAACAAGCCGAGCAGAAGCAGCGCAATGAAGAACAACAGCGCCAGATGCTGCTCGATATGGCAGACCGCTTCGACAGCTCCGTCAGCCAGATCATCAAGACGGTAGCTCGTGCCGCAACCGGCTTTGGCCACCAGACCGAACAGCTCGCCACCCGCTCCAAAGAGAATAGTGATCGCGTCAAATCGATCTCGGAAGCCATGGCAGCATCAAGCAGCAATGTGCAGACCGTTGCTGGCGCTTCGGAAGAGATGACCACATCCATTGCAGAGATTGCCTGCCAGATTGACGAGACCAACAACTATTCCCGCACGGCCGTGAATGAAGTGCAGAAGGCCACCAGTGTGATCGGCTCCCTGTCGCAATCATCCAAGGCCATCGGTCAGATTGTAGGCCTCATCAAGGATATCGCCGAACAAACCAACTTGCTGGCGCTCAACGCGACCATCGAGGCGGCACGCGCTGGCGAAGCAGGGCGCGGCTTTGCGGTGGTTGCCGCCGAAGTCAAGGATCTTGCCTCCCAGACAGGCAAGGCAACTGAAGAGATTGCCGAGCAGATCAATACTATCCAGCACACCATCTCAGATGCTGTGGTCGCGATTGAGCATGTGGACGGCACGATCGGTCAGCTCAACCGCATTTCCAGCACCATTGCCTCTGCTGTCGAGCAACAAGGGGCAGCATCGCAGGAAATCAGCTGCAGCATTTCCGAAGCGGCCCAGAATAGCCTTCAGGTCACGGATAATGCCGAAGCGCTCAACAATCTGGCCATGGAGAATGATCAAGCTGCTGACGACATGTCGATCCATGCCGCCGATCTGGAAACCCAGATTGCCAATCTCTCGAAGCAGGTTGATGCATTCCTCTCAACCATTCGCGAGCAGAACCGACAAAATGGTGTGAAGGCTGCTTGACCGCAGCCTCCAACTTTGCCCTTAAAGCGCAAACAAACAAAGCCCCCGCCGATCTCAAGGGATCAATGACGGGGGCTTTCCTGTTCATAAAAAGGCGATCGATACGGATCCTGTCAGGCCGATAGATCCACGCTGGAGCCTTCTTCCTCTGCCGGCGCTTTCATCGCGGCTTCATATTCCTTGGTCAGATGGAGCATATAGTCGATAAAATTCTGCTTGCCCTCGTTGTTCGACACTTCAGACACAATCTGGGAAAAAACATCCTCGTTGATGGGAGAGCCGCCCATAAGCAGAGCCATCGGATTGGTGGCGCCGCCCTGCCCGATTTCCAATTTCATCTGATCAAGATAGGTCATGAATTCCTTCTCGGTCAGCTTACCATCACCGAAGCTGTCGGCCGTTTCGAAATTCTTGCGGCTAAGAATGGGAACATTCTGCGCCTCGTCGATATTTAGATCACCGGATTTATCCAGATCATATTTATCGATCATCATGTCTACGGCATCGGCGTTGCTGATGCGGAAGATGGGCATGTAGCTTGATGCACCGCTGATCATGGCTCCACTCCTTTCATCGGCGCTCTCCCCGCCCGGACTGGTTTGTCCTCATTGACAGGTTTTGCGCATGGTTAGCCGTCATGGTTAATGAATTTACCGAAACATGGTTAACACCCGGTTTAATTTTAATCTCCAGCAACATTCTTCAAAAAACGGACACATTTATACCGTCTGCATGCGTTGCTTCCACAGGCCTTTAAGCGAAGAAAATTTTATTATTTAATTCTTTAACTGGATATTGGTCGCCAAGGGTCTTATGTCTAGAATAAGTATAGTCACACAATTGTAATCATCACCGCGGGGTCACCATGCATTCTTTATCAACGACTTTGCCAGCTTCCCTTCAGGCGATCTCGCCTGCCTCAAGTCTCATCAAGGGCGAAGGCAAGGATATGCTCGAAAGTTACGGGCTCGATAAAGATCAGGTGAGGCAGGTGCTGGCCGATACTGTTCACGGCGCAGATGATGGCGAGCTGTTTTTCGAGCAGACGCAATCAGAAAGCCTCGTCTTCGACAATGGACGCCTGAAAAGCTCCGCCTTTGACACCGGACAGGGCTTTGGCCTGCGTGCGGTTGCAGGTGAAATGGCTGGTTATGCCCACTCGGGCGAGCTCAATATGGGCGCCATCCGGCGTGCAGCAGACTCCGTGCGCGGCGTGGCCGATGGCTATGAAGGTGTGTGGGACATGGCCCCTCCCAAAGCCAACCACACCATCTATCGCGGGTTTAACCCGGTGGATGACCTGACGCTTGGCAAGAAGATCGCCCTTCTGGAAGAAATCGACGCCTATGCCCGCGAAAAGGATCCGCGCGTTCGGCAAGTTTCGGCCTCGCTGGTTGGCAACTGGCGGCGCGTGGGCATTCTGCGCCCGAACGGGCAATGGTTTGAAGATGTGCGCCCTCTGGTGCGGCTCAATGTTTCCGTTGTCGTAGGCGAAGGCGACCGCAAAGAGGCCGGCAGCCACGGCTTTGGTGGACGCAACAGTTATGAGTTCTTCCTTGAGGCCAATGGACTTGAAGGCGGTTGGCGCAACGCCACAGACGAAGCCATCCGGCAGGCTCTGGTCAATCTGGAAGCCGTTGCCGCTCCGGCTGGCGAGCTTGATGTGGTGCTTGGCCCCGGATGGCCCGGCGTGTTGCTACATGAAGCCGTCGGCCATGGCCTTGAAGGAGACTTCAACCGGCGCAAGAGCTCGGCCTTTTCCGAATTGATGGGCCAACAGGTCGCCGCCAAGGGTGTTACCGTGGTGGATGATGGCACCATTCGCGGCAAACGCGGCTCGCTCAATATCGATGACGAAGGCACCCCTTCCCAGCGCACAACGCTGATTGAAGATGGTATTCTGGTTGGCTACATGCAGGACCGGCAAAATGGTCGCCTGATGGCCACCAGCTCGACCGGCAACGGGCGCCGTCAGTCCTATGCACATCTGCCCATGCCACGCATGACCAACACCATTATGGAAGCGGGCGAGCACGAGCCCGAAGAAATCGTCAAGTCCGTCAAGAACGGCATTTATGCGGTGAATTTCGGCGGCGGTCAGGTGGATATTACATCGGGCAAGTTCGTCTTCTCCTGCACGGAAGCCTATCTCATTGAAGATGGCAAGGTGGGTGCGCCGGTCAAGGGTGCAACCCTGATCGGAAACGGACCGGAAGCCATGAAGCGCATTTCCATGATCGGCAACGACATGGAACTGGATACCGGCATCGGCACATGCGGCAAGCAGGGCCAAGGCGTGCCGGTGGGTGTTGGCCAGCCGACCCTAAGAATTGACGGCATTACGGTTGGCGGTACGCGCACCTGACTGGCCAGCATAAAGACATAAGACAGGATCTGGCCAACTGGTAGCGCAAAAATGCGACCTCAGGTCTCTTGAGACCCTGTTTAATTGCCGTTCATTGCCCTTTTTTCAATGAACAATCCTATGCACATATGCGTTGAACAGTGTCTGCGTTCGAAACATGCGGCCTTCTCACCAAGGCTTCATGCCGGACGATGGTCACCATATCCCTTCCAACACCGCAGAGCCAAGAAGGCTCCGCTCACAATAAAGAACGCCAATGGACCTAGACTATCCTCGCCTGATTTCGATTTTTGTCAGTTTTTTCGCTGTTGTAGATCCGATCGGGACCATTCCCGTTTTCATGGCAGTGACGTCAGGCATGAATGGGCGAGAGCGTCGACAGGTGATCATCAAGGCCTGCACTGTGGCCGCTGCCGTTCTCTGCTTCTTTGTCATTGCTGGAGAAGTCATTCTGACCTCTCTTGGCATTCCCCTGCCAGCTTTTCAAATTTCAGGTGCAATCGTGCTATTCCTGTTTGCACTGACGATGATCTTCGGCGCAGGCAAGCCTGAAGCGGAACTGGAACTCAGAAACGCCCATGATCTGGCTTTCTATCCGCTGGCCATTCCCTCAATAGCGAGCCCCGGCGCGATGTTGGCTGCGGTGTTGCTGACAGAAAACTCGAAATTTCCCATCACCCAACAGATGATCACGACGGGTCTCATGCTCAGCGTTATTCTGATCACCGCCGCCCTGCTGTTGGTGGCAAGCTATGCTCAGAAGGTGATCGGCAGAAATGGCGCCAGTGTTATCAGTCGTGTTATGGGCATGCTTCTAGCCGCAGTTGCCATGGAAAATGCCCTCTCCGGCCTCAAGGATTATTTCGACATTTAGGCTAGCAGGCGCTTAACGCTTGAATGCGGCTCCAAACAAAAAGGAGCGCGGTGATAAACCGCACTCCCCTGGGCTCTTGTTTGAAATCTTCTTGCCGCCTTGGCAGCCCATCAGGCAGCCGAAACATCCGCAAGGAATTTCTCGATATTCTTTTTAAGAGAGTCAGCACTCTTGTTGAGCTCGCCAGAGGCGCCTTTGACAAGATGCGCGGATTCTGTCGTCTGGGCCGTTTTCTCAGACACCAGATGCATGTTGCTGGAAGCTGAGTGCGTGCTGTCTGCTGCCTGCTGGACATTGGTAGCAATCTCGCCTGTTGCCGCGCCCTGCTGTTCTACAGCGGTTGCAATGGCCGATGTGTAGCCGTCGACTTCTTCCATGACGCGAGCAATCTTGGCAATAGAATCCACCGTTTCGCCACTTGAGGTCTGGATGGCATTGATCAGGCTGCTGATCTCCTCGGTAGCCTTGGAGGTCTGGTTCGCAAGTTCCTTGACCTCGGCGGCCACAACGGCAAAGCCCTTACCTGCTTCTCCGGCACGCGCGGCTTCTATGGTGGCGTTGAGCGCCAGCAGGTTGGTCTGTTCAGCAATGGCCTGAATAAGGCTAACCACCTCGCCGATCTTGCGGGAGGCATCATCCAAATCGGCAACCTTGCTGTTGGAGATCTTGGTATCCTCGGTCGCAACGGCCACCACTTCCTTGCTGCGCACGGCCTGCTGCATGATTTCGTTGATGGAGGCGGTGAGCTCTTCGGCTGCAGAGGCCACCGAATGGACGTTGGCAGACGCATCCTGACTGGATGCAGAAGCCTGCGAAGAGCTGTCTTCGGTCTGACTGGCAATTTCTTCCAGCTTGTCTGCAGCTTGTTCCATTTCGTCGATCTGAACTGCGACGGCGCCAAGGCTCTGTCCGACGCTTTCCCGGAACATCGCAATCAGCTCTGCAACGCGCTCGGCTTTGCGCACGCTTTCTGCATTGTTGACTTTTTCCTGCTCCGCAAGGCGCTGACGTTCTATAGCGCCGACACGGAAGCCCTCAACGGCGCGACTCATAGCGCCCACTTCGTCGTTGCGGTTCTGACCGGCGATTTCAATGTCGAGATTGTTATCGCCGATGGCCACTATACCCTGATTGAGAAGGGAAATGGGCCGTGCGATCGAGCGGGCAAGGAAAAAACCGAACCCACTGGCCACAGCGACTAGCAACAGGGCGATCAGACCCGAAATCGTGGCTGCTTTCCAGAAGGCCTGCTGCACATCTTCCAACAGCACGCCAGAGCCGAGAACCCAGCCCCAGGAACGGAAATTCTTCACGAAAGAAATCTTGGCATGAAAGGCACCATCCGCATCTTTCCAGACATAATCGACATAGGCTTCGCCATTCTGCGTTGCCTTTTCGATGAACTCCCTGACATGATATTTGCCGTTGCCGTCCTGAGCCTGCATCTTGTTGGTGTTTTCATTTTGAGGCTTGGCCGGATGAACTAGGTTCATGCCGGTTTCATCATAGACAAAAACATAATCCTTGCCTTGATATTTCATGCCACGAAGAGCAGTCTTGGCTCTAAGCTGAGCTTCTTCTTCGGTCAATTCGCCACTTTGGGCTTTCTTGTAGAAGGTATCCGCAACATTATAGGCGGCGTCGACGACACTCTGGATTTCATGGCGTTTAAAGCCATTCAGATTGGTGTCCAGATTTACCAGCTGGTAGCCAAGTAAAACCAAGAAGGACAAAACAAAGAAGGCAACGAGCGCATAAAGGCGACTCGAAATACTGCGGAAAAGGCGGGACATTTAGGTAGGCTCCGATGCGGGGTCTTCTGAATATTCGTTATATTTCCGTAATCTTCCTACCTTTCGAGTTAGAAAAAGGTAAATTATTTCCTGCCACTTTTCCCAATCACGGCAATTTTACTTACTCAAATGCGGACATTTTGTCACAGACATCGGATTTTATTCCATTCAAGCGTTGTCCGAAGCGAAGATTCTTGGCGCTTCTTAAGCAAGGAAACTGGCAAATGGTGAGACATCCTCTCGATCATCTGATTGAACAGCGCATTCAGGAAGCTCTGGACAATGGAGATCTTTCCAATCTGCCCAACGCAGGCCAGCCCCTCTCTGATCTTGATCAGTCTGCAGATGATCTGCTGGCGCGCGTGGTACGCGAACAAGGCGGCAAACCGGCCTATGTGTTGCTGAATGGCAAGCTGCAAGCGCTTCTCAAGCGCCTTGACCAGGTCAAGGATCCTCTCAGGCACAAGGCTCTGGAGCAGCAAATCGCGGACATGCGCACCCAAATTGCCATAGAAAAGGAACGCGGCTAGACCGCAACAGCCAAATATCGTCAGCGGCTCTCGGTATTGTGAGGGGGAGCACACGGCGGGGAGAAGGCGTCGCGGCTGCCCGCGTGTTCTTTTATGCCCAATTGCCCAAAGTGATTTGCCAAGGAGTGATTGCAATTTCGCAAAGCGTCCTCTACAAGGGGGCCTCACCCCGTGACATGGTTGGCCGATGGAGCAGCTTGCGACTGAGCAAGAGAGCTGCGAGGGGAAAAGGCTTCAAGACGCGGGAATCAATTTACGAAGGCCAGAGCTCTGCTGGCAAGGACTTCCTGGAAAGCCTATTATGACAAATTTCGAAAGCGTGCATCCCGTGCTCGCCACAGCTTTGACCAATCATGGCTATGATCATCTTACCTCTGTACAGCAAGCTGTCATCGAAGCCGATGTAAAGGGTCGCGACCTTCTGGTGTCCGCCCAGACCGGCTCTGGCAAAACGGTCGCCTTTGGTTTGGGCATGGCTGAAAGCCTGTTGGGGGAAGAGGGTAAGCTGCCGCGCGCTGCCGAGCCGCTGGCGCTGGTCATTGCCCCAACGCGCGAATTGGCCATGCAGGTCAAGGCCGAACTGACATGGCTTTATGCCGATTGCGGTGCGCATATCGCCTCCTGCGTTGGCGGCATGGATATCCGTCGAGAGCGCCGCGATCTCTCCCATGGCTGCCACATTCTGGTGGGCACGCCGGGCCGTCTGCGCGATCATATTGAACGCGGCTCTTTGGATCTGAAATGGCTGAAAGTTTCGGTTCTCGATGAAGCTGATGAAATGCTTGATCTGGGTTTCCGCGAAGATCTGGAATTCATCCTTTCCAACGCGTCTGAAGAGCGCCAGACCTTCCTCTTTTCGGCAACTGTTCCGCGCCAAATTGAAGAGCTGGCCAAAACCTATCAGCGCGATGCCCTGCGCATCACAACGGCAGAACAGCGCCAGCAGCATGCGGACATCGACTATCACGCGCACCTTGTTTCACCCAAGGACAAGGAAAAGGCAGTCATCAACGTTCTGCGCTTCCACGAGTCGCCAAGCACGATGATCTTTTGCTCGACCCGCGAAATGGTGCGCCATTTGTCTGCACGCCTTTCGAACCGTGGTTTTGCCGTTGTCGCGCTTTCCGGTGAGCTCAGCCAAGCGGAGCGTACCCATGCACTGCAGGCGATGCGCGATGGGCGGGCTCGGGTCTGTGTGGCCACCGACGTGGCTGCACGCGGCATTGACCTACCGAACCTTGATCTGGTGATCCATGCGGATCTGCCCAACAACTCTGACGCCCTGTTGCACCGCTCAGGCCGCACAGGTCGCGCCGGACGCAAGGGCAATTGCGCCATCATCGTACCGCACAACAAACGCAACTTGGTCAACCGTCTCCTGAAATTCGCTCGTGTGCGCGTCAATTGGGAACCGGTGCCGAGCATCGACGATATTTTGAAAAATGATCAGGCACGCATCTTCGAGCATCCAAAGCTGCTTGAAGTGCCAACCGGCGATGATCTGACTTTGGCCGAAAGCCTGCTGGCCACCTATGGTGCCGAACAGGTTGCCCATGCCTTCCTTGCGACCCAGCAGGCCAACTATCCTGCTCCTGAAGAGCTGATTGCCGTTAACTACAAGGAAGACACCCGCAAGGGCGGTCAGGAAAGAAACGACTTTGAAAATGGCGTTTGGTTCCGCATCAATGCCGGTCGCAAGCATCGGGCCGAGCCGCGCTGGCTGTTGCCTCTCATCTGCCGTGTCGGCGGCTTCAACAAGAAGAAGGTCGGCTTCATCCGCATTCTCGATGGAGAAACCGTGTTTGAATTGGACCCAGACGTTGCAGACCGTTTTCAGGATGTGACCGAGACAGAAGGCACCGGCGAGAAGAGCCTGCGCATCACCAAGATCGGCGACCGCCCCGAGCATCTGCTTAACTCCGGCGGCGGACGCGGCAAGCCGCGCGGCGCTGGCGGCAAGGGACGCTTCAATGATGGCCCGCGCCCACGCCGTCGCGATGGTCGCAGCGAAGGACGCGGCCAGAATGACGGATACCGCAAGGACAAGAAGTCCCATCGTGGCAAGGGCGGAAACAAGAATTACCACCCACTCAACGACTAGGAGGCGGGCTGGTTTCAGCATTCTTCCCCTTGTCCGATCCTTTATCCATTTCGGCCCGCGTCTTTGATCAGCGCGGGCCGATTTGCATTCTTCCCGCTCAGATCCTCCTTCCGACGCGGCAAAAGCAATGCTTCGGCAGAGAGGGCGAAGAGGAAGAAAGCGCCCTGCCCCTCTTTCAATATCCACCGACATTCCCTATTTATTGGGCCTGACATTTTCTGGATGACCATATTTCTTTCTGGGTCGACAAAGGGAACCTGACAAGGCACACCCCATTGCCACCCATTTTCATGCCTTTAGCGGATCGCGCCAAACCGGTAGCGAGCAGGCCGGATGCCAATAAACAGGAATTTGCATGACCGAAAAAATCACGAAGCCATCTTCGGCAGCTGTCCCCCAGCCCGATGAAGGTGCCTCCCAACGGGCCAAATTCGTGACCGGCTCGATTTTCCGCCATGTGGTCACCATGACGGCGACAGGCGCGGTGGGCATGATTGCCGTCTTCATGGTCGATCTGGCGAACCTGTTCTATATCTCCCTCCTTGGTCAGGCGGAATTGGCGGCAGCCATTGGCTATTCAGCCACAATCATGTTCTTCAACAACTCGCTCAGCATCGGCATGATGATCGGCGGCTCGGCGATCATTGCCCGCGCGTTGGGCGAGGAGCGCAAGGAGCTTGCCAAACGAAGGGCGGGCAGCGCACTGATCTCCGTGTTCCTGATGATGATCCTGGTGGCGGGGCTGGTCTTTGCCTTCATCCCCGAGCTGCTCACTTTTATCGGAGCGAAGGGAGACACCCACTCGATTGCCGTCAGTTTCCTATCCATCGTTATCCCTTCCATGCCGTTTCTTGGCATTTCCATGATGCTGGCCGGTATCATGCGCGCCAATGGAGACGCCAAGGGATCGATGTATGTCACGCTGGCTGGCGGCTTTGCTTCGGCCATTCTCGACCCAATCTTCATTTTCGGCTTCGGACTGGGCATCGAAGGGGCGGCCATTGCCTCAGTCCTGTCCCGCTTCGTGATGATCGGCATGGGCATTCGCGGCACGCTTTTCGTCAAGCAGATCCTTGCGAAGCCTGAAAGTGTGGAAGATCTTTTCAGTCAATGGCGCGTATTGTTTCCCATTGCCATTCCAGCGATGCTGACCAATGTGGCCACACCCGTAGGCAACGCCTATGTCACCATGTCCATCGCCGATTATGGCGATCAGGCCGTTGCGGGCTGGGCCATCATCGGACGCATCCAACCCTTGGCATGGACGGCTCTGTTTGCGCTCTCCGGCTCGGTAGGGCCCATCTTCGGGCAGAATCTGGGCGCAGGGCTTCATCATCGCGTCAAACGCACGCTGCGTGACAGCATGTATTTCATTCTGGGCTATTCGCTCTTTGTTTGGTTCATCCTGTTTGCGGCGCAGGGCATGATTGTCGACATTTTCCAAGCCGAGGGTGATGCTGCCGATTTTGTGCGTTTCTTCTGCACGTGGATTGCACCAAGCAGCATCTTCATGGGCTTCCTGTTTGTCTCCAACGCCGCCTTCAACAATCTGGGCCACCCCGCCTATTCCACCGCCTTCAACTGGGGGCGTTCAACCCTGGGCACCATCCCCACCGTGATGCTGGGCACCTATCTGGCAGGTGCGGAAGGGGCTCTGCTAGGGCAGGCCGTTGGTGCTGTCGTTTTCGGGTTGATGGCGATCCTGACCTGTTTTTATGTCATCAACCAACAGCATGGTCATGGTGATGCCAGCGCAGCAAACCCCGTCGAGAACTGGTATCGACGCGCGCTCTCGCCTTTCTCTTCGGGCAAGGGCAACATGTAACCCGTTGTCTTGCGAAAAAATCGAGAGCAATCATGCAGCAAGGGCTGGTCAGAGCATTGATTGAGCGCTAGAACAAGACAAGACGAATAAGGGAAAGGACCAAGACCATGATGATCAATCTGCCTAATTCCGGCAAGGAAGCCGTACTGCGTTACAAAGATGCAGATCTGCAGGTCATCCATTCAGGGTCTTTTGTCAGATGCGCCGTCACCGGTCGCCCCATTCCGCTTGATGACCTGAAATACTGGTCAGTGGATCGTCAGGAAGCCTATATCGACTGCGAAGCATCCTATCAGGCTGAAAAGGCTGCTGCCGCAAAAAAGGACTAACGCACAGTCCAGAGCACTCCTCTACAAAAGATCCTAACGGCGCGAGAATTTGCGCTGAACTTCAGTGAGCAGACGTGCCGCAAAGCCCTTGTCTTCAAAGCCCATATCGACCTCGATGATATGGGCCTTGTTGGCCAGTTGAGCCCCGACCTCGCCCAACTCGGCAAGACGGACATGATCCTTGGCGGTGGTCACGATTGCCAGATTTTGCGCCGCTGCCCGATCCAGAATTTCCTGCCCTTCTTCGATGGTGAAGCTGTGGTGATCATCAAAGTGGATGTGGTCAATCACCGCAAGATCCAGTTGATCGAGCGTGCGGTGAAACTTGTCGGGACGCCCGATGCCGCAGAAGGCAAATATGCGGGTTCCGCCTAGCAAACTGCATTTACCCGGCAACAAACGGGCGTTGACCGTGCCTTTTCCCAGCTTTGAGAAAAGTTGGTGCAACTGCGGCCCCTTGGATCCTTCCCCGACGATGACAAACTGATCAGCACGCCATACCTGAGGGTGGAGCGGCGCACGCAGAGGGCCAGCAGGGAAGACCAAGCCGTTGCCAAGGCCCTGTTGCGAATCCACGATGATCAGGTTGAAATCCTTGTGCAGATAGGGGTTCTGAAAGCCGTCATCCATGATGATGATGCTGCCTTCCTTGCCAACGGAAATCTCTTCGGCCAGCTTTGCGCCCGCCACCCTGTCGCGAGAGACGATTGTTGGCGCCACACGGGCCAGCAACAGGGCCTCATCGCCAACGTCTGCGATGGAATGGGTGGCAGGATCAACCAGCAAAGGGCCGGGCTCCTGCCCCTTGAAGCCACGCGTTAAGAAAATGGGAGAAAGATGCTGACTCTTGGCCACGCGCCCCAACGTGATCGCTGTTGGCGTCTTGCCAGCCCCACCCATGACCAGGTTGCCGATGCAAAGCACGGGCATATGGGCCTTGTAGAGGGCTTTCTTCTTGAAACGGGCAAGGGAAATCCGTCCATAGACAAGGCTGACGGGATAGAGAAGCCACGCCAGAGCGTTGCGCTCTGTCCAAAAGCCGGGTGCCTTCATAGTCTGCTCTCCTGTTGCCCGATAGCCCTGCTTGTGTGTCAGCTCAAGGCGTTTCGCTGTTCGCCCTGTTCAGCTCGGCATTGATCTTGAGGGGCTCAAGGAAAGGATTAAGCGCCATCATCGTCATGTCAAGAGCGCCGGAGAATGGCCGCAGGGACCGTCTGGCCAACTCGACACGCCGGTCGATTTCGGCAGTGGAGGACATGAGACGAGCAAGTGTCTGAATAAGTTCGCGCTCGTTATGCAGACATTCCGCACCGCCGGTCTGATCCAGAGCATCATAGATATTCTGGAAATTCTCAACGCTTGGACCATGCAGGATCGTGCAGCCCAGCCGCGCCGGTTCAATCGGGTTCTGGCCACCATGGTCAACCAGAGAGCCGCCAACAAATGCAATGCGGGACAGGCGATAGAATAGCCCCATTTCACCAATGGTATCTGCGATATAGATACCGGTTTTAGGGAACAGATCGGGCTCTTGAGAGCGGCGCTGGATGCGAGGCACGATGCCCACCAATTCCTTCATGATATCGTCGCTGCGCTCGGGATGGCGCGGTACGATGATTGTCAGCAGATTGGGAATGCGCACAGCCATGCGACTGTGCGCCTGAGCCAGAAGCCGCTCTTCACCCGGGTGCGTGCTGGCAGCCACCCAGACCGGGCGATTGCCCACAGCCATGCGCAGGCGCTGGAGTTGCTCATCATCGGCCTGAGGCGGCGGCACATCGAATTTAAGATTGCCGGTCACCTCAACCTGCGCCACGCCCAGATTGGTATAACGGTCTCTGTCTTCCGCAGTCTGAGCAAGACAGAGCGGCACATTGCCGAACATCTGCCGGAAGACCGAAGGGAACTTGGACCAGCGCCGGAATGATCGTTCAGACATGCGTCCGTTGACCACGATCATGGGGATGTCGCGGTTGTTCAATTCTGACAGGATAAAAGGCCAGATTTCCGATTCCACAAACAGTGCCATATCTGGCTGCCAGAAATTGAGGAATCGATTGACATAAGGCGCAATATCAAAGGGCACGAACTGATGAAATGCGCCACTTGGCAGGTGCTTTTGAGCGATCTGGGCCGATGTGACCGTGACTGTTGTCAACAGAACCTGAGTGCCGGTTTCCGTTATCAGATTGATAAGCGGCAGCACGGCATTGGTTTCACCCACAGAGGCCGCATGCACCCAAATGAGAGGGCCAGACGGGCGAGCAATGGAAGATTTGCCATAGCGCTCCTTGCGGCGGGCCGGAATCTCCTTGCCCTTGCGCGCGCGCAAGCCAACCAACAGCGGAGCCAAGGGGCTCGCCGCATATCCCGCCATGCGATAGGTGGAAAGTGCAAATCGTCCTGACCAGTCCATCAATTATCCGTTCTGTTTTCCTCACTATGGCCTAAACTTATGGTCCAAAAGATGGCGGAGGGGAGACAATCAACAGCTTGACCTCCCTAACACGAGGCCCCCCGATAAAGCTGCCGCATGCTACAAATGTCCGAGCGAATGGCCAAGCCATTTTTACAATTATATTTTATACAACCTTGCACACTACACACAAGATTGACCAAACATGCAAGCGTTGACGCTCTTTTGCAAGAGGGGCTATCCATAGAGGCTCCAAACGGTAAACAAACCTTCTGAGCATCTGTCCATGCAGACTGCCGCCAGACACCTTGTTGTCAATAACGCTAGTGTTTGAGAGCTTCGTAGGCCTTGCGGGTGGTCTCGTTAAGCGCTGCTTCTACCAATTGGCGCATGCGTTCCAACTCGTCCTCATCGGCCTCGCGCGACACATAGATCGGTTCGCCAATGATGAAGGCAGCCCTGCCGAAGGGCAAATTGATCGATGCCTTGTCCCAGGTATCAAGATCAATGCGCCAGGAAGAGGCGTAGGCAGCCGGAATGATGGGCCGTCCGCTCAGCTTGGCCAGCGTGACCACTCCAAGGCCGCATTCCCTTGCCCCGGTTTTGGGCACATTGACCGTCATCACGACACCAATGCCTTCGCGTAGGCAGGACACCAGATTCTTCAGCGCGGAGATGCCCCCCTTTGTCAGCGTCTTGGAGCGATTGCGCCCGCCGGAGCCGCGCACCACATCAACGCCAAGAGCCTCTGCGGCAACGCTGTTAAGATGTCCATCGCCAGAGCGCGATACCAGTGCCTTGAAGGGGTCATTCTTGCGCTTGACCAGCGGCACCATGAAGTGTTGCCCATGCCAGAGCGCCACGATCGCCGGATAGTGCCCTTCAACCCTAGCATAGCCTTCATCGGGATCGTTGACCATGCGCGTGGTGGCATGCACCAACCGCAGCCAAAGCGCAATGAGCCGTCCCCCCAATGTCAACACTGGTTTGGAGCGAAAAATTTTCTTCAACTCTCGCACGGTTTGCGCCTACTCCGATCTGACCTGACGAAGAGAAACCCCTGCTCGAACAAGTCAGCCAGCTCCGTCTTTTGCGCTCTCCATATAGTGCTATTCGGCAGCAAAGGGAAGAGCGGAGACCGTGAGAGAGGGACAGGATCTGCCATATTTGCGCTTAGAAATCAGCCAGCAAGGTTAAATCCACAAGCGACTGCGGATGAAGGCGCGCAAAGCCCGCCATTTCAGCCCTCTCAAGGCGAGACTCAGCCATGGCGTCTTTGCGGAAATTGCAGGGCTGGCATCATGGGCGCAACCAGACGTCCGAGTGCCTTGCAGGAGGCGTAAAGACTGTCATGATGCACATTGGGCCGGTTATATTTCAGCAGATTGTTGGACTTGTCGCGCAGGATGCCGTGGGCTTCCTCGACGATGAGATCAGCGGCCGCCAAGTCCCAGTCATTGGCATCTTCGCGAGCCAGAGCCAAATCAAGGGCTCCGGTGGTGACCATGACAATCCTATAGGCCAACGAGCGGACATAGCCCGCATTTTGCACACCAGCACGGGCCAACGGCCCTCTGGCAATCGCCGGACGTGGACCGGCGACCCTTGCACCATCCAGATTGGCAAGGCGCGGACAGACAACGGGCACATTGTTGAGCTGTGTGCCTCCAAAGCGGGAAGCGCAATACATCTCACCGCGCACCGGCGCGAACAGCACGGCAGCCACCGGCCTGTGATTCTCCACCACCGCAAGCGAGATGGTCCATTCCGTGCCGCCATCGATGAAGGCCCGGGTGCCATCGATGGGATCGATGACAAAGACGCGCTGCTTTTCCAGCCGCTCGGGATTGTCTTCGCTTTCTTCGGAAAGCCAACCATAGTCCGGGCGGGCGGCCATCAGAGTTTCCTTGAGAAACTGATCAACGGCCAGATCGGCCTCTGTGACCGGACTGTAATTCTGTTTGGTCCAGACCTGAGGATCTCTATTGAAATAGCGCAGCGCAAGCGCCCCTGCCTTGCTGGCAGCGTCTTCCAGAAGTTTGGTATCTTCCTTGTAGGCGTGTTTGAAACCGGCAGATGCCTTGCAAGTCTTATCGTCCGGCAACTGTCATGCCCTCTACCAGAATGGACGGTGAATTAACCGCATGTTCAAAGGAAAGATCGTCCGCCGGGATCATGCGCGCAAACATGTCGATGAGGTTGCCCGCGATGGTGATTTCGGAAATGGCTTCAGCCAGCTTGCCATCCTTGATGCGCACGCCGGACGCGCCACGGGAATAATCGCCCGTCACTCCATTGACGCCCTGCCCGATCAGGTCGGTGATGTAAATGCCATCCTTGATACCGGCAATCAGTTCCTGCTGGGTGTGGGTGCCCTTCTCAAGGCGCAGGTTGGTCGTTGATGGATAAGGGTTGGCGCCCGAACGGGTTGCCCGTCCGTTGGTTTTCATTCCCAGCTCGGCAGCGGTTGCACTATCCAGAACCCACTGGTTCAAATAGCCATTTTCTACCAGCGCCAGAGGCTGACAGTCCACGCCTTCCCCGTCAAAGGGCCGCGAGCCAAGGCCGCGCGGCAGCATCGGATCATCATTGATGCAAATGCCGGACGGGAAGACCTGCCGACCAAGCTTGTCATTGAGGAAAGAAGTATGCCGCGCAATGGCCGCACCATTGATGGCGGACGCGAAATGGCCAACCAGCGTTGTCGCAACCCGAGGCTCGAACAGGATATCGTAAGTGCCGGTTTCGATCTTGGCCGGATTGAGACGGCTCACCGCCCGTTCCCCGGCCCGACGGCCCACGAGGCTCGGAGATCGTAAGTCATCACGATGCACCGCAGCGGAGAAGGAATAATCCCTCTCCATGGTCATGCCACTGCCTGCAATGGCGGTGACGGAGAAAGAAATACGCGACGACAGATAGGAGCCCACAAAACCGTGGGATGTGGCCAGCACGGCACCTCCCAGAAAATGCCCGGCACCGGCGCCACCGGATTTGGTTACACCATCCACCGCCATGGCCGCTTCTTCGGCCTCTTCCACCATGCGCGTCAGATCTTCCGAGGTGGGAATATTGAGATCGGCTGGATCACAGGCCTTGACCCGTTCGGCCACGAGAGAAGGCTCCATCAGATCGCTGCGCGCGGCCAGTCGCGCGAAGGGATCGGGCGGAGACAAATGCGCCATGGCAACCGCCCGCTCGGCGAGCTTGGTCAGAATATCCAGATCATCAGTGGTATTGGTGGAAATGGATGCCTTGCACCCATCTATAAAGACCCGAAGCGCCATGGAGTCATTCTCGGAATGCTCATTTTCTTCCAGCGATCCATCGCGCAACCCCACCGAACTGGAAATGGCTCTGGCCGCGACCGCATCAGCGGAGTCCGCGCCAGCCTTCATGGCGGCTTTTACAAGATGGTGGGCTCTTTCCTCAATAATGGATTGATCAAGAAGGTCTGACATAAACTCTTGTCTTCTGCTTTGCGGGTGGAGCGATAAAAACACGCTTTCCTTCTGTCTTAGGGGCTTGAAGCGGCTTGAGCAAGTAAAAAGGCATAAGGGCTTTGAGCACAATCTGGGGGAAAGTGGTTGCCAAAAGGTGAAGATCCGACCCCGGTAATAATTCCCTAACCCTATATAATATCACGCTTTTTTAACCCTCTTAATTAAGCAAATACTGAAGCCTGTTTGCTAGGCTGAGCCTATTCAAAAGAAGCATCCCAAAAGGGGCTCGAAGGAGAAGGCTCGTGAGGCGTCAGGAAAATCAAAAATACACGGAAGCCATTTCCTACCAGGTTGAGGGGGCTGCACGCATTGATCCCCACAATATGGCAAAGTATTTCCAATCCGGCGAAATCCGGTCCAAGGCAGCCAAGCTCAGCGGCTTCAGCGAAACCGCTCTGTTCGGCGCACAGGTTCCCGGTATCGTACAAATCAAGGCAGATCAGGTACTTGTCGAATGCAATCTCAGCTGCGGTTTGCCGCTGCTGGTGCGCGTCCCACTGGCCTATTATAAGGGTGTCGGGGCCCGTTTCATTGTCGGCAAGCGCGAAGGCAATCCGCTGATCTGCATTCTCGAACTCGTGCATGACGATCCCAATCTGACCTTGCCCTTGATGGCAAGCACAGATCTGGAAGAAGCTGCCGTTGACTGGCAAAGCTGGTCCAATCGCTATCATCTGCCCATGTTGCACAAACCGCTGGGCGCTGGCGATTATGAAGTGGCCAGTGACAGGAATGGCCCGCTTGCGGATCTGGTGACGGGGCCACAAATGCCACGCCGCCCACATGCACAGATTTCAGCCCGTCGGCCACGGTTTCTTGTGCGCCGGAAAACAGGCACACAGGGTCCGATGCGACATTTTCAAGAGCGCGAAATTATCGCGCGCAACTAGGCGCGTTTGCAAGTCAACATCCCAAGACATGCATGAAAAAGAGGGTCAATCCGCCCTCTTTTTTATTTGCCTCAGCTTTGTTTGTCTCTGCAGGAAAAGCTCTCATTGCTGGATGTCGCGAACCTGTCATCTGTCCTTCTTTCTAGGTAGCGCCCTAATTCTCATCACACCCATTATGTTTGCGCCACATGGCGGCATCATGCCCTTCTGGCACAGAGGAACAGGCGTCGCTCTCTTCGCCATACCCCCTTAGGATATTATAGTGCTCAACCTGCTCGGGGGTCACAATCTTCGTTGCTTCCAAATGCGCGGACAGGTGGATATAGCGCAGCTTGCGTCGGGATTCCTCTATATAGCCCAAAGCCGTGCGCAACAGGCCATCGTTGATCCGGCCAGAGCTGAATTCCTTTTCAAGCTTGGCTTCCAGAGCTATGTAGGTTTCGGCTTCTGCGCGCGCTTCGCTTGTCATCTGCCCATAAAGCGCTTCAAGCTTCTCGATCTGCTCGTCATCAAGCGCCAATTTGTCTTTCAGGTCCAGCAAATGGGCTGGCCCGGGAAAGCCGTTCAGTTCAGCGGCCTTGGCGAGGCCCCAGCCACCACCCTTCTTGAGCTCGTCTATATCGTCCTGCGACAGGCTCTTGATGGTCCGCTCTTGCTGTCCGGCATATTTGGATCGCTCCTCCTGCTCTACCATCCCCGCTGTCATCGCTTCTATTGGAATCAGAACCGCGAAGAAGGCTCCAAAGCAAATGGTCGGGACATGATGAGATAAGGGCATGGATGATCCGGAGTTGAACAGTTTGAATTGCGGCTTGAGGTAATGGTACCATGGTGAATAATACGTATTACACCATACATACCCCCTATATGTGAACACAACATTCGAATCAGGGCGAAAGTTTCATGACATCGTGAAAAAAGTGCCCGTAATAAAATAGCAGACAAGATCTGCCAAGGGGCCGCTAACACTCGTAATCGTTGCTCATTGCTCAAGCAGGTAAGACAAGCTCAGCTTGACTTCTTCCTTGGTATCGCGGCTGGCTTCGAGAATGTCCGCTGTCTTGAGAAAATCCAGAGGCCGGAAGGCGTCCACTCTTGGCTGTACCAGTATGTCAGCCTTATCGTGGCGCATCTTTTCGCGCTGGATTGTCTGCATGAGAATCTGTGTTGCTCCGAAGCCCATTTCAAATGACCCGATCTTGCCATCCCGCGGCCTTTGCGGCAGACCGACCACGTCCACACCGATGACGATATCTGCCTGCGCCCGCACATGATCCACCGGCAGAGGATTGACACACCCCCCATCGATCAGCAGGTGCCCGTTGATTTCGATAGGGCGGAAAAGAGCCGGAATGGCAATGGATGCTGCCAGCGCATTGATCAAATCGCCCTTGTTGAAAATCACTTCATCGCCAGAAAAATAATCTGTGGCACTGAAGCTGGCCGGAATTTCAAGGGCGCTGAAATCCTTTTTGATATCGGGTGGCAGAAAGCTTTCCACCATCCACACCGGATCGAACTGGCTCCAGTTGGCCATGGGATTTTGCACCGAAAAGAGCCGTGAGAAGCTGCGCGGGCGGTGTTTCCAAAAACGGGAAAGGACCTCCCCTGTGTTGCCAAACAGATCGAGCATATAGGCGCGCAGATCGGCCCCTGAATAGCCCGAAGCATAGCATACGGCGGCCAGAGCCCCAATGGATGTGCCAGAGAGAGCGACCGGCTTGACGCCGAGCTCGTCCAGCGCCTCCATGATCCAGATGTGGGAGATGCCACGCGCGCCACCACCGCCAAAGGCAAAGGCCACCTTTTTGTCGCTCATTTTGTTTCTCGCTGTTCAGCTCTCATAGTAATGGGCTTCACGCCTGGTTTGGTTCGCTCGCTTGTCAAGTTTTTGAAAAGCCATTGCACCGAACCTGTACAATAAATATAGTTCTAATATTCAACTTTGACAGATTAAAGAATGGAGACCACCTCATGATCAAATTGAACGTTCAGGAAATGGCCTGCGGTGGCTGCGTCAAATCAGTGACTGAAGCGGTCAAAGGCGTGGATGCGTCCGCTGAAGTGGATGCCAGCCTTGAAACAGGCGAAGTGAAGGTCGAATCTGGAGCCAATCCGGAAGCGATCCGTACTGCCATCGAAGAAGCCGGCTTCCCGGCCGCGCTGGCATAGGCCTGTTTGCAGGCCAAGATACAATTTGCACGATTGAATGGCTGGGTGCGACGTCTGCCCGGCCTTTCTTTTTGCCTCCTTTTGGTCACCTCTCTTCACAACCATCTCATTTGCAACCATTGCTTTTGATTTTTATCAATCCTTTACACACCAGTTTTTCGATTTTTTTCGCATAATGCGACAAAAAGCTGCGCTATTTGGCCCTGAGTGCTTAAATGAAAAGACTTTGTTTACCCTGTTTGAGCAACATAGCCTTACAAGTCAATTCAACAGGGGTGCCCAACCATGTCATCAGGACCTGCGGATCTTAATTCTGTCCGCATTGCAGTCGTTAGTTCTGATCCCGCATTTCGCCGCATGATCAATGATCAGCTGGCGGACCTGCTCGAGGAGAAACTCAAGCAGCCGTGCGATATCCAGATGTTCGACGACAAAGCCCCGTCCAGCTTCCTCATGGAGCCGGCCTGCGCCCTCATCACCTTTGAGGACGAAGAAGAGCTTAAGGTCCTGTCACGTCTGGCAAGCCGCCACCCCAACATGTTGCTTCTGGCCCTCAGCGAGAATGGCTCTGTTTCTCGCGCGGTGGCTTCCATGCAGGCCGGAGCGCATGATTTCATCGCCCGCCCTGTCTCTGCCGATGTGCTCAGCAGCCGGATGAGCGAGATGATCGTCCATCACCGCCCTGCCCCACACGGAGATATTCTCGTTTCATCCCCCAAATCCGCTTCCAAAGGACATGCCGGGGCAAATGCCAGCAAAGGCTCTGAGGCATATGATCGAGCGATGGACGCCGAGATCATGCGTGATTTCGAGGGCTTTATCGGCACATCCCCTGCCATGCAGGGGGTCTATGATCAGATCATGCGCATTGCCGGCTCCAAGGCTCCGGTGTTCATCACGGGGGAATCTGGCACCGGCAAGGAAGTCTGTGCTCAGGCACTCCATGCGCGCTCTTCGCGCAATTCCGGTCCGTTCATTGCCATCAATTGCAGCGCCATTCCGGCGGATCTGATGGAATCAGAAGTCTTCGGCCACATGCGCGGGGCCTTTACCGGCGCCAATGACGACCGCAAGGGCGCAGCAGAGCTGGCTGACGGGGGCACCTTGTTCCTTGATGAAATCGGAGAAATGCCGCTTGACCTTCAGGCCAAGCTTCTGCGCCTCATCCAGACCGGCACTCTACGCCGGGTGGGCGGCAACGAGGAGATTTCCCTCAATATCCGCTTTGTCGCGGCAACCAACCGCGATCCTCTGGAAGAAGTACGGGCGGGCCGCTTCCGCGAAGATCTGTTCTATCGCATGCATGTTTTGCCGATCCATCTACCGCCTTTGCGCGACCGGACGGGCGACATCGTTCCACTGGCCAAGAGTTTCCTGCAGCAATATGCGCGCGAAGAGGGCAAGGGTTTTCATATCTTCAGCACAGAAGCGGAATATATGCTCTCAGCCTATCGCTGGCCGGGCAATGTGCGCCAATTGCAGAACACCATCCGTCGCCTCACGGTAATGTATGACGGCGCTGTGGTCGAGCCGGATCATCTGCCAGATCTTCTGCGCAGTGACGAAAGTTTCGAGCAAGACCTTAATCAGGCCATCAGTGACCTGAGACAGATGGGCAAGGCGATGTCCGAATCCATTCAGCCTTTCTGGCAGCAGGAAAAACAGATCATCGAAGGCGCTCTTAGCTATTTCGATGGCAATATTTCCCGCGCAGCCGCCGCTCTGGAGATCAGCCCGTCCACGATTTACCGCAAACGCATGAGTTGGGCCCAGAAAGAAACCGCCTGATTCACGCCTCCATCCCAAGCCCTGATCCCATGAATTGCTCAAAGCGTTGTCAAAGGCGTTTCTGAACAGCTTCGGGCAATTTTGGGCGCGTTATATCGGTCATCCCCGTCTTCTACGACATAATTAATGATAATATCTCGACACGGGGCGTCTACGCCATTAAGAGTCGAGGCTGTTGGGATTGAAAGAGACAAGCGCATGATTTTCTGTGTTCAGGGTCGGGCAAGTGAAGCCCCCAAGCCACCGCAAACGCAACCGCAGCGCCGCAATTTTATTGTGGCGATTGAGAGCGAACATGCTGGTTTTGCCAGAGAAACCGCCAAGCAGGTGCTGATCAAGGCTGGCTATAATTTCATTACTGTGTCGCGTGTTTTGCGCCCACAAGGGGATATCGCAGATCCGGCAATCGCCGAAATCGTCGATCAGGCACGCCGCAACGGCATTGGCATTGCCATCTACCGCTAACTGCGTTCTGTGGCAAAGAATGCTGCCAGCAAGGGAAGGCTTTTCAAGGCTTCCTAATCCCCATAAGCGAGTAGGCATAAAAGCCTAAAGACCGAGAGAGACACAGCCATGAGTTATGCCCTGATCCGCTCTGCGACCGATGAAGATGGCCCAGCGATTGGCAAGCTGATCGCTTCGGTGTTTGCCGATTATGAGAATTGTCATTTCGTCGATGAGGAATATCCCGAGCTTGAGCATCCTTCCAGCTATTATGCTGCCATGGGTGGTCAGATCTGGGTAGCCGAGCAGGATGGCGTGATTGTCGGCTCGCTCGCAGTGGCCCAATCCCTCACCCCAGGCCTATTCGAGCTGCACAAGGTCTATGTCGCCAAGGAAGCGCGCGGACAGGGGCTGGCTTGGTCCATGTTCAATCTGGCGACAGATCTGGTGGACAAGCGCGAAGGCAAGGCCATTCGGCTATGGAGCGATACGCGGTTTCTGGAAGGCCATGCCTTCTACGAGAAGATCGGCTTTCAAAAGGTGCCGGTCGAGCGGTTTCTGGGCGATGTGTCCGAAAGCTGGGAATTCGGCTTCCGCCTTGATGCCAAAGACGTAGACTGAAGCAGTCTCTCGCATGAGCGCGCAGTTGCGCTCTTTTCCTGCCAATCCGTCCCAAAAAGAACCCGCTGCCCCGAGGGGCAGCAGGCAGCATCGTTTGATGCGTATGATATGAAGGTCAGAGTGGCTCTTATTGGGCGCTGTCGCTATCCGCCGGAGCCGGTGCTGCGGGCGCTGCCGCTGGAGCCTGCATGAAGCGTGGGCCACCGCCGCGACCATAGCCCATGCCGCGCCGTGGACCATCATTCTGATCGATCTTACCGTCATTGTTGCTGTCCATGAAGGCAAACATCTGGTTGGCATGGGCCTTCAGTTCAGCTGGCGTGATCTTGCCATCGGCATCGCTGTCCATGAACTGGAAGCCACGAGCCATGCGGTTCTGGGTCAGTTTGAGCCATTCGGCCTTGAATTCTTCCAGATTGATAGCGTTATCGCCATCCTTGTCATTCTCTGCGACTTTCTTGTCAAAGCCGGTGTCGATTTCTTCCTTGGTCAGGGCACCGTCATTGTTGGCGTCGAACTGCTGTAGCATCATGGCTCCCCCCATGAAGCCTCCGCCCATCATGCCGCCCCGCATCATGCCTGGGCCCATCATGCCACCGCGCGGACCTCTGTTATAGCCACCGCGCATCATTCCGCCGCCACGGCCCATCCAGTTACCGTTCTGCTGATTGTTGTTCCAGCCATAGCCCCAGCCACCGGCGGAAGCAGTGTGGACAGCCATTGATGTTGCAGACAGTCCAGCGACCAGTGCAACTGCGAGTGCGATTTTCGTTGCGTTTTTCATCTTGCTATTCCTCTACCCGATTTGGGCCAATTCCTCATTGGCCTTCATTTCCAAACACCAGATCCCGAGCGCAGGTTGCTGCAGGGGATCAATCCATTTTCCTTTCGGAACCGCTGTTGCTTTTCCAGCCCGTCCGATATGTTTAACTTGGCCTCAGAATAGCGCCTTTTTAGGGTGGAAACCGGAAGATTTGTCGCCTTATGTATCGGCTATTTGCCGTGATACATAGCGTTACAATTTTCTCATCTTATCCACTTCAAGCTGTCGGATTCTGGCAGAAAAGCACCCATACAGCGCGGCCAGAAATGCAGCCGAGACATAAGAAAAACCCCGCAGGAACGGGCATAAACATGCCGCATTGCGAGGAAAAATTGGTGACATCATTTATAAGACCGGCAGGCTCATGCTGCCGGTCCTTTTATTGGCTGGTTATATATTTCTATGCGGATCCGTTACTTGACCATGGCAACAGGGGGCAGTGCGGGAGCTGCTGATGCACTGTCCGGTGCCGGCTGAGCGTCAGGAGCTTGAGGCACGGCTGTCGGAGCCATCTGTGGGGCCGGGGCCTGCTGGAACTGACCACCACGCGGGCCGCCCATCATGCCGCCCTGAGGTCCACCTTGCGGCCCGAACTGACCATGTTGGAACTGGCCCTGTTGGAACTGACCGCGACGCTGGCCTTTCATATCGCGACCATGATGACCAAAACCACGTTTGCCAAAGTCGGGGCCGTGCCCCTTGTCGCGCATGCCCTTGCCACGCATGGCCTGTCGATCAGCGGAGTCCACCTTACCGTCGTTATTGACGTCCATCCGATCAAAACGCGCCTGAGCCGGATCGGAGAATTCTTCAAGGGTCACCTTGCCATCGCCATCGCGATCAAAGAACTGGAAGGTCCGCACCATGCGATCCTTGGTCATGGCCATCCATTCTGTCTTGAATTCTTCCAGCGACACGGCATCATCGCTATTGGTGTCATTATCGCTGATTTTCTTGCCCATGGCGGCAGAGAGTTCATCCTTGGTGATGGTCCCGTCCTGATCGGCATCAATGGCTTTCAGATCCAGCATGCCGCGCGGTCCATGGAAAGACTGCGCCTGTGCCGGGCCCATGCCGCGCCCATCGTTCCATCCCTTGGCCGAAGCGCTGTTGACGCTCAGAGCCGTTGCAGATACGCCACCGATCAGGGCTACAGTCAAAGCAATTTTTGTAAAGCTGTTCATCTTGTTATCCTCTCGTCTCATAAAGCCAATTCCTCATTGGCCGCAGAGCCTTGTTCATCCTACAGTTCTATCTAGCCCTGTAGAGTGCGCAGGGCCGGTTTGGGGTCGAGAGGCGGTGTCGCTTTTGGTTTGGTTTCGCGCTCTCGATGACTTCAAGATAGGTGTCTTTCTGCTTAAAGCCATCGCCAAAAAATGGCAGAGTGTCGCCCATTGTATCGCACCTGCCGGTTGATACAGTCGGTTACAATTTCCTTTGTTAGTGCTTGAAAAAACACGTATATTTTTCTGGACAGCAACAAATTTCGTGATATCTGATTATTGTTATAGGATGTCGCCACACCGATATATCGCAAGAGCAAGGGCCCGCTCATTTCAAGGCCAGCTGCGGGCAAGGCGGCAAGAGGCAACGGAGATACGCACATGGAACAATCAGCCCATATTCTGGTGGTGGACGATCATCGGGACATTCGCGAACTGTTGTCAAAATATCTCTCGAAAAATGGCTTCCGGGTGAGTGATGCCGATGGCGGCGCCAAGATGCGCCAAATCCTCAAGACGGCAGCGATCGATCTCATCGTACTGGACGTGATGATGCCGGGCGAAGATGGTCTCACGCTCTGCCGCTATGTGCGCGAGAATGAGAATATCCCTGTTATCCTGCTCACGGCCCTTGGTGAAGAGACAGACCGGATTATCGGCCTTGAAATCGGGGCAGATGATTATCTGACCAAGCCTTTCAATCCGCGCGAGCTGCTGGCGCGCATCAAATCTGTGCTGCGGCGCAGCCAATCCATGCCGCGCGAGGCGCAGAAGCCAGATGAGCCTGAAGTGTTGACGTTCGACGACTGGACGCTCTATGTGCATCAGCGCGAGTTGGTCAGCCCCGATGGCGTCACCGTACCGCTGAGTGCAGCAGACTATCGTTTGCTGATTACTTTCCTCAAGCGTCCAACCATGGTGCTTTCCCGCGACCAATTGCTAGATCTCACATCGGGTCGCACGGCACAGATTTTCGACCGCTCCATCGACAATCAGGTGTCCCGTCTGCGCAAGAAAATCGAGGAAGATCCCAAAAACCCGAAAATGATCAAGACCGTGCGCGGCGGCGGCTATGTTTTCACCGCCAGGGTCACAGGCAAGGTTGAGGACGCCCCATTTGACCATGCCGATGAGGAGGACGCTTCTTGACCCGATCATCAGGACCGGAGGCGCAGCTGAAGCCAAAGCAGAGCAAAAAGTCTTTTGGGTCCGCTTTTACCAAAGCCGGAAGGTCCGTCAGATCGGGCTTTCGCCTATGGCCGCGTTCGCTGGCGGGTCAACTGATCGCAGCGTTGATGATCGCCCTCGTTCTGGCGCAGATCATCTCGATCATGATGTTTGCCTTCGAGCGCAAGAATATCACGCTCTCGGCAACCCGCGGCCAGATTCTGGACCGCACAGCATCTGTCGTGCGCGTGCTCAACCAAACCGACATGGCTTTGCATGACCGTTTTCTCAATGCGGCAGAGGGTCAGGGCATCCGCTTTGATCTGGCAGACACAACCGATCTGGCTCTGCCTGCCCAAGGCAGTGCCGAAGCCGGGCTGGCCCATCGTCTGGAACGCCGGGCTGGCCTCGCGGACAACACCGTGCGCTTTAGCAAGCTTCCGGCAGATCCTTTTCTCATGGCAGCCAGAGAACGCGCCACGGCTTCTGATGCGCCAGCAGCAGAGGCCTCTCGCCCGGACAGAGGCATGATGAATGGCCAGAGGATGATGGACGGTCAGGGCATGATGAACGGTCAAGGGCCACCGGACAACAAGGACAGACTCTTTCGCCATCGGCGGAACTGGGATGACAGCACACCGCCATGGCGACGGTTCCGCGATCCGATACTGGCACAGGATATGAAAATCGCCGTGCCTCTGGATAGCGGCAAATGGCTGATTGCGAAGTCTGAAGTACCCGCCCCTCCGGCTAAATGGGGGCGCCCGTTCCTTATTTCCCTTCTGGTCACCGCGTTGTTGATCATAGCAGTGGTCGTTCTCATCGTGCGCAAACTCACCGCTCCCTTACGGGAATTGGAGAGCGCCTCGCGCAAGCTGGGTCGTGGGGAGGCGATTGCGCCATTAAAAGAAAACGGGCCGACCGAAATTCGAGGCACGATCAGCGCCTTCAATGCCATGCAGGAGCGGCTTTTGCGCTTTGTTCAGGATCGCACCCGCATGCTCGCTGCCGTTAGTCATGACTTGCGCACGCCAATCACAACCTTGAGACTCAGAACCGAATTTATCGACGATGACGAGATGCGCGAGAAGCTTCAGGAAACCCTTGAAGAAATGCAGGCAATGACCGACGCCGTGCTTGCCTTTGCGCGCGAAGATGCCAGCAAAGAAGACACGCGGGACGTCAATCTGGCCGCCCTCATGTCTTCCATGGCCGAGGATTATCAAGAGCTTGGCAAGAATGTCGCGTTCGAGGGCCCAGACAACTTAACCTTCTCCTGTCGACAGGTGAGCCTCAAACGTGCCTTGCGCAACCTTACAGAAAACGCCCTGCGCTATGCCGGCAATGCCTCCCTTAAACTGGAAGCCACCCCGCGCCATATCGAAATCAAGGTTTGTGATGACGGCCCCGGTATTCCGGCCGAAAAGCTTGAAGAGGTGTTTGCTCCCTTTTTCCGGGTTGAGGGGTCGCGCAATCTGGAGACCGGCGGGGTCGGTCTGGGCCTTTCCATCACACGCACGATCATTCGCAGCCACGGGGGCGATGTGACCCTCAGGAACCGCAAGGAAGGCGGCCTTGAAGCTGCGATAACCCTGCCGCGCAAATAGACACTTCGAGCGTCATACATCCCCGGGCAATATGGCTAACGTGTCCCGACAGCGGGCTACATTACCCAAGATACTAATACTTTAGTTGTAATTATTACGAAAAAATCCGTAGTTGCTCCAGTCTGTCATCTTCTCGTCACTATATTGATGGCATATCATTCGACGAAACAAACGACCTAGACAAATGTCCGGCTCCCGTTTCATTCATGCTCACAAACAAAGCGCCATGTCTGAGAGGGTTGACCCGCCGGAGCAAGAACAGGAAAAATTATGTCACTCTATTTTGCGTTGGCCAAATCGAGCCAACTTTCTGAAGTCCGCGCACTCTTTATCAAATCTATGGCTCCGATCGGCGAACGTATGGGCGTTGGCCAGCCAGCAAATGCCTTTTCCAACCTGCGCGACTTTTACCAATGCGGCAATCTGTATGTTCTGGAAGAGCAAGGCACTGTGCTTGCTGCCGCAGCCCTGCATGAAGCCCGCAACGGGCTCTATGTCGACTATCTGGCCGTTCACCCAGATTATCAGCATGAAGGTCTTGGCAAGCGGATGCTAACCGAGTTGGAAGTGCTGACTGAATCCCGCGAGCTTTCTCACTTGCGGCTGCATACGCCGGAAGTGATGGACGAATTGAGGAGCTTTTATGCGCGTCGCGGCTTTGCCGAAACCCATCGTGCCCTGCCGTCTCATGGACGTGACCAGCTTCTGCGGGTTCATTTCCGCAAGACTATCTCTTTGAGCGATCACAATATGGATCTCGAATTCGAACATGATCGTCAGATCGCCTGACGGTCATGCATCGACCATGAAGCCTTCTTGGCTTCATGGATAGAGGCCCCTAAGCGCCAATTCCTCCCCTTTCGGTCTTTCCCATAAAATGACTTCAATATGCACATATACGATTGTGCAGATTGACGAGTGCTAGCCACATTATTTATGCATAGAAGCTGTGATCTATTCAGGCTTGAAACGAAGCCTGTTAGACAATAGTCAAAAGACTTCCCCCAACGGACAGCAAGATCCGCCACCTCCGTACCAGTCAGCTTAATGCTATGCGCCAGCCAAAGATTCTTACGACCTGTAAAACCTATAACCGCGACCAGTTTTTCTCCGACTGCATAGCCGGGATCACTGTTGCGATGGTAGCGATGCCACTCAGCCTTGCGATTGCAATCGCATCGGGTGCGGATCCGGCCAAGGGGCTGGTCACTGCGATTATTGGCGGCTTCTTCATTTCGCTGCTCGGCGGTAGCCGCGTGCAGATCGGCGGGCCGACCGGCGCCTTCATCGTGGTTGTTTTTAATGTGATCGCAACGCATGGATATGATGGGCTTGTTTTGGCGACCTTCATGGCAGGCATCATTCTGGTTCTGGCGGGCTATTTCCGGGTTGGCCGGTTGATTGCGTTTATTCCTGAAGCGGTGGTCAATGGTTTCACCATCGGGATCGGCATCATCATTGCGTCCAGCCAGCTCAAGGATTTCATGGGGCTACAGCTGGCATCTGTTCCGGCTGACTTTCTTGAAAAGATCCCTGCCCTGTGGCATGCCCGCGATAGCTTCAACCTGCCCGCCTTTGGCGTTGCCATGGTCACGCTGGCTCTGATCATCGGATTGCGCAAGGCCTTCCCGCGCTTTCCCGGCCTTATTGTTGCTGTGGCGCTTGGCTCGCTGATGATCGTGGCTTTCCATCTGCCGGTCGAAACCCTCTATTCGCGCTTCGGGGCACTGCCACAAAGCCTGCCGGTTCCGTCCCTGCCTGATCTTGGTTGGGCACGCATCGTTGAACTGTTCCCTTCAGCTCTCATCATCGCCTTTCTGGCCGGTGTTGAATCTCTTCTTTCGGCCATGGTGGCCGACCGGATGATTGATGGCAATCACCGCCCCAATGCGGAGTTGACCGCTCAGGGCTTTGCCAACATCGCCTCTTCGCTCTTCATGGGCCTGCCTGCCACGGGCGCCATTGCCCGCACGGCAACCAACGTCAAGGCTGGTGGCCAGACGCCTGTTGCCGGCATCGTGCATGCCATTGTGGTTCTGCTTGTCATGCTGATCGCCGCCCCGCTTGCTGGCAATCTAGCAATGCCAGCTTTGGCGGCACTTCTGATGATGACCGCGTGGAACATGAGCGAGCCACACAAATGGAAAAGCTATGCTGCAGGACAGCGCAGCGATCTCTTCCTTCTTGTCCTGACCCTTGTTCTGACCGTTCTGGTGGATCTGACGGTTGCCATCGGGGTTGGCGTGAGCCTTGGCCTCGCCATGCGTTGGTGGGAACGCCGGACGGCAACCAGCGACTGGACCACGCCGGATCGCTCCTGGACTGCCTCTGAAGAGGAAGCCGAAGCCATTGCCCAAGAGATGGAAGCTGTGGCCCATGAGGTCGAGGAAATCGTTCAGGGTGTCAAGGCGGTCCCTTCGGGCAAAAAGACTGATCCTGCCTCTGCCTGATCCTGCCCTATTGGTGCAAGGCGGCCGTATTCAGCGGGTGCCAGCTGGTGACATACGGCGGCATTGACAAATTCTGTGTGCTTTGAGACAAAACAAGCGTGTTGGCTCTCAATGGAAGCACCAAAACCATGCCTTTTTCCCGTCTGCCCCGTCTCATCCTGACTGGCCCGGAAAGCACCGGCAAGTCTTCCCTCGCCCAAGCGCTCGCCGAGCATCTGGACGGCATATTGGTCCCTGAATATTTGCGCGACTATTTCGAAGAGCAAGGCAGTCTGACGCTTGAAGACGCTATACCCGTAGCGCAAGGCCAATGGGTGAATGAGGAGCGCGGCGCCAAAGCAGCATCTTCACAAAACAAGGTGCTGATTTGCGACACAGACCTGATCTCTTCGCTAGTCTACAGCGCACACTATTATGCCGATGAGATGAACAGCCCCCTCTGGGCGCAATGGGAGCAATGGTCCGAGCGGCACAAGCGACGCCTAAAGATGACACCCTATCAGCCACGGCTCTATGTACTGTGTGATCTGGATTGGCCATGGGTGGATGACGGTCAGCGAGACGCTCCGGATCACAGGCCGCATTTCTTCAAACGCTTCAAGACCGAGCTCAGGGAATTTGACCATATCACGGTAAGTGGCACTCTGGACGAACGCCTGAATGCGGTGCTCGCCCATCTGGTTCGGGGCTGCCTTGGTAACTCCTGAACGCAACTCTTCACATCCCGAAATCCTAAGCGGCTTCGATCTCGGCTTTCATCTCTGTCCGGCGCGCCCCCAGATCCTGCTCGACGGCATCCAGGAAGGCATGCACTGAGCCTTCCATATTGGCGATGACATCCTCCAGCTGAGTTGAAACCGATTTGAAGGCTTCTGCCTCGCGGCTCGACTGTGCGATGGTTTCTGCCACACTAGCGACCCGGTCGCTGGCACCACGGCTCTCCTTGAGCGCAATCGTGATGTCGCCGTCCATATGCGTGGTCGCCTGCTTTTGCACATCCACGGCCTCAGCGATGGCTCTCGTGACTTCATTGACGCCCGCAATCATGTCGGAAATGGTGTGAATCAGGGTCCCGGTTTCCGAGGCTGCCTGCTGCACATCTGTAATCTGGGCTGCAATCGTTTCCGTCGCCTTGGCTGTTTGGGAGGACAGCTCCTTGACCTCCTCGGCCACGACCGCAAAGCCCTTGCCCGCCTCTCCGGCTCTGGCCGCCTCGATGGTGGCGTTGAGAGCCAGAAGATTGGTTTGCGCTGCGATCTTGCCGATCATTTCCACGATATCGCCGATCTGGCCGGTGGCCTTGTTGAGCTTGTCCATGGTGCCGTTGGCTGAATTGGAGACAGCCTCGGCCTCGCCGACAACCCGATGAGCTTTCTCGGTCTGTTCGATAATGTCGCTGGCCGCTGATTGCAGCTCCTGTGCCTTTTCACTGACAGCAGATGCATGGGAAACGCTCGATGCGGTCGAGGCCCGCGCCAGCTCAGAGGAATCCTGTGCACTGTGAGAAATCTCGTTGAGACTGTCCGTCCGCTTGATGACCTCGCGCGCCTGAAAGGAAACACGCTGCATTACCTGATCTGTTTCCTGACGGAAGCTCTGAAGCATTTGCTCAAGGGCTGCTTGCCGATCCAGTTCCTTCTGGCGATCAAGCTTGGCATTGTCTTTAAGGCGCTTGCTCTGGATAACGGACTCAAGGAAGTTGCGTGCCGCAACGGACAAACGCCCCAAGGCATCCCGCGAGCGAATTTCAGGCAACTCGACCGAGAGGTCATTCACCCGAATGCGATCCATGACGTCGGCGAGGCGTGCAAGTGGCCCAGTGATCGAGCGTGCGATCAACAGCGAGAATAATATGGTCAATAGAACGATGCCGATGGTGATGCCATAAAAGCTTCTCTCCGCGGCTTCCTTCTGTGCGAGGGCCTTGGCCATCTGGGCTGTCCCCAGCTCGAAGGCATCCTGAGACTGACTTTCAACATTGGCCACCAGTTTGCTGATCGTCTGACGGAACAGCTGAACCTTCTCATCGAGCGCCTTCTTGCCAGCCACCCAATCAGCAAAATCCTGCCGGTAGACCTTCAGGAACCCCTTCATCTCCATGCGTCCGACAATCTTGAAGCCGGCCGGCTTCATCGATTTGATCAGGTCATCATAAGAGGCGTCAAACTTTTCAATAATCCCCGGATCACCAAAAAGCATATAGTCCTTTTCGTGATGGCGCAGCTGAAGCATGCGGGCTTCAACGGCTCCGGCAGCCGGGCCCAATTTGTATTTCTTGGCAAAGGAAGAGAGCTTCTCGCCCGCGCGCCTGACGGCCGCATTGAGATTGCCGCGCAAGCCATCCTCTTCGCCCAATCCGACCTCTTCCCTCAATTTTCTGATATCAGAGAAAATCTGCGCTGCATTGGTCAGTTGATCGAGGCTGTCATGATAGTCATTGCCAAAGGACCCCAAGATCTCTTCATCGACAGGCTTCGCCAAAGCAGATGCAAACAGGTCGGTCGTCGCATCGGCTTTGCTCTTGTCCCGCTCCAGCAGAAATTCTTCTGACAATTTGGCAGCC
Organism: uncultured Cohaesibacter sp.; assembly: GCF_963678225.1. Classification (NCBI taxonomy): domain Bacteria; kingdom Pseudomonadati; phylum Pseudomonadota; class Alphaproteobacteria; order Hyphomicrobiales; family Cohaesibacteraceae; genus Cohaesibacter; species uncultured Cohaesibacter sp. The sequence continues at coordinate 2,450,784 of NZ_OY782764.1, read as the reverse complement.
TTGAGGCTGACAGCCTGCAGGTCTTGAAACAGGCGTGCTCTTTGCTGGGTTGCCTGCTCCATTTTTCGCGCTTCATTCAGCATCGCAGTGGTTTGACCGTTGACCACGAGCATACCGATGAAGCCCATAAGCATCAGGACCACAAGCGCGGCGATCCGCTGGCGTATGGTCAGAAAGGAAAAGAATTTACTCAACATAATATGACCGACTGAGAGAGACCAGATAATACTCACAAATTTAGAAGGCAGTTTTCATGCCCTTTTCTGCTCGTCAATCTCACGTTTTCACATTAAAAAAGGACTAAACCACATAACTTATCAGTAAAAATCTCTCAAATACGTATATATACAAAATTATCTAATTTAAATTGAAACCTATTCTTCCAAACTACGGTTTCAATTGAAACCAACATCCCGAAATCCACATTTTATCATATTTATTTTTCTGAATACCTTTAAAGAGTCCGATATATATAGAGTGGTTGTCGGTTTGTTTTCTCCCCCCCCCTTAACAGACAAGCCGAGAACGGCTATAAGTGCCCCTCCATGCAGCATAGAGCATGGGCCTATTCGGTTGCTTCATTTTGCATTGCAACCAAATCGATCACATTTTTTTTGATCGGTTCATTGACTTCTGATCCCACTGCCCCTAAATGAAGGACGCTGTTAGCACTCCCCATAAGAGAGTGCTAATGCACTTGTTAATCGAGGAGCAGACTGCTCGGATGCCGCTAGCAATTTAGGGGCATGCAATGCCCGTAAATGGGTCCGGGAGGCTGCAAAACAGCTTAGGGAAAGTTCAGACAATGAAATTCCGTCCTCTGAATGACCGCGTCGTAGTTCGTCGCGTTGAATCCGAAGAGAAAACCGCTGGTGGTATCATCATTCCTGATACCGCTAAAGAAAAGCCATCCGAAGGCGAAGTAGTTGCAGTTGGCGCAGGCGCCTACAACAGCAACGGCACGCTTGTTCCTTGCGAATGCAAAGCAGGCGACCGCGTTCTGTTTGGCAAATGGTCCGGCACCGAAGTCAAAATCGACGGTGAAGACCTGCTGATCATGAAAGAGTCCGACATTCTGGGCATTCTGGGCTAATCGCCGGAATCCTTAGTCGAACCGCCTCTTATTACAAGTAATCTAGATTTCAGGAAAAGCTAAAATGGCTGCTAAAGAAGTCAAGTTCGGTGCTGATGCACGCGAAAAAATGCTGCGTGGCGTAGATATTCTCGCAAACGCTGTGAAAACCACCCTCGGCCCTAAAGGTCGTAACGTTGTTATCGAAAAATCCTTCGGCGCTCCGCGCATCACCAAAGATGGTGTATCTGTTGCCAAGGAAATCGAACTGGAAGACAAGTTCGAGAATATGGGCGCACAGATGGTGCGTGAAGTTGCTTCCAAAACCAACGACATCGCTGGTGACGGCACCACGACCGCTACCGTTCTGGCACAGGCTATCGTTCGTGAAGGCGCAAAATCCGTTGCTGCCGGCATGAACCCGATGGACCTGAAGCGCGGCATCGACATAGCTGTTGCTGAAGCACACAAAGCTCTGGAAGCCTCTTCCAAAACCATCAATTCTTCTGAAGAAGTTGCCCAGGTTGGCACCATCTCTGCGAACGGCGAAGCTGAAATCGGCAAAATGATCGCTGACGCCATGCAGAAAGTCGGCAACGAAGGTGTTATCACCGTTGAGGAAGCCAAAACCGCAGAAACCGAACTGGAAGTCGTTGAAGGCATGCAGTTCGATCGTGGTTACCTGTCTCCATACTTCGTAACCAACACCGAGAAGATGGTTGCTGATCTGGAAGACCCGTTCATCCTGCTGCATGAGAAAAAGCTCTCCAACCTGCAGCCGATGCTTCCTATCCTTGAAAGCGTTGTTCAGTCTTCCCGTCCACTGCTCATCATCGCAGAAGACATCGAAGGCGAAGCTCTTGCTACCCTCGTGGTCAACAAACTGCGTGGCGGCCTGAAAATTGCTGCTGTCAAGGCTCCTGGCTTCGGCGACCGTCGTAAGGCAATGCTCGAAGACATCGCTATCCTGACCGGTGGTACCGTTATCTCTGAAGACGTTGGCATCAAGCTCGAAAGCGTTACCCTCGACATGCTGGGCACCGCCAAGAAGGTCAACATCACCAAAGAAAACACCACCATCGTTGATGGTGCTGGCGCCAAAGAAGGCATCGAAGCACGCGTTGCTCAGATCAAAGCTCAGATCGAAGAAACTTCTTCTGACTATGACCGTGAGAAACTGCAGGAGCGTCTTGCTAAACTGGCTGGCGGTGTTGCTGTTATCCGCGTTGGCGGTGCAACCGAAGTTGAAGTGAAAGAACGCAAAGACCGCGTTGACGATGCCCTGAACGCTACCCGTGCAGCTGTTGAAGCCGGTATTGTTCCTGGTGGTGGTACCGCTCTTCTGCGTGCTTCTCAGGAAGTTGAAAAGCTCTCTTCTGAAAATCTCGACATCGAAGCTGGTATCAAGATTGTTCTGCGTGCCTTGCAGGCTCCGATCCGTCAGATCGCAGAAAATGCTGGTGTTGAAGGCTCCATCGTTGTCAACAAGGTTCTGGAAGGCGATGCCACCCTCGGTTTCGACGCTCAGACCGAAGCTTATGTCAACATGATCGAAGCTGGCATCATCGACCCGACCAAGGTTGTTCGCACTGCTCTGCAGGACGCAGCATCCATCGCTGGTCTGATGATCACCACCGAAGCCATGGTTGCTGATGCACCGGCCAAGGAAGGTGCTGGTCCTGCAATGCCTGATATGGGCGGCATGGGCGGCATGGGTGGCATGGGTGGCATGATGTAATCATGAAGCTCTAGGCACACTGCTTAGTTCTTAGGGAAAGGCCGGTCTTCTGACCGGCCTTTTTCTTTGTTTGCCAAACCTACTCCATGCATACTCGCTCCTATCCGCAGAGCCGCACGGGCAGCATTGCGAAGGCCGGACATCTGCAAAATGCCCCAGCTGCCCGAAATTATTTTTTCTTGACAGTCTTTCCGTGCCCCAGACATTTTAGCGCACTATCTCTATCTATCTGAAAATTTAAGTTTTTTACTATTCCGAAAATTCTTCGACTATTGATTGTCGGCGATTACCTGTTCGTGCTTGCCGCGATTTGCTATCCTGATGGCCCTTGAACCGACTTAAAGGGTCCTGCCATGCCTCTCTCATTCCTTTCGTCAGCAAGCTGGCATAATGAGCCAACTCGCTGGACCTTCCATCCCCATGCCCTCTCTTTGGTGGCGGAGCCAAAATCCGATTTCTGGCGAGAAACGGACCATGGCTCTCATCCCGATAGCGGGCATTTCTTTGCAGTGCCTTGCCAAGGTGACTTTGCAGCAATTGCAGAATTCACCGGCCAGTATGACGTGCTTTATGATCAGGTCGGACTGATGATGCGCGTTGACAGGACCCACTGGGTCAAATGCGGCGTCGAGTATTTTGATCGCGCCACAAATTATACGACCGTTGTCACACAGGGCTCGTCCGACTGGTCAGCCGTTCCCTGCCCAACCTTGTCCGGCCCGCAGGCTGTGCGACTGGTCCGCAAGGGGAACATCATTTACACGCACTACAAGGATAGATCTGGCAGTTGGCGCCTGATGCGTCTTGCCAATTTCGAGGCGCCAGAAGAGGTTCTGATCGGCCCGATGGCCTGCTCTCCCCTCAGAGACATTTCCGAGCTGAAGGGCTTCCAATGCAGCTTCAGTCACTTTTCGATTACCGACGCCCCCGATGATCCTCTTCATGACCGATAGCCTCTAGCGCCGCTTCTTCTTGTCATCTGTGCTTCTGGCCCGGCAACTCTCTTTATAGACCTGTTCCAACTGTGGCGATTTCGCGTAGTCCGTCACAGATCGGTCATGATTTGCGATCTTTCGAGTCGGGTCTCTGGCTTTTTCCCTGCTCGTCGGTCAAGATATTCACTGCCCGGATGGGTGCATTTCTTCTTTTGAATCATGCAAGCGGTAGCGTTTCAATGCGTGGCTTTTCTTAACAAAAATTAATCCTTCTCTCCATGGCGCTCACCTGATCAAACGCCACCCTTACGCGTTTTCACGCATTCACCTGTTGTAATTTAGTCACATATTGAGGCGTGCACAATCTGACCCCACAATCGCTCGGATTTTGCCCCAGTCGCCGGCTCAAATGGCTGTGCGCTGCCGATGCAACGCGCATTAATGACGATAAAACAAATATATACAAGGAGAAGCCAAATGAAGAAATTATTGATTTTGACCGGAGCTCTCGCGGCCCTGAGTGTGCCAGCTGTCGCTCAGGACATCACGATAATGGACGCCAATAGCGATGGCGTGGTCACTCTGGAAGAATTTTCTGCTGCTTATCCGGCGCTTGAAAATGTTGAGCAGGTTTTCACCGCAGCCGACACAGACACCGATGGGGTTCTCTCTCAGGAAGAACTCATTGCGGCCTATGAAGGCCATCTCATCCCCGAAATGGAGTAACCGAACTCCATAAAGTCGGCAGCCCCTGTCCCCTTGCCCAACGACACACCGGCAAAGGGGCTGCCAACGAACGCGTTGCCAGACGCGAAAAGGGCCGGTGAAAACCGGCCCTTGCTTTTGGCTTTTCATCAATCAATCTCTTGGCCCTTGGGCTTATCAAGCAGCAAGCACATGCTTGATGAATTTATCGGCTTTGTCCTGCAGCTCACGGGTTTGGTTGTTCATGTCTGCAATCATATTCTGCACAGAGGTTGCCAGATCACCGGTTTCCTGAGCGATGCCGGAGACGGTTTCGATGTCCTGGCTCACATGGTTGGTGCCGGTTGCCGCTTCATTCACATTCTGGGCGATCTCTGAAGTCGCGGCCGATTGCTGATCGGTTGCAGCGGCCATGGCCGTCGTCTGCTCGGTGATTTCAAGCACCTTGTTGGCGACGGTTTCCGTTGCGCTGATCGAGCTGTTGGCAGCATTTTCCATGTTGGTCAGCTGACGGTCGATTTCCTCAGTCGCCTTGGCGGTCTGGTTTGCCAGATCCTTCACCTCGGCAGCCACAACCGCAAAGCCCTTACCAGCCTCTCCGGCGCGAGCAGCCTCAATGGTCGCGTTCAGAGCCAGCAGGTTGGTCTGTTCTGCGATGTCATTGATGAGGCGGGTGACAGAGCCCACTTCCTGCAGAACCCGCTGCAAATCGGCAACAGACTGGCTGGTGAGTTCAACCTCATGATTGGCTTCATTGGCCAACCGTGCTGCACTGGTCACCTGTCCAGAGATTTCCTGAATGGACGCAGACAGTTCTTCGGTCGCGCTTGCAACAGCCTGTACATTGGCATTGGCCTGCTGGGTGGACGCGGACACTGCAACCGAGCGCTCCACGGTCTGCCCGGCTTTACTGGCCAGATGGGAGGAGTTTTGCTCCATTTGCCCGCACAACTCGGCCTGTTTGGCTACGATGGAGCCGACGACATTGTCGAACTCGTCAGCCAGTCGACGCATTTCTTCCTTGCGATTGACTTCAGCCTGCTTGCGCTGTTCTTCCGCCTCCAGTTCAAGCTCCTTGGAGCGTTTGAGGTTCACTTGGAACACGGACAGTGCCTGATACATCTTGCCGATTTCATCGCCGCGATTGTTGTCAATATCTACGCTAAGATCACCATCCGCCAACGCGCCAGTCACATTGACCATCTTTTTCAGCGGGCGCGAAATAATAGCATTGTTGAGAATGGCCAGACCGATTGCGGCGAGCGTCATTACCACCAAACCAATCAAGGCCGCACTGGTAACGCTATTCAATTCCGCATTTTGCTCTGCCGTCA